>JBFYKV010000135.1:0-26518 GCA_041305745.1 Methanoregulaceae archaeon | reverse complement strand
GTATTGACCAGCAATACTCAAAGGCCTGGAACAACAGGAGCCTGGTGCTCAAAAAGATGGGACGGGAAAAAGAGGCATCTGATTCCCGTGAACGTTACCTTGTCCTCCAGAATGCAGGATCCGGGAAATCCCCCTCCTCCCCGGGCCGGAAGTAAATATATATTAAACATAAAAAAATATATATTTTTAGTTCTCACTCTATACTCACGGTGAGGTGAATGAGTGCATAACACTGATACCACGGAACATGCATCGCATCCGAAAATCGAATATATCCATCTCTTTTCCTGTTTTGAAATTGTTACCTTCGGCAACCATTCCGGCCTGCATACGCCCCGCCTTATCAGGCTGAAGTCCCGGGGACCGAAAAGAAATTCCCGGGGCCGGTTAAGGGAGTGCATATCTGCAGGAATTTTTGGTTCATTTTTCGACTACATGGACAACCTCTCCCGGAGTCCCCCCGTCAGCAGTGGTAAACTCGACGGAGAGAAGCTAAAATGGAGCGGGGCCCGGAAGATGGCACTCGCCCGGGACGGTTATCGCTGTATGAATCCTGAATGTGGCAAAATCCATGCCCTGACGGTCCACCACATCCATCCCCGCGGTCTCGGAGGAGGAAATAACCTCGAAAACCTGGTCACGCTCTGCGAAAGCTGCCACCAGGAACTCTGCGCCCGCTGCAAACGGCCAGAATATCTCCGGTCCCGGGGTATATCTGCCGGCGATACCCCGGTAAAATATTCCGGGCTGGTGTCACTCCGGAATCCTGTGCCGGCCAGCCTGGCGGGACAACAGGCTGATGTACCTTCACGGTAAGCAGCATTTTAACTGCACATGAAGAGCCTGGCAGGTAATCCGGACATGATGCCGGCAGCTGAGGAAATCAGTACTGTATAGGATTCATAAAAAAAAACGGGATGGAGTATTGCGTCCGGAATGAACTCCATACCATTCAGAACTACAGGTAGCGGGATCAGGCGGCATGCAAAGATACGGGGGGCGGATTTTTCAGCCGGTCCTGCAAGGCTGCTGCTGCCATCCCCAGGGCCGGAGCCTGCCCTGTTCAGTACAGGCAAAGAGCCTGTTGGTAAACCGTATTTCTGCACGGGGCGATCCTTTCAGAGATTCGCAAAAAAGGCGAAGCTCTTCGATGAGCGTATTATCCCCGCTCTCAATAATGAAACGGGATTTCCCGACTTCAATAACAGCCGGGGGTGACAGGTCTGTCCGCGTAGGAGTCTGTCCCGGATGGGTCGCATATTCATAGAGACTTTTCTGGGTCGGCCTGACCTGGCCCGGACAGGGAGATTTACGATCACCCTGTTTCATCACCTGCTGGACGCACGGCATACACTATAGTTGTGATTCAAATATATAAATTTTAATTATAATAACTATAGTTTCTATATTTAATTGTATTAAGTATATAGACCTCTCCTTCAGGACGCCGTCAATCCGGGCCAGTGGTCCTCTGTCATTTCCTCCACCGTGCATCTCCGGCCTGCCTTTGTACAAACAGGAGGAGCAGGAACAGACATTATCATATACCATACTGATCTCGGGGTTCATCAACAATAGCTGAAGCATCCTCATGATGTGATGGGGATCGTGCTCATTGCTCTTTGGAATTATCTGAATATCAGGTCTCCGATGCCCGCCGGCCATCTTTTGCGGGCACGGACAGGAAGAGGGTGCAGTCCCATCCTGTCATATTATTTCGTGATTACTCATTTTATTTGACCGCCACCCCTTATTTCGATACTCCCATGGCTTATGAAATGCTGTTGGAATATACCTGCAATGCGTTGTGGATTATGCCCGGTTCTTTCAATAGATCACAAAATCCCGTTCAACCCTGTCCACAGAATATCCAATGGGGGTGGGGCAGGGAATGGTGAGAACCCCTCCTGCCAGAGAATTGAATGAACAAATCTATTGACAGCCGGATTTCAGCAGAGCCAAAACGCGATCACCTGGAAAAAATTTCAGGACGGAATAAAAGACCTTTTTTCCGCGACTTTTTTCCCGGCCAGTGCGAGGAGATAGGCCGATGCACACACGATGATAATCGTTGCACCGGAGGGAATGTCAAAGAGGTACGAGAGCCATATCCCCCCAAGAGTAAATACCGCCCCAAGAAGGGTCGAAAGGACCATCATCGATTTTAAATTGCCGGTCCATTCCCGCGCAATTGCAGGGGGAAGGGCGAGCAGGGCGATGACAAGGATGATACCGACAACCCTGATGAGCATGACAACGGTCAGTGCAACCAGCGTCAGTAAAAGGTACGACAGGAAGACGACCGGGAGGTTCATGACCCGTGCATATTCTTCGTCAAATGTCACGGCAAGAAGCGGATAATAGAGCAGGGCAACGATGGCGAGTATAATTGCTACCAGCACTGCCATCAGCACAATGTCTCCCGAAGGGACAAGCAGGATATTTCCAAAGAGAAAACTGAACAGGTCAGGCGCATATCCGGGCGTCAGCGCGATAAAAATAATACCCAGCGCCATCCCGCTTGCCCATACCACACCGACGAGCGTGTCGAGGTTCTGTCGTGCCTTCTGCTGGAGGGTCCCGATACCGAGCGAGACCCCGATTGTGAATATGATCGCACCGATGATCGGATCGAATCCCAGGAAATAACCAAGACCTATTCCACCGAACGCGGCATGGGATATCCCCCCGCTCACTGACACCATCTTTTTGACGACGACATAACTCCCGATCACCCCGCAGGCGATGCTTGCAAAAATACCCGCCATCAGGGCATTCCTGAAAAATTCGTAGCCAAGGACTTCGAACACCTCACACCTCCCTGTCATGACGCCGGAGGACCCGGTGCGGGACCCCGTGTGCGATGAGATCGACCGGGCAATGATACGCATCTGCCAGCATGTCATCGGTTATCTCGTTTGTGTCATGGGCGTACATGGTATGGTTCAGGCAGGCAATTTTGGTGACATGGGGGGATATTACCCCGATATCGTGAGAGACTAAAACGATCGTCATCGTTTTCTTCAGATCATCAAGGATTTCATAGAACAGTGTTGCAGAGGGGGTATCCACGTAGACGGTGGGCTCGTCGAGGAGGAGAATCCGGGGGTCCCCCACAAGTGCACGGGCAATAATTGCCCGCTGCTGTTCTCCGCCCGAAAGGTCCCGTACCTGCCGTTTTTCAAGCCCGGACAGGCCCGTCATCCCGATAATTTCCTCTGCCCGTTTCCGGTCGGCATCGGAGTACCTCTTCCAGATCCCGTGCACGTGCCCCATCCTGCCGGAAATCACCATCTCCCCGACGGTTATCGGATAATGAAAATCAAAGGTCCGGAACTGCGGGACATACCCGACCAGGTTCCTGTTCTCTTCGGCGGGTCCTCCAAAGATTCGGACTTCACCTGAACCGGGCTTCAGCACGCCGAGGATAATTTTGAGGAGCGTCGTCTTCCCGCCGCCGTTCGGCCCGATAATGGCATAGAAATCACCTTCTTCAACCCTGATGCTGACATGGTCAAGAACAGGGTGACCGTTCATGGTAAGGGTGACATCGCTGACGACTATTGCCTCTTTATCAGTCATGCATTCTTCCCTGCAAACAGTGCAGCCACGCGGTCAAGATTCTCAAGATAATCCCCTGCCAGGGGATCGATGGTGACAATGCTACCGTTTATCTCTGCTGCAATGACTTCCGCACTTCTGGCGCTGTACTGGGGTTCGATATAGACGACGGAAATATTCCGCTGCCGGGCCAGCGTCACGACCGCTTCGATATCCCTTGCCGTCGGCTCTTTTCCCTCTGACTCAATTGATACCTGCTCGATCGCGTAATCGCGGGCAAAATAACTCCATGCCGGGTGGGTGACAATGATCGTCCGCCCCGGAGTTTCATTCATCTCTTCTTTTATCTTCGCGTCGAGTGCATCGAGTTTTACGATGTATTTTCCGGCATTCCCCTCGTAATACGCAGCATTGTCAGGATCGATACGTATCAGCCCGCCTGCAATGTTTTTAACCATGATGCGTGCGTTTGCCGGGGAAAGCCATACATGGGGGTCATTTCCCGCAGGCGAATCAGGGTCTGACCCATGGATGAGGGGCACTCCGTCCGATGTGTCCACGATAAGTATTCCGGGATTCAGCGCCACTACCTTCCCTGACAGCTTATCCTCAAAGGGCATGAGTCCGTTCCCGATTTTAAACCAGACACCGGTTTTCTGGAGCGCGATAAGCGTGCCGGCAGATGGTTCGTACGTGTGAGGTTCCATTCCGGGCGGGACGATTACTATCACGTCGACGCGGTCTCCTCCCACCGCTTTGACCATCTCAGCCTGTGGGAGCAGGGTGACTGCGGCCTGTATCGGACCGCCGGTTTCCGGGACCTGCGTGGTACACCCGGAAAATACGATCACGAATGCGAATATGAATAATAAAACCGGAATATGCTTCATTGAACCTCTCATATCCCGCCTCTGCAGCATTTCCGCAAAGACCTCACAAAGTTTGGTACGCAGCCAGGATTTTTTCCCTGTATCATATCTTATTTCCCTCCAATGGCATTCATTTAATCCGGACGGTTCAAACAGAATTCATCGTGGCTGATTCTTCCGCAAATCCCCATACTTGGGTGGCCGAGAGCCCTGCACATCTTATTTACCGCATCCCGTGAGACAAAGCATTCAAACCGTGCAGCCTCACGGCAGGCCTCGTCCTCGTTCAGGCCGTAATGGGAGAGGATCAGGCCGAGGATCCTGTGACGCCGGACTACAAAATCTGCATATTTGCGGCCGTATTCAGTCAGTGAAACTCCATGATAGGGCATATGAGATACCAGCCCCTCCCCTGTCATATCACTGATACCCTTTGAAACGGTGGACGGATCGACGTGCAGGTAATCTGCAAGGTCGGTAGTCCTCACGTTTTCTCCTTTCAGAAGAATATATTTGAGATATTCAACTCTTTTTGGTGAGAGTTCCAGCCCGTCAAACATCTGTATCCTGAATGTATCTGTTCCCCGGGCTGATGAATTTTTTGGGCAGGTACCAACTTCAGTCTTTTGATGACACGCATTGCCTTAGTTCATTTAAAACCGGGATTTGTTGAATTCCTCACTTCTCTCACAATTATTTTTTTACCGCACACCTTATTGCGACACTCCCGGCCTGATGCCTGGTTACCGCATGTATGTGTCCCCACAAAGTGAGGGATGACATGCCTGGTTCGTTTTAAAAATTAAAAATCACAGTCAACCCTGCCCACCGGATATCTTCAGCAGGGTGGGGCAGGGAGGGCTGAGAACCCCTCCCGTCAGAGAAACAGACCAGACAGGTTTAATAAAATAAGGATTTCAACCAGGTGAAAAAAAAACCAGAAATTTTATAAAAAAATATTCCCTGAGCATTACCGCGCTATCCCCACTGGCTGGAGATATTCGAGAGAATTGTCTCGTAGGACGAGGGCTTTTTCGGGGGGCTGAGATCATAGGAGGGTTGTGGGATCAGGTTGATATGAAATGCAATATTCTCGCCCTTACCCGGGTAAATCCTGATATTTGCCTTATACGGGGTATATCCGGGAGCCCTCACCTCGTAGTTCGTATAGGGAGTCGCCGTGGTATAAACGGTCATGACAAACGATCCATTCGTTACCCGGCCGCAGAATTCCCCGTCAAAATATACCGGGGCATCCTCGACATTGCAGTACAGGGTATACGTTCCCGTGTCGCCCCCGATTGCGGGACGGATAACGGTAATGTAACCGGTCCTGCAGAAGGTGTCGGTAGTAGTACCCCTGCCGACCGTGAGGCTGACATTGAAGATACCTTTTTCCTCAAATACATGGAGCGGGTTTTCTTCGGTAGAATTCGCACCGTCACCAAATTCCCAGGTCCATGTCTCAGGAGTCCCGGTGGACGAGCTGTTGAACTGTACCGGAAGCGGTGACACCCCGGTTGTCACATTTGCAATAAAGTATGCCTCGAGGGGATCGGGTAATGGCAGGACCTGGATATACCCTGTTTTTGTCATGGTATCGCTTGTCGAGCCGGAATACACCGTGAGGCTGACGGTATAGTTACCCGGGTCTGCATACGTATGACTGCAGTTTCCGTCATTTTTCACGATTGTTTCGTCCCCGAAGTCCCATTCATACCCGGATATTGCTCCGCAAGACCCGGAAGTAAAATGAACCGTGCACGGTGCATAACCCGAACTGATATCTGATGAAAATTCAGCGCTCACTACAGTACTCTCATGCGAGGCATCCTGTACTACAGGTCCGGGTACAAATGTAACATCAAGGGTATGATTTGCAGTCACGAACACGAAGGGTATCTCTTCCCGGGTTTCGATCTGTTCACCGTCGATGGTCACGTTACCGATAACATTCCCGGGTGCAGGGGTTACAATAAATGTTATATTTCCGGATTTTTCAACCGGAACTACTCCCTCCGGTGAGATCGTGCCGTTACCGGACCTCGTTGCGGTAATGATCCAGCCAGGTTCTTTTTCAAGGACAATGCGGGGATAGTGAATGGTCTGCCCGGGCGGGACCATAACCGTCCCTTTAAAGGGCAGGAAGCCGCCTTTTTCTGTGGTAATCGTATGAGTTCCGGGTCTGAGTATCAGGATGACAGGAGTGGACCCCGATTCAGCCCCGTCGATTAGAATTATCGCACCTGCCGGTTCCGACTCGAGATATACAGAGCCCGAATCCGGGATACGCGTCATGCTGATATGCTCAATGCGGGTTATTTCCCCGGTACTTACCCGGAATACCCCATAGTCAGAAACCTCCCACCCCTCTTTTTCAAGCCTGAGCGTGTGCATTCCTGAACTGACCCCGGTACGGGTGAGTGGGGTATCACCGGCATAGAGATCATCAATAAAGACTGCTGCACCGGCCGGTACGGTGTCAATAATGATCGTGCCCTCCTGCGGAACAATCGTCGCCTCAGGGAGGGCAGAGTCTGCAGTTATTACGGGATCGGGTGAAGGGGTCATCGCAGGCGAGGTAATTATCGTGAGAATTGTGTCCTTTACAGGGACTTCCTGTGTCCCTGCGGAGGGAACAACACCCCGGACAACAATTGTCCCATCGCGGGAACCGGCACCGAGATTTGACCCGGATTCATCTTCAAGGCGGACCACTGCAACATTTATGCGGGTGGTCCCGGGCCGGTCCCCCCTGATGGTTACCGTTCCAAGGACGACCGACCTGTCACCTGCTTTCACCTTGTTGTTCGAATCAGTACCTTTAAACGTCAGCCTGTCGGCAGGCAGCCTTCCCCTGCTGTTCAGTCCTGCCCATGCAGGAAACTTCACCGCGGTAATTTCTGCAATGCCGGGATCCTCAAGCGACACTGAAATTTCATACCCGGAAAGACCGAAAACAGCTTTTTCAAGAATTACCGGGCATTCCGTGCTTTCTCCGGCGGCGTTAATTACACAGTCCGGTACCGATACCAGCGCACCTGACGATCCTGCAGACGGGACCACACCTATCAGCACTGTTGCGAGGAGAACGAATGCAATTATCCACTTCATGGTCATGCCTTTTTTTATCCGACATACGTTCAGAGGGGTGCCGGCACCTACCCGGCAGGCAGTATCCCATTCAGGCCTGAATATCTGTCAGATTTCAATAATATCCAGACCTATATATAACCATCACCCAAAAAACGCACAGGTACAGGAGATCGCGGGAGAATTACCACCATTGCCGGTGACAATGACCTGCTGCCGCAGGTGTCGTCTCCCGGCCCTGGGCAGTCCTTTTCAGGAACCCGATCTGGATGAGGTATGGTTCATACACGTCCTCGATAGTCCTCGGATCTTCTCCGACCGATATTGCTATCGTCTTGACCCCGACCGGGCCGCCGGAAAAATCATCGATGATCACTTTCAGGATGCGACGGTCCAGTTCGTCAAGACCGAGCTGGTCAATCCCGAGCATTTTGAGGGCACTATCTGCAATAGTACGATCGATCAGCCCGTCGTGTCTCACGAGTGCAAAATCGCCCACCCTCCGGAGGAGCCTGTTTGCAATCCTCGGGGTCCCCCTGCTCCTTTTTGCGATCTCAAAAGAGCCGTCCGGGGTGATCGGCAGTTTCATGATACCGGCACTCCTGGTTACAATTTCTGCCAGTTCTTCCGCAGAATAGAGATTTAAACGTAAAATAAGCCCGAACCGGTCCCTGAACGGTGACCCTAAGAGACCAATACGGGTGGTCGCACCGATAAGCGTGAAATGTTCGAGGTCAAGCCGGATCGAGCGGGCACTGGGCCCCTCACCGATCATGACATCGATCTCGAAGTCCTCCATCGCAGGGTAGAGGACTTCCTCAGTCACGGTATTGAGCCGGTGAATTTCATCGATAAAAAGGATGTCCCCTTCTTTGAGTGTTGTCAGAATGGCAGCAAGGTCCCCTGGTTTTTCCAGCACGGGCCCGCTGGTGGTCTGGATATTCACCCCCATCTCGCGGGCGACGATATGCGAGAGGGTTGTTTTTCCAAGGCCCGGCGGCCCTGAAAAGAGGACGTGGTCCAGGGGCTCGCACCGTTTTTTCGCCGCTTCGATGGCTATTTTTAATGCATCCTTTATCCCGGCCTGCCCGACAAATTCCAAAAAGCGGTCCGGCCGGATCGTGCCTTCATCGGGATCGCCGGTCACGGGATCTTCAGATACAATTCTCAAACTCATGTCTCTTTTTCAGCGCTCCGAAATGTCATCAGGGCTGCCTTGATCACCGACTCAACCGCAGACTTCCCCTGTGACTTAATTGCATTCTCAACCGCTGCAACCGATTCCTTTCTCTGGAACCCGAGAGAGACGAGTGCAGCGACCGCATCGTCCCTGACAGGATCACCATGGCGCTCGTCAGCCATGACCAGGAGCGCTTTCTTCTTCAGCTTGTCCTTCAGTTCAACAATAAGGCGTCTGGCACTTTTCTGGCCGATACCGGGTATGCGGATAAGGACATTTTCGTCTTCATCAAGTATCGCTGCGGCAAAATCAGGGACCGGTATTCCCGATAATATGGTGAGTGCGAGGGCAGGGCCGACACGGTTCACACTGATGAGGAGCCGGAACATCTCGAGGCTGCCCGGCCTTGCAAACCCGTACAGCGTAAGTGCATCTTCCCTGACGGCAAGGTGGGTAAAGACGGTGACCTGCCCTTTTCCTTCCGAAAGGTCATGCAGGTCGGGAACAGGCATAAAGACCCGGTATCCTACACCGCCGACATCGAGCACCAGGAACCCCTCCCCGGTCCGGGTAACCTCTCCCCGCAGGTGTGAAATCATACTACCTCATCACGTGCATATGGCATAATGCGATCGAAAGCCCGTCGGCAACATCGTCGGGCCTGGGTATCTCGGGCAGGTCCAGGAGCCGTTTTATCATCTCCTGCATCTGCTTTTTATCCGCCTTTCCTGAACCGGTGATCGCCTGCTTTACCTGGTTTGGGGTATACTCGGTCACCGGTATGCCTCTCTGCTGGGCAGCGAGCAGGATAACCCCGCGTGACTCGCTGACATTCATCGCAGAGGTGATATTTTTTGAAAAAAACAATTTTTCCATGGCAAGGTACTGCGGCTGGTACTGATCGAGGAGGGCACACACACGGTTATAGATCTCGAGAAGTCGCTGCGGGGTATTCATTTCCTTTCCGGAGGTGGTGATGCAGTCATAGGCAATGGCAACATGCCCGTATCCGCGGCGTTCCAGAACCCCGTACCCGACCGTTGCCAGACCGGGATCAATTCCGATCACAATCATGTTCACGTCATCCTTTTTTCCAAAAATAACTGCTATTAATGGAGTATTTGGTCGATAAACTCTTAATATCTTTCTATTGGGAGAAAAAATACAGTCCCGCCCCGGGACCCTTTATCCCGGGCGGCATCACGGGCCTGTTTCAATGATGAGGGCACGGGAAAATACCATTGAAAAAAGGTCGCTTTTTTTCTCCCCACTCATTTTTTCAGCGTCTGCAGGCCCGGAAACGCGGCACCTGCAGGTGATAACCCCTGGTTTTTCATGACAGGATATCGCCTGTACCCGGTCCTGGTGGCTGACGTCAAGACCATCGGCCACACGAAGAATTGCGGCAAGGACCTGCACTACCCGTTGATCGGAAGAGTCAAGCAGAGCGAATTCCCGGTGAGAGAGATCGGGCAGGGCCTTGCGGTGGTAGCGGGCAACTGCTGCGATGACACTCCGGTCACGGTCCCTGAAGGGAAGGCCGGGATCATTGAGGATGATTTCATAACTCCTCTTGTGATGGCCCTTTCTTCCACCCGACCACCCGGTATCATGCAGCAGCGCCGCACATTCGAGGAATTTCCGTTCACCGGCTCCAAGTCCGTGCAACTGCGCAAGATCATCAAATATGCGAAGGGAGATCCATGCCACCTGGCGGGTGTGGTCGCGGTCGTCATGGTACCGAAGGGCGATTCCTTCGACCAGTTCACGGCATTTCCCGGAAAGGCCTGGTGCCATCCCTTCTCTCCACGGAGCAGTTCCGGTGTTATTCATCCTTCTCACGCATTCCGGGACCCTGACTTACCATGGCGGACCGTTCCTCGTCCGGCCCGGCTCCGCCGGGTACTACAAGGTCTCCTTTTTCTTCCGTTCGATCGTCAATATAACCTGCCGCCGGGTGCATGCGCTCACGGAGCGCCACGTCCTCCCTTACAACGTCATAAGGAATCCGGATATGAAAAAAATCAAAGGGGTCGGTCTGGATAAGGGTGTACGATCCTCTCCGCTCGTCCCCGGAGACGAACTCTGCATCACCGGGGCTGATCACCCAGGCTCCGCCGGCCCTCCTGCTGAACGGCTGGTGGATGTCAGAACATATGACAACCTGTGCCCCTGTGCCCTGCCCGATCCGGGCGAACTGGTCATCCGGGGCGAGTCCCATGAGATGCAGGTTTTTCAGGAGGATTTTCCAGCGTGTAACCAGGAGATCAAGGCCCGTCAGGTTCAGCCTCTGTTCAGAGGGCAGTGAACGCAGGTACTTTTTCTGGTCGTCGTTTAGTCTCTCCAGTGTCCACCTGAAGATACATTCCTGGATACCAGGCGCACTGTTGCCACGGGCTTTTTCCACGGAGGGTTTCAGCATGGCCCGGTCATCCTGGCCGAGGATGCATATCATCCCGGCTTTTTCAGCCGTTTCAATCGTTTCTTCCGGGAAAGCCCCGCCCGCCGCGAGATTTCCGGAGCCGATAACGAGGTCCGCCCCGCGGTTCCCGGCATCCGCAAGGATCGCCTCAAGGAGCGGTAGATTCCCGTTTATATTTCCTATCACCGCCACGACCGCCGGGGCGGCACCGTCGGTCGTTACGACCTTCACTGCCGAATCCATGCCGGGCGTTCCGGAGTGAGCGGTTATTGTCCGTATCAGGTCCTGGAATATCCCTTTTGCATGCAGGTCTTTCCATGCCGCCACAAAGTCCGAATACAACGTTTCCCTTCTCTGATGACGGTCCTCCATCAGGGCCCTTATTCC
Organism: Methanoregulaceae archaeon; assembly: GCA_041305745.1. Classification (GTDB taxonomy): domain Archaea; phylum Halobacteriota; class Methanomicrobia; order Methanomicrobiales; family Methanospirillaceae; genus UBA467. The sequence continues at coordinate 15,006 of JBFYKV010000135.1, read as the reverse complement.
CGGCTCTATCAGACCGAAAAAATCGTCGTTGCCGAAATATTCGATGATCCTCTCCCGCTCCTGTCCGAGAAACTGCGGGAGGTACACTGACCAGACATCGCAGTCATGGAGTTCTCCGAGAAGTTCCTGCAGTCCTTTTATCGCCTTTTGCGGCTCTTTTATCTCCCTGCCATAGAGCGTGGCAAAGGTCTCCATGGTATACCGGAGTTTCTTTGCCTCGATACGCATGGCATGGTGATCCTCAATCGCATCCGGCAGGTAAACACTCGTTTCGTAACGGAGCAGGCCTGCCAGCCTCGCCGATATCTCTTTTCCGGCAGTAATAAAGAGCTGATCGCTGTAAATACCCTGTTGTACCTTCTTTTCAGTATTTTTTCCTGTATATCGGCCAAATGCCTCGTCCATTTCACGGATGACATCTTTTTTTTCGAGCAGCCCGAGGTCCTCAATCACGACGGGCTGGACGCGTTTCCGCTCCTGTTTCAGGCGCAGGAGCAGTATCTCCACCCCTTTCCGTGAGTCAGCTGCCTGACGCCTCTTTTTTTTCGGGACCAGTGCCTGTTCCGGCTCACTTTGCTGAACCGTACCGTGCCATACCCTGAACCCGATTGAGGTAACGCTGCCCCTGATCCTTGACCAGATACCGGTATTTTTTTCATTGACGGCAGGTCCCGGGATTGCAGGGCTTCGCACCTGAATTTCTCCTGCCCGGGCACCGGTATTATTCACCGGGACCGTGCCGGTTCCTGTACCCTGCTCCTCATTCCGGAGGCCTTCAAGGTACGACCCGAGAAATTCTATCTGGACATCGAGATCGCGGGCCCGCCCGAGCGCCTTTGTCATCCTCCTGATCTCTTTGATCCAGGTCCGGTAACGTTTGGGAGGAAGACATGCAGAGAAAAGGGGAAGTGCCGCACGAAGCCGCCGGGAGGCTACCCTCATCTGGTGTATGTATTCGATATCATCGGCTTTTTTAACTCCTTCTATCTCTGTCCGGAATGCCTCGAGGAGGCGGGAAGTGTACGTGATTCCATAATGGCAGAATTCTTCGTCTTTTTGTTTCCGGTTTTTTTTATTCTTCTTTTTTGCCATAATGCCACGCCCCGCGGTGGGAGAGACACCATTCCTGTGCATTGCAGGCCGGTACACCTGCCTTTCTTACGGCACGTGCATACATGCCGTCCGGGCCAAGGACACGGGCCTTTGTATTGTCTGAAAGATGGACCGGGAGGATCTGGCCGGTGATCGCCGCCTTAATGGACGGGTCTTCCACGGGAAACAGTACCTCGACACGCCTGTCCAGGTTCCTTGGCATCAGGTCTGCACTTCCCAGGAATACTTCAGGATCTCCCCCGTTATGGAAATAGTAGATCCTCGCATGTTCAAGAAACCTCCCGACAATGGACGTGACCCTGATCGTATCAGATATCCCCTCAATCCCGGGGCGAAGACAGCATATCCCCCTCACCTGTAAAATGACCTCTACTCCTGCCTGTGATGCACGGTACAGGGCGGAAATGCAGTCCCTGTCAACGAGGGCATTCATCTTGAAGATGATACGGCCGTTTCCATGCACCCTGTGGTGTTCTGTTTCACGGTCGATCCGGGAAAGGATGCCTGAGCGGATACCATTGGGGGCCACGAGAAGTGACCTGTACTCAAGAAGCCGCGAGCAGCCGGTAAGCGAGTTAAAGAGGTCGGTGGCGTCCCGGCCTATATCATCCCGTGCAGTAAATACCCCTAAATCCGTGTAAATCCTGCTGCTCGTCGCATTGTAATTCCCGGTGCCGAGGTGGACATACCGCACGATCCCGCTTTTTTCCTTCCTGACAACCATGCAGATCTTTGCATGCACCTTTAACCCGACAATGCCGTAGACGACATGGACACCGGCACGTTCAAGGGCACGTGCCCAGCCGATGTTATTTTCCTCGTCAAACCGGGCTTTCAGCTCGATGAGGGCAGCTACCGCCTTCCCGTTTTCACGTGCCTTCAGGAGCGCATTCACGACAGGTGAATTTGCCCCTACCCGGTACAGCGTAATTTTTATTGCAAGCACATCAGGGTCCTCTGCTGCCTGAGAAAGGAAATTAATGACCGGGGTGAAGCTGTCGTACGGGTGAAAGAGAAGGATATCCCCTTTCCGGATCGCAGAAAAATAGTCCTCACCCGTTTCAAGACCCGGGGGGATGCCCGGAACGAAGGGCTCGTCCTTGAGATCGGGACGTTCCAGGCGCAGGAGCTCCATAAGGTCAGCCATCCCGGGCGGTGAAGAGACCCGGTAAAACATATCCTGTGCAATCCCGAGTTTCCTTCCTATCATCCTGCAGATCCGTGCCGGCATCGACCGGTCAACCTCGATCCGTACCGGCGAGCCGATCCTCCGCATCTCCACGCTCTCTTCAATTGCCGTCAGAAGGTCTGATGCTTCGTCTTCCTCGATCTCGAGGTCGGCATCGCGGGTGACACGGAACGGGTACACGGCACTGACCAAAAGACCCGGGAAAAGAATATCAAGGTTGGACGCCACGCACTCTTCGATAAAGACCAGTTTTTCCGGGCCGGAATACCCGGGTTTTTCCGGAACCCTTATGATCCTTGGAAAAAGGGTGGTCGGGACCTTCACCCGGGCAAAATATTCCTCGTTTGTTTCGGGGTCATTCAGGAGTATCGCGAGGTTTAGTGAGAGATTTGAAATGAACGGGAAGGGATGGGTCTTGTCAAATGCAAGAGGTGTGAGGACCGGGAAGATCTCCCTGGTAAAGTAATCCCTGAGTGATTCCCTGGAGGCGTCGTCGAGTTCACGGTAGGGTACTATCCGGATCCCTTTCTCGTCGAGTGAGGGCACCAGGTCATTGTTCCATACCTCTGACTGCTGCACAAGCATGTCTGAGAGGACGGAATGGATGGCATCGAGTTGCCGGGAGGGGGTCATGCCGTCAGGCGGTGCCTCACGGACCCCTTGTGCGACCTGCCGCTGGAGTCCCGAAACCCGGATCATAAAAAACTCGTCTAAGTTGTTTGCAAAGATCGAAAGAAATTTTACCCTTTCAAGGAGGGGGTGGCTCTTATCCATCGCTTCGGTGAGCACGTGGCGGTTGAACTCGATCCACGACAGTTCCCTGTTGAAAAAATAGGAAGGGTTCTCGTTGAGACTGCAACTCTCCTGCCTTGTTCCATGAACCATATGGGGTGAGGGGGGGGTTACCATAATAACAACGCCTGAATAAACACAGTATTTCAATATTAAGGAACGTATTAAAGAAATATTTTGCCATGACAGTACTCACGGACCCCGGCAGGTTTCGTCCCGCCGGAATCTTAAAAAACGATACAAAATAGTTATAGCATTCTGCGGTAAAGTATCATCTTGCGATGAATTATGGGATCAAATGAAGATGTTATGCATGATTTCGTTCGGAAAGAACTGAAGCGGTTCTTTTCAACGGTTGACGGATGGCAGATGAAACCGGCAGCAGGAACCGGACAGAGCGAGGCATATGTTGCGAACCGGAGAATTCTCGGGCGATCAGAGGGCGCATATATTGTTGCCTCCTTTGAAAAGAAGGTCTCACCGGGCATGATAAATGCACTTGATATGATGGCCGGTTCAATGCCGGTTGGTGGTGTCGCCCACCCGGGAAAGATCATTCTGGTACCCCAGAACGCTGATGTGTCCGGAGTCCCCAAAGGCGTTGATATCCTCACGATGAAGAAGTTCGGGTTCGAGGGGAACGAACTCGTCTGGCTGAAGCGGTTCAACCAGGTCGCCGAAAAGAAAGGCACTGTTGAAGCAGCCTGATTTATCCTTCCCCAAGTTTTTCTTTTATCCGTTTGTCAAGATTCCTGCCGTGTGAGCCCATCCAGTAGAGTTTTTTACAGTCCGGGCACCAGAAAAAATCGTATCCGTCTCTCTCTCCCGGGGCGTACGCCGATTTTTCGATCTCACGGGTACGGGCAGGCCTGAGTGGTTTATTACAGAGCGAACACCGCGTCATCCGGATAACAGGTTCGATCATGCCCTGCCGTGCGAGCACCCCTACCTGGTCCATGACATCGTCAGCCCTTACGAGAAATGCAGTATCCCCGCCTCTTCGTGCCAGTTCGCGGTCCTTTGTGAGGAGGATGCGCCCCTCATCCCGTGCCTGCAAAAGGAGCATCGTATCTTCTTTTTTATTTCCCGTTTCAAACGCATTTGCACTGACGGCATCATAGCCCATGAACCGCAGGTACCGGCAGAGTGTCCCGAGCATCCTGTCAACAAGAAACCGGTTCTCGCGTATCTGTTCAGCCGGCATGATCAACAAACGGAATGACTTCCCCGCATTTTTTACACTGGTGACCGGAGAGATTCCGGAACCGGCTGTAAAAACCGGAGCGTTCGATAAGGAGTGCCCCGCAGGCCGGGCACCACGTATTCCCGCCCGGGTGGTTATAGACATTTCCCACGTACGGGTACTTCAGGCCAAGTTCTTTCGCACGCCGGTATATCCGGTCGAGGACTGCGACAGGAGTTGCTCCCCTGTCCTGCATATGATATTCAGGATGAAACCGCGTGAAATGAACAGGTGTATCCGGGCCGCAGTTTTCAAGGATCCACCGGGTGAGCAGGTCAGTCTCCTCAGGGCTGTCATTTAAGCCCGGGATCACGAGGTTGACGATCTCGACATGCATACCCAGTTCCTTTGCGAGAACGGTTGAATCGAGCACCGGCTGGAGACGGGCGCCACATATTTTTTTATAGAAATCATCTGAAAAAGCCTTGATATCCACCCGGAATGCATTTAACATCGGTGAAAGCTCGCGGAGCGCCTCTTCGGTCATGTACCCGTTTGTCACATAGACCGTTCCAATCCCCTTCTGCCGGGCACGTGTCCCCATGTCAAGGGTATACTCATGCCAGATGGTCGGTTCATTGTAGGTCCATGAAATACTGGCACAACCGGCGTCAGCCGCACGAGTGACACCTTCTTCAGGTGAGAGATCACGAAGCATGGCGTCATCGATACCGGATCGCGAAATATGCCAGTTCTGGCAGTGCTCGCAATGAAAATTGCACCCGACACCGCCGAGAGAATACGAGCGCGTCCCGGGAAGAAAGTGATAGAGCGGTTTTTTTTCAACCGGGTCGACGGCTTCCGCACTGATGCGGCCGAATGTGGTGGCGTACAATACACCGGCACGGTTCTGCCTGACCCCGCAAATCCCGAAAGCCCCGTCCTTTATCCTGCACCGGTGGCTGCACAGGGAACACTTCACAAAAGTATCTTCGGTCTTCTCGTACTGGAGCGCCTCATGCATGGCTCTTTCACCGTATGTGGAATCGGGGAGATGAGTAATAAATATGCTGGTAGCACCGGTTCAGCCTTCGGTATCCTTCCCGGAATCTTCGGTATCATCGGTTTCAACGACAAAAGAGCCCCGGTAGCCACATTTTTTACACCGGAAGACCTGTCCGATGTACCCTCCGGCCACCGCATAGATATCACGACTCCCGCATACAGGACAGCGAATCATCTCAACAAATATATGTTCGCCTATTCAAAGAAATTAATTGGTTTGAATGAAAAAAGTGGTTCTCTCGCTCGGGGGATCTGTACTGATTCCCTCGTTGGAGTCAAATAATATCAGCCGTTACGTTCCCGTTCTCGCGGAAATTGCCCGTCACATGCAGCTTTTTATCGTTGTGGGCGGGGGAGGCGAGGCACGCCGCTACATTGAAGTGGCCCGGAGCCTCGGCATCGATGAAGGAACGTGTGACGAGACAGGGATCCGGATCACCCGTCTGAATGCCGCACTGCTGGTCGGTGCACTCGGCAGCCTTGCATATCCGGCAGTGGCAGAAGACCAGACCAGCGCAATGGAATTTGCAGAATCGGGAAAGATCGTTGTCATGGGGGGGGTCACTCCTGCCCAGACGACTGATGCGGTATCGGCGGTCCTTGCCGAGCGGGTGAGGGCAGACCTGCTGATCAATGCCACATCGATTGACGGCATTTACAGTGCCGATCCCAAAAAAGACAGGAATGCAGTCAGGTATTCAACAATAACCCCGTCACGCCTCCTGGAAATCGTAAGCGGTGACACCCTCGGCGCCGGGTCAAATACGGTGATGGACATGGTCGCCGTCAAGGTCGTATGCAGGAGTTCAATACCGCTTGTGGTGCTCGACGGGAGAGATCCGGCACACCTTTCGGCTGCGCTTCTGTCCGGATCGTTCACCGGGACGATTGTGAGCGAGACCGGGAAAAATCCTTTTCCCCTGGCTGACACCGCACCAAAGCGGTAGTTATTTTTAAATAACCGGCATACATGTATTCCCGGGTTGCGGGGTAGTAGGGTAGCCTGGTCCATCCTAGAGCGTTTGGGACGCTTTGACGGCAGTTCGAATCTGCCCTACCCCATAATGTCTTTTTCTCTGGTTGTCAACGTAACTATGCATGCATCTGTCCTTCGGGGGTCCCGGTCATGAACAAAGAGACCGCAGGTAAACTCTTCAGAATCCTTGAGAAGGAGTATCCCGATGCGTCATACATCCCGCCTGATGACGCAACGCCGTTTGAGATCCTTGTCCTGACCATTCTTTCGGCACAGACCACTGACCGGGCAGTTGAAGGTGTCAGGGTAAGGCTCTTTTCGAACTACCCTACTCCTGGCGCACTTGCAGCGGCGGACCCTGCTGAAGTGGAGGACATCATTCACAGCACCGGTTTTTTCCGGATGAAGGCAAAAAATATCATTTCTGCCGCCCGGATGGTGAAAACCGGATTTCATGGTTGCGTGCCCGACACTATGGACGAGCTGCTCCTCATACCGGGTGTCGGGAGAAAAACAGCAAATATCGTCCTTTTTCATGCATTCGGAAAAAATGAGGGTGTGGCCGTGGATACGCACGTCTTCCGTCTTGCCGGACGCATAGGGTTTTCGCGTGGAAAAACTGCCGGACAGGTTGAATCAGACCTCATGCGGTGCTATGAAAAGGAGCAGTGGGGCCGCCTGACCGACCTGCTCATCGCGCACGGGAGATCGGTCTGCACTGCAAAAAAACCACTCTGTGAAGCGTGCCTTATCAGGGAGTACTGCAGGTACTACCGCGAACTTTAAAAAAAAGCAGTCTGACGGTACACCCTGATCTCCTGTTGCAACAGTCCCGGTACCAGCCTGATCCCGGGATACAGGGTACTGGCAATGACACGCGCGGGCGCGGATACCGCGACAGAGGCTATTAGCCTTGCAGAATCCTTATCCAATGACACGCGCGGGCGCGGATACCGCGGTTCATTACCGGTCCGCCCGGCGCAGACGATATCGATACGCGGGTACCAGGTTTTCCGGCCACAAAACCCGGGAATGACTTCGTTTTTCATCACATGAACAATGCCCGGTAACAGACATAAAAGAAAAATGCAAAGAGAGAGGTCACAGGGATTGTGACTACCCATGCCGCCACTATCCTCCTCACAATTCCCCATTGTACGGCAGAGTACCCCCTTGTCGCCCCGACTCCCATAATGGACCCGCTGATGGCATGGGTGGTCGATACCGGAACACCGAATGCGGTGACAAACGACAACACCACACCTCCTCCCGTCTCGGCACAGAAACCCTGGTACGGCCTGAGTTTTGTAATTTTGGTTGCCATTGTCTCGACGACGCGCCAGCCGCCAAGGAACGTCCCCAGTGAAATTGCGATACTTGATACCAGTATCACCCAGAGAGGTACGGAAAAATCGGCAAGAAGCCCGCCGGCAACGAGTATTGCCGTGATGACACCCATTGCGTTCTGTGCATCGTTGCTGCCGTGACCGATGCTGTAAAACGCAGCTGATACCACCTGCAGTTTCCGGAAGATCCCGTTCATCATCTTTCCGGGCTGGTTCCGGAAAAGCCTGATAATGACCATGCCGAGTAAAAATGATGCGATAAGTCCCAGCATCGGTGAAACCACGATAAAGATGAGTATTGCAAGAATCCCTGAAACCGGCAGGATATAGGTGACGATCACGAACGGGACAGAGAGTGCGACTCCGCAAAGGGCGCCCACACCCATGAATTCGATCCAGCGCTCTTCTTTTTTATACCACGCCATTGCTGCAAGAACGGCCGCTCCGAGGACGGCCCCGGCAGCGACAACAAGGATAAGCATTACCACCGTTTCGAGCGGGGGCCAGAGCACTGCATAGATCCCACCGTATGCCACCGCCGCACCGAGCAGTCCCCCCACCAGTGCATGGCTCGCAGAGATAGGGATACCGGAATACGATGACAGGAATACCCAGAGGACCGCAACAAACATGCCGACAAGGATTACCTCTGTAGTCATGAACCCTGCCCCGACAATGCCTTTTCCGATTGTCTTTGCTATTGCAGTGGTGAAGATGAGCGGCCCGACAAGATTGAAGAATGCGGCCATAAGGACGCCCTGCAGCGGGCTCATTACCTTCGTGGCAACAACGGTCGCAATTGAGTTCGCAGCATCATTCAGCCCGTTCACAAAGTTGAATAAGAGGGCAAGAATTATTCCTGCGATGACCACGATCTGCATCTGGATCACGAATGCCTTATTGCAATATCAGAAAGGACGTTTGCAGCGTCCTCGCATTTGTCTGTTGCAATCTCGAGATATTCATAGATATCCTTGAGCTTGATGATACGGATGGCATCTGCTGAATGGAAGAGGTCATTGGTTGCATGGGCAAGGACGTCATCCGCAAGGTTTTCCAGCCGGTTAATCTCTATGCAGCGGTGCTCAATCAGGTGTGGATATTTAAGGGCCCGGATTCCTTTCACCGCTTCTTCTACCTCCACCACCGAGAGCTGCACCAGTTTTGCAAGTTCCACCATGTGCAGGTCGGTCCCGGTGATGCCATAGTTATACATCTTTGATGCAGTCCCATCGATATAATCAAGGATATCATCAAGGGCAGAGGCCAGGCGGGATATCTCTTCGGGTTCAAGCGGTGTGATGAACGTCCTGTTCAGCTGTTCGTATATCTCGTGGGTAATGCGGTCGCCTTCGTGCTCAAGCTGCTCGATCTGGTGAACTTTTGTCTTCACATCAGAAAAATCGTCCACGAGATCGACAAGCCGGTAGGAGGAGAGGACCACTACCGCTGCAAGTCGCTCAAAGAGGTCAAAAAAAATCTTATCCTGGGGTATTAACCATTCCTTTATGCCCACGGCTGATCGGATTGTATTTGAAATGCAGCAAGTAAATAAGCACCGGTTTTAATTTTTATAGTTGCCGGTCACCGGTTTCCAGAATGGCATGTGGCATTTTTCAATGAATTTTCATGATTCTTTAAAAAAATTTATGACCCTTTAGTGCCGCGGGTTTTCGTAAGCCCGGACAGAGTCCTGTTATTATTTTCATTGCATACCTAAATTCTATGGCTGCTTTGCTATTTTTGCGTCGAGCAGATTTTCCTGGTATGCGTGATATGTGAAGGCTGTTGCACTTATAGCCCTCAACGCGATACACGTCACCGCCCCCGGAAGGGCGACCCGGCGGGGGGTCCGTGACTATTCAGTGTTCCCCCGAAGAACAAAGTCCCATCAACCCATACAAAACAGCGAAGAGGCATTGTTTCGTTGATACTGCTTACGTTTTAATTTCAGAAATATCGCGTCATTCCGGGAGAACTGGATTTTTTTGAGAGATCCAGAAAAAAATGAAAACGGATGGACCGAGCGGGAATTGAACCCGCGGCCTCTACCATGCCAAGGTAGCGATCTACCCCTGATCTATCGGCCCGCTTCCTACAATGTTTGTCTCCATATGTTAAAAGAATTGTTTCATGTCCTGCGTGCACAGGACGAAAAAACCCAAAATGAGGGTTTATTGGTACACCCTGCATCACTGCCCGCATCCCGGACCCGCACGCCATGAGAGGACGCGATTACGGGCATCACTCATCTGCGGCCGTGAAATGACAACCCCGTCCTTTACAAACGGCGCAAGGAGGGGAACTCCCCCTTCCGGTGCGGGAGACGCCAGCGGGGCGACCACGCGCAGACCATCCGGCATCTGCCATACCTGCTTTGCTCCGCTCCGTTTTCCCCTCTTTGCGCAGCCCTGCCCGTTTATCTCAACGATATCCATGGCAAAATCGATGACCGGTGCATTTGCGATTGCCCCGCCAATACCAAATGCATCCACGATATCCCGGTACCGGATAACGTCCCCGCGTGTGACTCCGCCGGAAAGGAAGATCCCCGTCTCCTTAAAGCCTGCCGAATCAAGTTCCCACCTGACCTCCTCGAGGATCGCCCTCATGTCTCCCCGACGTGATCGCGGGGTGTCAAGTCTCACCGCGGACGCCCCGTGCCGTGCACCCGTGAGCGATTCCCGCTTCTCGTCGCACCAGGTATCGCAGAGCATGATACGCGGGACTTCGCGAGGGGCATGGCGGTCAAAGGCGGAAAACGCATCTCCCGGGGTCTGGTAACACATAACAAACGAGTGCGGCATCGTCCCTGCAAGGGGTATCCCGTCCGGTGCGCAGGTGTTGCTCACACCGTCCACCCCTCCAATCCATGCAGATCTCTCAACCATTCCGGCAATTGCCGGGTGCTGCCGGCGTGATCCGAACGAATAGACAGGCACGTCTCCCGATATGCGCCTGATATGCGCCGCTGCAGATGCAATTCCCGATGCATGGCATAAGAACCCGAGGATGGCAGTCTCGAAATGCCCGAAGTCAAGGTAATTCCCGCTGATGCGCATCACAGGTTCATTCGGACCAAAAGTTGACCCCTCCGGGAGGGCGTCCACCGAGACCGGGATACCCTCCAGGAGAGAGACGACGTCATCAAGACCACAGAAGATCCCGCATTCGTCAGGAAGCGCCGATGCCGTGACCTCCATGACCACCTGCGGATTTTTTCCCGATGCACGCAGGACCTTTCCGGTCCTCTGAAAATAGATGTCGGTGCATTCTCCCGCTTTTATCCGCTCATCCGGCACGGTCTGGAATATCCTCATATCCATACCGTTTCATCCATCACCTACATACAGCTATTGCCGTTTCCGTTTCAGATGACATGCATGAGGTTTTGTCCGGAAATTTTAGTCCCTCTCCCTGACCATTCACAACATGGCGCACTATGAGCCTCCGGTTCATAGATATGCATGAAACAAAGACGGCTCTTCGCAATTCCGTGTGGGTTATTGTATTCCTTTTAAAGCATACTATATGAGGGCAGTTGCCCCTTATACCCCCTGCAAGATGAACTTCGCCGCCCCCGAAGGGCGCCCCGGCGGCAATTCAGGTGACAATTCACCAACACCTCAAAGATCCGGGGTTCTATAACCCCCATACAAAACAGCGGAGAGGCAAAAAGACAAGCTGCAACCCGGGGGAAATGTGAACGGGACGTTTCCATACCAGCCACTTAGCTCCTGGTGCATCTCCCGCGGATCTGGTAGTGGGGAGCTCCAACGAGCGGCCGGAAAACATTCAATGCCCTTCTCGGGCAATAATATGAAGAGAGGTTGTAATCAATGAGGTATAGTTGCGGGACAGGTGCTTGAAATGCTCGGGATTATTGGCGGGACAAGCCTCCTCTTTTCCGATCTTCCTGACCTGGAAAAAAGAATTGTCCATACGCCCTATGGGAATTCTGAAGTTCTATGCGGGGATATTGCCATTCTCCTGAGACACCAGCACACGACTCCGCCGCACCAGATCAATTACCGTTCGCACCTTGCGGCGCTCGCGATTCTCGGCGTTACCCGGATTGTCGCAATCGGTTCGGCGGGGTCCCTGAAGCGGGATATCCCACCCGGAAGCCTGGTGATCCCGACCGACTACGTCAGCACCACTGATATCCCTTCGATTCATGAACACGCGATAAGACACGTTCACCCGTCAATGAGCATGGAACTGGCTCAAAAACTCCACCGGATTGTTCCCGATGCCCGTTACGGCGGAATATACGTGCAGACCAGGGGCCCCCGGATCGAAACGGTTGCCGAAGTGCAGATGCTTTCGCGTATCGCAGATATCGTCGGGATGACGATTGCAAGCGAGGCGACCCTTGCGACTGAACTCGGAATGGATTTTGCAGCCATATGCCCGGTGGATAATTACGCGAACGGGCTTGGAGACGAGACGCTCACGTACCAGCATATCATTGATTATGCCCGGAAATACAAGGAACGCACCGACCGGATGGTGCGGGATATCGTTTCGGAACTTGCATGACCTGAATGGAGGAACAAGAAATGGATGACATATTTTCAAAAAAAGAGCCGTTTATCATCGAAAATGTGTGTGTGAACGAAAAAAATGCAGACATTTTTATCGACGTTGACGGCCGTATCGGTTCAATCGGTCCGGGGACCGCGAAAAAATGTAAGGGTGATGCGGCATTCTCAATCGACGGCAAAGGTGCACTCGCACTCCCGGGACTGGTAAATACCCATACCCATGCAGCCATGACCCTCCTTCGCGGGTATGCAGACGACATGCCGCTGCAGGAATGGCTGGCCGGCAAGATATGGCCTCTCGAGGCGAACCTGACCGGAAAAGACGTCTATCTCGGGACAAAACTCGCCTGCCTCGAGATGATCAGGAGCGGGACGACTGCATTTAATGATATGTACTTCTTCATGGAAGACGCAGCCCGTGCGGTCGACGAGATGGGAATCCGCGCAACACTGGCCTACGGGTTTATCGACCTCTTCAACGCGGACAAGCGCGAGCACGAGATAAAGGCAACGGAACACATGGTAAAAACCATCAGGGCCATGAATAACCAGAGGATACAGCCTGCACTGGGACCGCACGCAATTTATACCGTATCCCCCGAAGGTCTGAAGTGGATTGCCGGGTTTTCGTCCGAAGAAAAATTACCTGTTCATGTCCACCTTTCCGAAACGGAAAAGGAAGTGACCGATGCCGTTTCACAGTGGCACAAACGGCCCGCGGAGATCCTCGACGAATGCGGCATCCTCGGGGACCGGACAATCGCGGCGCACTGCTGCTGGTTAAGCCGGGAGGAGTGTGCACTGCTCGGGAAACGGGGCGTACATGTCTCCCACAACCCGGTGAGCAACATGAAACTCGCAGTGAACAGGGCGATGCCGTACCACTGGCTGAAGGAAGAAGGGGTCAACGTATGCCTCGGGACCGACGGGTGTGCGTCGAACAACAACCTCGACCTCTTCGAGGAGATGAAAGTTGCCGCACTGCTCCAGAAGTTTTCGTGGAACTCACAGACACTGCTCCCTGCCGGGGAAGCGCTCCACATGGCCACCGCGGCAGGCGCACGGGCCCTCGGCCTCGGGACCGGCATCCTTTCGGCAGGAAGCCCGGCCGATATCATCCTTGTCAGCCGTTATACCCCATGCAATACGCCCTTCCATAACCCGGTCTCAAACCTGGTGTATTCCTGCAACGGCAGTTCTGTTGACACGGTCGTCTGCAACGGCCGTGTCCTGATGCACGAGCGCGTGATCCCGGGCGAGGAGAAGATCCTTGCAGAGGCATCCGGGGCAGCGTACGACCTTGTGAAACGGACAGTGCAGTGAACCGACCCTGAACATCAATTTTTTGGGGGGGTATGAAAAAGTCAGGTTACATATTACCAAAGATCCGTTTTTCATGCCCAACTATGACCCCCCAGCTCATGGCACGCTTTCTTGAAACCCAACAGAATCTTTCACTACTCTTCTTTTACCGTACTCCTGATGGTGAAACTCCCGGGGCTGATGCCGATGATCGTTGAGGCATCCCCAATGTACGAAAGGGACTGTGATATGTTCTTTTTAAAAAAAATGGGTTTTTTAAACCCTCCCACCTACATGAGTATCCCTTTTTTCCGCACTCCTGATAGCGACACTCCCGGGGCTGATGCCCCTGCCGTTGTGGCCCCTAAAAAATGTAACAGGACCGTGCTCTCTAATTGTGAAAATCTCAGGTTCCGCATCAACCCCGGCCCCCCGGATATCTTCAGCGGGGTGGGGCAGGGAGTGGTGAGAGCCTCTCCCGTCAGAGAAATAGAGCATGCATGCGTATCCATACAATCATTTCAACAACGCAGAAAATTTTTATTTTAAGACAATCCGGTCTTTAACCGGATATCGAAATGCAGTTCCCGCCTTTACCCATTGTATCCCCTCTACAATTGTAGTATCCTGAAATCATTGTAGTATCCCCTCAACCATAGAAAAAGTGATGTACTGGATCGTACAATTACTATAGATAAATCCACAGAGGACTAAAATGGGATTATTTGACAAATTAACCGGAACAAAGAATGTACAGCTGACACCGAAGTCTGCACTCGTACTCTCGGCCATCACCGTCATCGCATCCGACGGCGTGCTGGACGAGGCAGAGCTCGTCGACCTTGCGAAAATTGTCCGCGGCGACCGGCGGGTAGTCGACAGTGCACTCCAGGTCTTAAAGGCAAAGACCCAGCTGCCCGAGATCATGAAGATGGTGACGGACTGCTTAAACGAGAAACAGAGGGTCGCAACCATCGCAATCATCCTTGACATGGCGATGGCCGACGGGGTCCTTGCCGCGAGCGAAGAGAAGCTCATCCAGGAATACATCACCATGTTCGGCCTGTCGGACGAGGTCTTAAAGCCAATCTTCGACACAATCGCCATCAAGAACGACTTTTCAGTCTTCTCCTGAAAACGTTCCTTTTTTTTACACTTATCTTTGGAAGACCGTATCACCCTCGCGGCCGCGGCAGGATAGCCCGAAATCACAAGACCCTTTACCGGGAACTCATCGCCCTCAGGGAGTTTCGTTCACTGAGTCACTTTGGACGAGAACTCTGGAACCTACCAGATCTACCGCATCCCGTCCAGTACGGCAGCGCTCCATCGCGATATTGGAGAGTCCGGAAGCCCGTAGTATCCTATGGCCGGGATCCCAACGCCGGGTTGAACCTGCTTATGTCGGTACACTCACCGGAGATGAGCTGGTGCTCGTTCATGATACCGTACGCACCGCCAGATAGCCACAGGTATGCGAAATTTCCGGAATG
>JBFYKV010000134.1:0-11088 GCA_041305745.1 Methanoregulaceae archaeon | reverse complement strand
CCCCGTGGGTGATATTCGCTACCCGCACCCCGAGGCGGTGCCAGTTCCGCAGGAGGGCGGGATGTTCAAGGACGAGAAAAGAACTCTCGCAGGCCATGACCACGGCGAGTTTCCCGGACCGGACCGTGCGTTGAACCTCATCGGCATCACGGCAGATCGAAACTTCGCTCCCCTCTTCTTCTGCCAGCAGGTGCAGGTTGTCGATGATCGCAGAGCTGGTGAAGAGCCCGATATCGCCGACATTCAGAAACAGGCACCTGACCTTTCCTTCCTTTAACCTGGGCAGGGTGACCCGGAAGAAAGTGTCCGGGTCGACTCCCTGGAGTTCGGGGGGAAGGCGTTCTCCCCGGAGGAATTCCTGCATGTACCACGTATCGCAATGGGCGTCGAGGGTCCAGAGGTCAGGGAAGTTGAAGGTACCGGGATTCATGGTCTTTTGAAGAACAATGCACGGGCAGGATATTAAATTGTTGAGCATGACAGGAAACGAACGCCCGTGGAAATGTTCATGACGGCAGGTTCCCCGGCAGGATAACCAGTTTCGACCCGTTCTAAAAATGGTGCGGATGAGGTATTCGCCTCAATACCCGGCCAGGATCGATTCGAATGAATTGAGGTGGTTCAATGATCCCTGTCTGAGGTTTTCGTACACCGTCCTGATATCGTTATGCTGAGTCGCTGCAATGGCCTTGTCCAGGTCGACGATATCGGTCTCCTCTATCAACACCCCTACTTTGAGTGCATCGACAACCGAGATGGTGCCCTGGCTTATGAGGTCGTTGTAGAGCTGCTGAAGGACGGGGTTCCTGAATTCTCCCGGTGCGGTGCCTGCGGCCGGGTCCTGAACACCGTACCTGTCGAGCAGGGTTTTTACCGAGTCCATGTGGGTCTGTTCGCTCCGTGCAATGTTGGTAAAGACTGGAAGGTTCCATTGAGCGCCAAGCGAGGTATATACGTCCCGTGCCAGTTTCTCTTCTTCACGCATATATGTCATCCAGTATTTCTCGTCGTCTGTCAGCGCCGTGGCCTGCCCTGTGCCGGTCAGTATCCCGGTGACTCCTGAAAGCCACCCGAACAGCCCCTTATCGGCCTCTTCCTGCTGCCCGACAGCGATGAGCCGGTTCTGCTCGGCCGTGAGCACCTGCAGCTGTTCTTGAAGTGTCTGGCTTACTTCGGGGTCACACTCAGAACAATTTGCGAGAAGTTGCTCCATCTGCATGATGACCTGCTGGTTCTGATCCGCATACTGGATCACGAGCCCTGCTGCCTCCTGGTCTCCGCCAAGGATCATCCGGGTAAAGGAGCTCCTGCTTTGTATCTGCTGTTCTGCCTTTGTGAGCGGCCCATACGAGGCATTGATCTGGCTGGCAAGACCGCTTATCTGCGGCCCTGCACCCCCTGTCACGTTCGCCGAAATGGAGAGTGCAAATAGTGCAACATCCAGCCGTGCCTGGTCGCGGTCCTGATCCTGCGAGAGGTTCTGTTCCACCAGACTGACCTGCTGGAGGAAGAGGTCACGGTCCTGCTGGTTTATCTGGACACCGGGCTGTTCAACGGTTTCCTGCTGGTTCCGCTGCTGCTCTTCAGCCAGTAACTGGGCCTGGGGACCGTTTGTGCCGGTCGGGACTGCGCCGGCCGCTGCGTTTCCTGCTGTATCGCCTGCATTGCCCGTCGATCCGGAACCTCCGGAACCTGACCCCCCTGAACCATCTGATCCTCCCGATCCTCCGTTTCCGCCTGCTGCCATCACGGGGCCACACATCGGGGAAAGGAGGATGAGTAGGAGCATTCCTACAACACAGATTTTTCGAATCATTCTCATAACCTGCTCATTCAAGCATTTCCTGGTATGGATCACAAGCAGAAAAATATTGTTGTCAGGATGACGGATGAGGTTTTTGTCATCTGTCCTTTTTTTAGAGTTGCAAAGGGAGGCGGGCTGGAATGGCAGTTCAATCTTCCGTTTTATCCAGGTTCATTCACATCTGGTGACATCTGCCTGACTCTCCCGAATCTTCAGCATTTTCCAAGGGCCGACGGTAAAAAGAGGAGATTTTCCGGCCGTGTCTTAACCCTGCAGGAACATCCGTGGACCCATGGCTCCGCCGACACACCTGCTGGCCGGCAGAGACCCTTCGTGATACCCGGAGTGTCTCGCACCTACCCACCTGCGTTTCCCGCTCCGGATCTCTTCATTCATCCACAGGGGACAGGAGATGTTGCCTGAAGAGATCCATGGCCTTTCGTGTCCCCTCCCTTGCCCTCGTACTATCCTGGTATCCCATCGTGATCGTCATACGCCCGCGGAACGTGCTCGTAACAAAACAGGTCGTGGGCATGGAGCCTCCCGGGTAGCAGAGATAAGCCTCGCCAAGCCCTTCAACGTCAGGAAGGCTGATCGGCCCGGGGTTCGAGATGAAGATGTCGGCAAGACCCGCCTTCTGCAGGTCCACCATACGCTCTGCCATCCTCTGTATCTCCTTTCCCTCCGGGTCACATGCCCGGTCCATTTCGACCTGTTCGGGGACGCCGATGTATCCCGCCTTGAGGGCACGGGTCTGTTCAATAACACGGGGGAGGATCTTTTCCATCCCCTCTCCAGGCATGCGTTCGAGGGGAAAACTGATGTTGGTGGCCTGGTTGCTCATCACCCGGGATCCGTCGTGTAAGTGCTGGCGGAGGTTGACCGGGAAGAAGATATCAATCGGCCCCGGATGCCCGGTGAGGTCTGTCATGGCAAGGAAATAGGCCGCCATCACGAGATCGTTGAGGGTGCCGCCCGACGCCCTGGCATGATCACGGAGGGCATCCAGTACCGGCCGGTCGATCCGTTCCCGGTGAAATGACGAGGGCTGCCGGGACGTGCCGAACGGGTCGGGCCACATCGGGTTGATCACCCTCATTTCGGGCGGTGCCGGGGTAGCGTCCCGGATGAACCTGCGGGTCCAGTACGTGTCGCGTTCCGGGATGCCGCCCGTTTTGGGGTTGATGCTGCCCGGACCCAGGTATTCCTGCAGCAGCTGGGACATGAGGGTCATGAGGCCGAACCCGTCGGCGGCGGCATGGGCAAGGTTGATGATAATGACATCTCCCGACGGTCTTCGCAGCAGCCGGACGCGGAACTGGAGCGGGCCATACGGGTCAACCGGGCCGATAACACGGGAATGATAGTCTTCGGCACATTCCTCCGCCAGCAGGGGTGGGAGCACGGCCGGTTCTGCCAGCTCCCAGTATGCCGGGCCGGTCCCCCTGACAAGCCGGCTGTGGAGGATCGGGTGTGCCAGAAGACATGCCTGTGCGGCATTCCGGAGGCGGCACGGGTCGAGTTCCCGGTCGAATTCCATCACGGCGCAGGTGGTGGCATCGCCCATGAGCCTGACCGAGTCGGTAAAGAGATCGAGGGCCGACGCCTCACGGGTGTACATGCTACAACTCAGGAATGTAAGGAGTAATAAACCTGCAACAGTTCGCGGGAGCGAAAGATCGATAAGGGGAACCCGGAGAACCGGTGAAAAATGTTCTTTTGGCGGGTATGAAAAAGTCCGGTTCATCGCGGTTACCCGTTTTTCATGCTCATCTGTGAGCCAGATGCAGAAGGTGCTGATACTGCCACTGGCGCTCGCGGAGCGCTGCTTCATCGGCACCGGGAGAAGGGGTGGCATCATGAACAGCGGTGGCGGCATATATCGCCGCGGCGAGAGCATGGCGGGGAACATGTGCCGTTGCCATCGCCTGGCCGGCAGCACGGGCAGCAGACCGGGCAGGAGTGAATGCTCCGGCGTTCCGGGCGGCCGCATGTGCATCGAGCGAGGCCTTCCTGACATCAGCCATCCGGAACACGCCCGTCTGCACCCACTTCCGGAGTGCTTCGATCGCTGCCCCGGGGCGGGGATCGTCCGGGTATTCTTCCCCGAAATAGTGCAGTACCCGTCCGGCACAGTCGGCAGCCCAGGTTGCCAGGACCTTGTGCTCAGTCCTGCCTGAAAGATCCTCGATTATGCCGTCCATGCTCGTTTTTACCATTACCGGTTTTCTCATGGCACTCCACGTTCCTGATCGAGATATCGACTCCTGTCGTCTTGAAACGTCCGCGTCGATGCATACCCCCCGGTCCAGCAATCCCGGCAAAACCCCAATACTCCCTTTCTCATCCACTATCGGCCATAAAACAGACAATATGGCGTTAATCCCCGCAACAGTTTCGTGAGGATTAATAACCGGCACACCAACCGGATAGTGGAATACTATTCCAAGAGAGCATACCGCATGAAACGTAATACCGCATTTATCCTGGCAGGCCTTGCCTGCATCCTTCTCCTTTTTGCCGGCTGCACAAGCACGCCGGGCACGGAGACCGTCGCCACACCAGTCACAACGTCACCGGCTGCAACTGCAGTACCCACGACCGCCGCCGCCGGACTGTCCTGGGCCGGGACCTGGAACACTACGTGGTCAGAGGGAGCCGAAGAGTACTCCGAGCTCGTAATCCTCAACCAGACCGGCACATCCGTGACCGGGACTCATGGATTACCCACCGAACTGGTGAGCGGAACCGTGACAGGAGACCGGCTGAGCGGAACCTGGTCCGCGGAAAACCTCACCGGGCCGTTCGAATTCGTCATGTCTGCGGATATGAACTCGTTCACCGGCACATGGGCGAATGCACCTGACGACCTTGCAAACTCCACCTATTACTGGAACGGTGTCCGGGTTTAATACGGATATCTCCATCCTTTTTTTCAATAGAACGCATCTTTTCCGCCACGTTTTTTTACCCGGCACACCAACCAGCAGGATGATATGTATATGTCCGCCAATCGTTATTTTCTTGTCCTGTTCATTGTGATCGGGGCGCTCCTGTGTGCGGGATGCACCCAGCCGGCATCGCAGAAGGACGCGGGAGTCACAACCACAACGCCTGTCCCGGGAACAGCTTCGGTGATGAGTATGTCTGTTCCGTACGCCCCGATCCCGGTGACGAGCCAGGAGGGAGAGAACCTTGCCTACGAGCTCGAACTCGTGCCGGCCTGGAATGTGACGCTGGTGCCGGAGAAGGTCGAAGTGCTCAACCCGGCAACGGGGGCAGTACTCTACGCTGTAGGGGAGGATCTTCTCGACGAACTCTCTCACCCGGCATCAGTCCCGCCGCCCACGGAAGAAGAGCTCATGAACGGCACCGGAAAACTCGTCTACCCCCGGATCTCCATCTGGTTCAGGGTCAGCCCGGATAACGTTCCTGACCGGCTCGTGCATCGCGTCACGCTGAACCGGAGTGCAGAGGGCCTTGCCCCGATCACGGTTACCGGCGGAGAAGTGACCGTCCGGAAGGACCTGCAGCCGGTCGTGATCGGGTCGCCCATGCATGGACCGGGCTGGGTCGCGCTAGAGACCACCTCGCCGTTCACCCACCACTTCCGTGGCCAGATCACGCTGAACGGGGTGACACGGGTCCCCCAGCGGTTTGCACAGGACTGGATCTATATCGATCCATCAACCGGGCAGGTCGCTTCCGGGAACGTGAGCCTTGCAAAGAGTTTCTTCGGGTATGGAAAGGAGATCTACGCGGTTGCGAACGGGACCGTGGCGGATTCATTCGACGGGCTCCCTGACATCGAGACCATCTACTCGGCTCCACCGGCCACGATGGCGACCGCCGCCGGCAATTACGTGATCCTTGATATCGGGGATAACAAATATGCCTGCTATGCCCACATGGTCCCCGGTTCCGTCAGGGTTAAAACCGGCGACATGGTCACTGAAGGAGATGTCATCGGCCTGATGGGCAACAGCGGAAACTCTGACCTTCCGCACCTCCACTTCCAGGTCGTGCCTGACACCCCGGTCTTCCTCGGGGCGGAGGGTTACCCGCACGAATACCGGTCCTTCGACGTAATCGGGAAGATCAACGAGACGCGTGCAATCGAGAGGATGTCGCTTCCGGGAGCTTCGGTCATCACCTTATGGGAAGATACAAGTACGATCGCGGACTTCTTCGACACGCCCATTCCGCGGGAAAGCAGCCTGCCTGAAAACAACGATATTGTCAGCTTCCCCTGACCCGGACCCTCTTTTTTTGGAGGGAATTGGGTGCACGGCAGTATTCACGTTACATGCCCATTTACTCAAAACCATTACATTTTATATACATTTCAGACAGCCTCATTGTATGACACAAAATAATCCTGTTCAACATTCTGTTCTCATAAAAGGCGCTTTTATCTTCGACGGACGGTCCCCTGACCTCCTTGCAGGCCAGGATGTTTTAATCGAAGGCAACAGGATTACAAGGATCGACACAAATATCCACGCCCCTCGTGGTGCGAAAATAATCGATGCCAACGGCAGGACGCTGATCCCCGGGTTGATCGATGCCCACTGGCACTCGCTCTTTGCTACAATCCCTGAAGCCGGGCTGCTGAAGACAGACTTCGGCTACATGAACCTTGTCGCGGCTTGCGCGAATAAAGACGCGTTGATGCGGGGCTTCACCACGGTCCGGGATCTCGGCGGCAATGTATTCGGCCTCAAAAAAGCGACCGACGAGGGCATCATGGATGGTCCGCGTATCTACCCTTCAGGTCCCTTCATTTCGCAGACCTCGGGCCACAGTGATTTCAGGGGGCCAAACGATGTCCCCGAGAATCCCGGGACGCCGCTGAATTACATGCAACGGGTAGGAAACTCCCTCATTGCGGATGGTGTGCCGGAGGTGATCAAATGTTCGCGGGAGGCTCTTCGCATGGGCGCCTCGCAGGTCAAGGTAATGGCAGGCGGGGGAGTTTCATCCCCTTACGACCCCATCGATGTGACGGAGTACACCTTCGAAGAGATGAAAGCATCCGTTGATGTCGCCCGGACCTGGAACACCTATGTCGCGGTGCATGCTTTCACCGACGCTTCCGTGCGGCAGTGCCTCGAGGCAGGGGTGCTCTCGATCGAGCATGGCCATCTCCTTCAGGAAGAGACCATGAAGCTGATAGCGAAAAAGGGGGCATGGTTGAGCATCCAGCCGATTCTCGACGACGAGGACGCTGTCCCGTTCCCGGACCCGGTCAACCGGGCCAAGTTCATCCAGGTGACAGCGGGGACCGACCACGCGTACAACCTGGCAAAAAAATACCGCGTAAAGCTCGCCTGGGGCACCGATACCTTGTTCGATCCCGGTCTCGCCAAAAAACAGGGCAAAGTCCTGGCCAAACTTCAGCGGTGGTTTTCGCCATACGAGGCTTTGAAGATGGCTACGTACGACAATGCACAACTGCTCAAGTTGTGCGGCCCGCGTGATCCGTATCCGGGCGAACTCGGGGTCATCGCAGAAGGTGCTCTGGCCGACATGATCCTGGTGAACGGAAACCCGCTCGTGGACATCGACCTGGTTGCAGACGCCGGGAGAAACTTCGTCATGATCATGAAAGACGGGAAGATTTACAAGAATACGCTATCGTTACGATGATTTGGTCCTCATCACGTCCCTTTCGTTTTCCACAGGTTATCCGACGTCGGACAAGGTGCGAGTGGATTTTCCATGTATGTCCAAATACGGAAAAAACACAAATAAGGAACAATAAAACAAAAAAAGTCCTTAATACGGAAATAAGTTGAAATTGAGCCGTTTGCCGGAATGGTGCCCCGGCCGGCATGAAAACGCGGGAAGTCTTAACTGCCCACCTTTCCCGCAACTTCTTTTCCCCAGGCCGCAATCGCATCCCAGTCGCGGTAGTCCCCCGCCGGTACTTTGCCGAAATGCTCGACCATCTTTCTCGTAATGAATGATATCTTTTTCCCGTTAAGATTTCCGGAAAAAAAGAACATTGAGACCTTTTTTATGGGATCAAGCGATCCCTGGAGGGCATTTTTCGTCTCGTCGATCAGTCTGGGATCCTTCGAGACAGCAGCCAGCCCGACCGCAAACATAGCAACCGGAAGTCCCACGATATTCTCCCGGAACCGGTCGACGAACTTCTTCGCCTCGATGTATTTTGCCGCGTACATAGGTGCACCGATGACAATCGACGTATTTCCTTCGACCGAGGTCCCCGTCTTTATCTCCTTTACCTCAACGCTGTGACCGGCAGATTTCAGCTCCTTTCCAACAGCCTCTGCAATCTCAGCCGTCGAACCATTCCGTGTCGCATACGCGATAAGAACCTTTTCCGCCATATATCATCGAGGGAATGATTTCGCTGATGGGCGATAAACATTGCTCATGAACGGGAGCCCATACAACTTTCTGCGGGTACGCAATCCCGGAGCGGCCGCTCTTCAACATCACGCTCGCCGGGTACACGAACTGTGCCGAGATGCCGGGGGCAGAGAAGTTCTTACGGTTTTTGATGGACCAGAAATCCGTGGCCCTGTCAAAGACTCATCCCCGCACGTTCAGGTTCTTCTTCAAGATGGTGGAGCTTGCCGATAAATTCATTCCCGGGCCGTATTACAAGGAGCTCGAGGGGAACGACCGGGAGATCGCGATGGGCCCGGGGTTCAAAGAAATGTTCCTGGCCGATGAAAAGGAGTCGTTCCGGCAGGGAAGCCGGGGTATCGCCACCGACGCTGCGATCCATTACGTGGACCGGGGGTTCCGGATCAGGGAGATTCCCTGCACGCTGCATATCCTGCACGGGAACGAGGACTCGCTGGTCCCGTTAGAGTACGGGCGCCATATCTGTGAGAATGCACCCTCCTGCGAACTGCAGGTCCTTGACGGGCGAGGGCATTTCTTCCCATACCGGGAGCAGGATCTCATCTTTGATACAGCTGACAAGGCGATCGGCCGGAAATAGCAGACCGGAATACAGACAGGTGCTATCCCGGGGGAACGCTTCCTTTTTGAGATTATTTCATCCTCTCTCGTTTATATCATATCCCCTGTTTCCATGGACGATCAATTTTTAAGGCATAATCCTGGTTATTATTGAATTTTTGGGCATTTTTTGGTTTAATTTTTCCCTTCTTTAAGAAACGCGTTCTAATTGTAACCGGGCAAAGAGTTAGTGGGTTTTGTTTCATGGAATTGTAAGGGGGCTCTGTTGATTGTTTTATCCCGTATTGTATTAATGGAAGGGATTGCCGCAATAATTTTATAGCATCATTCTGTTTGTACTCTCAACGGGAGGCATCTCCCGCCCACAACTGAAAAGGACGAAACCAACCATGGCACAAACATCCCCGCCCAGGCTCACCCAGGTGACATATCACAGGATATCAACGGATGCACAGGGTGGCACCTGCTTTGATACCGTGACGGTCGAACAGAATCTGTTGCGTGCAGCACCACCTGCCGCCCCCTTCTATGTCTCCGAGGATGGTCCCGCGTCGAAATATCGCTTCTATACGTTTGAGCCCGGCTGGGTTGGCGACTGGCACCCGGCTCCCGCCCGGCAGTTCCTTGCACTCATGACAGGGACAGTGGAGATGGAGACGACTGATGGGGAGGTCCGGCAGTTTTTTCCAGGCGATCTCGTCCTGCTGCAGGACACCTCGGGTAAAGGCCACCTGACGAGGAACGTCGGTAAAGGATACGCAACGTTTTTCGTGGTTCCGGTCATTGGGATCTGAACCGGGGATTTCATCTCCCTCCACCCCTTGTTTCTGCCTGGCGTTCTTCGTTGTACAGATACCGCGGGATAAGACGAAAGCCTGGCGGCCTTCATTCGGATACCATCATGGTCCGGGCAAAGGAGCGGTATTTGACCCCCTCTCCCATCTCCGGATCACAACAAAAAAATGCTCCGCGTTCCAACCGGTATTGCATGAACAGATACCGGATCATCCTCGTTTTAGTGGCTTTGCCACTGTTCCTTCTTATAGCAGGTTGCGTCCAGGAGCAGGGCACTGCAAACGTGAGCGTATCAACCCCGGTTCCCGCCCAGGAGACCATGCTCCAGGTTCTCGACAAGGTAACCGGCGAGACACAGGCCGCCCTTGATGAGCTTAACGACACCGTTGCCGATGCGGCATTAAAACTCGGCAGAACAGGTATTTCCGGCCCGGACGCGGACGCGGTGCTCATGAAATTACCGGACGGCAATCCTGCGATCATAAACGTGATCACCTATGACCCGAACGGTACCGTGCTCGCCGCAGAACCTGTCACTGCACAAATGTTGATCGGTAAGAACCTCTTTGAATACGAGATTGTCAGGACGACGCTCACGACACGGGAGCCCGTCATGAGCGAGGTAATCCCCCTGGCCGAAGGCGGAAACGGGTCAGTGCTTGCATACCCGGTCTTTTCAGCCGACGGGAATTTTACCGGAGTGGTGAGCATCGCGTTTTTGCCATATGAACTGATCGCTCCGGTCACCGAAAATGCGATGGAAGAGGCGCCGTTTACCTTCACGGTCGCACAGACAGGCGGCCTCCTCCTCTACCACGCCGACCCGGAACTGGTGGGAAAGGAGACCTTCAATGAGACAGCGTTTGCCGGTTTCCCGGAGATCCTCGACCTTGCCCGGCAGTATTCAACCAACCGCTCCGGGTATGCGACCTTCCCGTTCTACAGCGTCAAGTCCGGGCAGATCGTCCGGAAGGAAACCTGGTGGGACACGGTCGGACTTCACGGGACAGAGTGGAGGGTCCTTGTCATCGGGGAGAAATAAAAAAGAGGACCAGGATCTTTTTTTATGTGCTGATCCGGCCCGAAACAATGCGATTGGCGATCCCGGACACGAGGGTCATAAAGGAAAGATCCTGCTTCGGGCCACTGCATCGCGTCCGGTATCCGGAATTCCCCGATAATTTTTTTCATGTTTTTTTTCACAGGAATGCGGTTTTCGATATAGTACGCGGACGGGGGATATGAGTGAGGAATCCATTCAGATAAATTTGTTCTTTCCACTATTGCCAGAAGGGTCAGCCGGATAACAACATTTATCGGAGCATAATCCAAGTCTATGATTATCGGTTTATCAGATACAGTGAGGTGGCTTTTTCCATGCACAAGACCCTTCTTATCATCCCGGCGATCGTCATTGCGTTCTGTTTTGTCTTCGCGGCGGGATGCATGACCAGTACTGCCAACGACCAAAACGCCTGCCAGGGAATTACCCCAGTCCCGGCAGTGTCGATTAACGCGACGCCCATCCA
>JBFYKV010000133.1:0-7475 GCA_041305745.1 Methanoregulaceae archaeon | reverse complement strand
CACGGTGAATCCTTCGATTCCCGTACATCCTGCAGAGAGGAATACTGCTGACTCGGTCGGGCCGCTTCCGACCGGTTTAAGGCCGTTGGCGTCAATGATCGGTGATTGTCCGGGCATGTTCTTCAGGTGAAGGGCCGGGGTGTCAACCTTGAAGTTCTCCTGGTAAGTATAACTACTTACATAGATGACTGCCCCGATAAGCCCCTCGAAATCGGGAACTGCATCGAGATATGCCTGGGTGACCGGCTCCCATGCAGGGATCTGTGCCTCGACCGCACTGATGGATATTACATCGGTCGGTGCAGCTGCACCCCAGAACATCGTGCCGTCAGGCAGGATGACGAGCGTTGCATACCGTGTGTTCGTACCGTCGCTATACGTGAACTTGTAGGTCTCAGGCCTCACGGACGGGGCTGAAAGCAGGTTGATGGTCAGACTGTCAGCTGTTGCACTTGAGCCGAGAATCGTGTAGGTACCTGCTGAATACGAGCCAAACGTCGTCCCGGTGGTCGTCCCGTTGACATCGAACGATGAACTGTTGCCGCCGAGATAGACTGAATCGGCATATTCTACAACAGGCGTGATGTTTTCTGACGAAAAGACGGGGCTACGATTGGGTTCGGTTCCGGCACCGAGTCCAGTCTCATAGACTCCCTGGCAGAGCCTCAGGGGCTGCTGATATTTCAGATATAAAAATACTCTTTGTGGCGGGCCAAATGTAGCATTGAGTGAATGGTTTGAAGTGACATTATTGAAGCAATATGTCATTTCGGTGTTATTAGTGATTGCAATAAGTGATCCGTCACTCTTCAAGTGTTTAATGATATATCCGGGATCCGCTGTGATGGTATAACACGCGTCATCACTGCAGTTCACCACATCCGTCTGGTTCGGCGGAGCTGAAAGGAATGGATACTGCTGTGACAGAATTGTACCCCCAATATCATTCACGACAGAATAATCAATATCGGAAGTCAGGATCGTGAAATTGGCCTTGATAGTGTGCGAACAGTTCAGCGGTGCAAATGTATACGTTCCACAGCCCCCGCTGATCGGTGTCACATTGACAGGGTTGCCGTCGACCAGCACCGATGCAATTTCGTAGCAGGGTGCCTTTGGACAGATCGTATACACCGGCGTCTCCCCGCAGTCGTAGAGATCAATTCCCTCAGGGTCGATAGTTCCGTTGTCTCCTGCGGATGCTTCAATCTCTACCTGCAGCTGGACACTGTTGCTCGGGGTAGCATTAAGTTCACCGTCGTGGTTCACCCATACCATGTATCCATTCGGAGGGCAGGGGCATTCGTTTTCAAGGCCACAGACGATATCTATCCTCACATCACTGTTGAACGGGATATTTACCGGGGTCAGGAATTTCAGCGAGGTTGTTCCCTCTAGGAAATCGTATTGTTTATAATTAGGGTCTCTATTGTCGATAACTGCTAGAAGGTCTCTAACTGGGGTGGGTGTACCGCCGTTTACTGATACGTTTATACAGGAAGGATCTATTCCGCTATCGACGGTGGTGTTCGGGTCGAGTGTTACGAAAAACCCGTTAATATCCATACTCATCCCACGATGTTCGTGGAACGTGATGTGGTAATCGTTTTCGCCTGGTACTATGCCTTGATTGTCTATGGATAAGACAACGTTGACTGTATCGGGTGTCGCCGTGGCAATGGTTGCCAGCATACAACACGATACAATGATACTGATGAGCAGAAACCGATAGTTCAGTTTACTGCCGCCAAGAACTTCATTCATTTTTTTCTCCCCTTGGATCTGATGCATCCTGCTACCCTGCCATACTGCAGCACGAAGATGACAGTTGTAGAGCCACCGTGAATGCACGATTTAGGTTATTTATGGCCACCTTGATTGGTACTCTTTCATACGTGTGATTCAGGACGTACTTTGTTCATCCATACTCCGTTTCGCCATCACGAAGTATGCATGGTCCCCCGTCCGAAAAGGGAATATGACTGCTTATGAAATTATACTATATAAAATCTATCTGTTGTTTTGCGCAAAAAGTTTCAAAGAAGTCAACAATGTGGGATTGAGAAAGGTTTCTCACCTTTCTACTTTTGTATATTATTTCAAAAAATAAATAAAATAACCCTTGCGCCCTTATTGCGGAAGGTCCAATAAACGCGATAATCAGGCATTTATTTTTAAAAAGAAGGAATTAAAATTGAAAATCAGAGTGGGGAGTTCTTTTTGATTTTTGCAGCCGCAAGCTTCTCGATTGCGGAAATGTCGATGTCTTTCCCGGTAATCAGTCTCTTGTTCCTCTCCGCGCTCTCGATAAACATCTTCCCTGTATCATTCCTGACGATCAGGGTGGTGAACCCCATGGGGCTTCCGACTGCCCCTGCAGAGATATCTGAATAGACTGCGGTCAGGTCCTGGCAGAAATGACAGCCGGGACGGATGCTCTCTTCCAGTTCCTTCAGCGGAAGGGTCAGGGATGACCCGTCTTTCATGGTAACCTCGAGTTTTCCCTTCACATCGAGCCGTGCGATCTGCCAGGTGTCGATATGGTATTCCCGTTTCAGCTTGTCATTGACAAGTGCCTGGTAATCGAAGGTTTCGGTGCAGAACAGGCCGATGACAAGGCGGATAGAATCTGCATACGGCCTGAGCAGGTCGTTGTCGCTCTCCCGGATCTTTTTTAAAGCCTGCACGACACATGGGACGCCGACAACGGCTATCCGCCTGTATTTCTTCTCTATTACTGCAGTTTTAAGAGCGGCAACAAGCGGCACCCACCAGTTGTACCTGCTTCCTGCCTGGTGCACCAGCTCTTCGGTTGAGGTAATCACCACCGATGACGGACGGAGAGACCAGCGGTCTTCACTTACCGTGACCACGGCATCGATCAGTCCCTCATCAAGTGCGTTTGAAAGAATAGCCGTTACTGCTCCGCCGCTCTGTTTTTTAGGGACCTCAAAAGATGCCCGCCCGGAAATTATCTGCGTAAAGGGACCGAGGGCATCTTTCGGGCCCGGCCCTGTTCTCGGGCAGGCATCGTAACAGGCACCGCAGGAGACTTCATCGTTTGCACTCTTACAGTACCCGATATTTCCCGGGCACCCCATTTCGCCAGGTTTCCCGAAACAGATGGCATCAGCCGGGCATACGGCAACACATGCGCCGCAGCCTGCACATATACCCTTGTCCCAGACTTCTTTTTTCAGATCCAGGTAATTTTTTCTCTCCATTCCAACCACTACTCCCACGTGTATTTATTCGCAAACGGCCTGCTGCTTGCAGGGGAAATACGGATATACCGGTCTTTTTCAAGGGGTGCAGGATCTATCCCGAAATACCCGCAGAACTCGCGGATAAGGGGGATGATCTCCGTCATGCCCTGTTCGTCGAGAACGGTCTTTTTTGTTCCCACTCCGAGGTGCTCATCTGCGATCTCTCCGCGAAGAATGATCTCACCCCCGTGAATTCCTGAACCGACACCCCGTTCATTCACCGGGTACGGGCGATTTAAGCCAAGTACAAGGATTATCCCGCCAGCCATGTACTCGCCAAGAAATGCCCTTGAAATTCCTCCTACAACAAGGACCGGGCGTTTTTCATCATACTGTTTCATGTGGATGCCACCACGGTAGCCGATGTCGTCACGGACAAAGATCTTTCCGCCACGCATGGAATGGGCAACGGCATCGCCGGTACTTCCATGGATGATCAGCGTGCCTGCATCCATGGTGTTCCCCGGTGCATGGTCGCAGTTCCCATGGACTGTGCAGGTA
Organism: Methanoregulaceae archaeon; assembly: GCA_041305745.1. Classification (GTDB taxonomy): domain Archaea; phylum Halobacteriota; class Methanomicrobia; order Methanomicrobiales; family Methanospirillaceae; genus UBA467. The sequence continues at coordinate 3,708 of JBFYKV010000133.1, read as the reverse complement.
GGGCCGCTCATGAACATGCAGAGATCCCCGCCCGGGACCCCGTTGATAACGATGGAGACACTGCCCTTCAGGCCATCGGCGATAAACCTCTGTCCCATGACATTGTCTATCGTAATCTCATCCGCACCGTCGGCAACGGCCCTTCGTATGGCCTGGTTAAGTGGTGTGTAATGCATTCCTTTTGCATCAATCCGGACGTTTTTCACTATTATCAGGCCCCCACGGGTTTTACATCGAGTACTTTCATGATCGATTCGTCGAGGAGGTATCCCCTGAGACGGTCCCGGTTTCCACGAAGGCTTTCTATACTGTTGATTCCTGCAGCACCCATGAGCTCCGCAAGTTCAAGGGTCCATGCATGGATGAGGTTGGCAACATTTTTCGATGCCACATCCGGGTCAAGACGGGCAACAAGGTCCGGACGCTGGGTGGCAATTCCCCACGGGCAGAGGCCACGGTAACAGGTCCCGCAGACGCGGCACCCCATCGCAACGAGAGCGCCGGTACCTATGTAGACCGCGTCAGCGCCAAGTGCGATGATCTTTGCGACGTCAGCACTTTCCCTGATCCCGCCGCTTGCGATAAGCGAGACTTCGTTCCTGATACCCTGTGACCTGAGTTTCGCATCGACGCTTGCAATTGCTGCCTCAACCGGTATCCCGACATGGTCACGGAATACCCGGGGAGCAGCTCCCGTTCCGCCCCGGAACCCGTCGACCACAACGGCATCGGCTCCGGAACGTGCAATACCTGCTGCAATTGCGGCTGAATTATGGACTGCTGCAATCTTCACGAATACAGGTTTTTTCCATTCCGTCGCCTCCTTCAGACTTCTTACCAGTTGCTTGAGGTCTTCAATACTGTAGATGTCATGGTGGGGTGCAGGGCTGATGGCATCGCTCCCGAGCGGGATCATCCGCGTGCATGAGACATCGGCACATACTTTCTCACCGGGAAGATGGCCGCCGATCCCGGGCTTGGCCCCCTGTCCTATCTTTATTTCTATTGCTGCTCCCCGCTCGAGATAGTTGATATCCACGCCGAACCGTCCCGATGCAACCTGGACGATCATGTGGCTCTGGTACGGGTAGAGTTTCTGGTGAAGGCCACCCTCACCTGTGCCCATAAAGGTCCCTGTTTCAGATACGGCCCGTGCCAGGCTGAGCTGTGCATTCAGGCTGATTGCACCGTAACTCATGTGCCCGATCATTATGGGGGTCTCGAGCTGAAGGTTCGGGACAAGGCTTGTCAGGAGCTCGATGTCGCCATTGTTACGTTTAAACTCCAGCCGTGACGGCTTTTTCCCTATATAGGTGCGAAGTTCCATCGGTTCCCTGAGAGGGTCGATGCTGGGGTTGGTGACCTGGCAGGCATCAAGAACAAGGCTGTCGAAAATGACAGGGTATGGTTTGGCATTTCCCATACCCGACAGGATAATCTTTCCTGAACGAGCCTGGTTATAAATGGCCTCACGTGTCTCCGGGGTCCAGAGGGGGTGAGACCGGTAGTCAACAGGACGTTCCTTTATGGTTATGGCATCACGCGGGCACATCGCAATACACCGGTGGCACGCGACACACTGGCGTGAATTCACATGGATCCTGTCATTTTCCATCCGGAAGACGCCGTAAGGACAATTTTCTATGCACCTCCCGCAGAGCATGCACTGGTCATGGTCCACAGAGATGCGGAATTTCGTCGGGACACTTCCAATCGTCACGTCCTGACCCTCCCGATGACGGGCTCTCCTGCCCGTGGCATGGTGATATTTTCCACGTCCGGCTCCATTACCCGGATTGCTGCCTCTTCGCTGGAGATATACAGCCTGTCGCCACGCTCACCGGTTACAAGGGGACGGAGCTTGATCCTGTCGGTAAAGCCGACCATTGTATCATGGGTTGCCACGACAATGGCAAACGGCCCGTTCATGAGAGCAGGTCCGTATGCGAGGCGTATTGCCCTGTTGACGAGTTCCTCCTTCTCCGGCATCCTGTCGATTTCGTCCCAGAAAGGCGGGGCCAGCGCCCGGACTGCCAGTTCGGGAGTCATTCCCTGCCGTCGTACGAGGTGATCGAAAAGATACGCTACAACCTCGGTATCGGTAAACATCGTGCATTTGTAGCCATAACTTTCAATATACCTCCGGTTTGTCCCGTAAGAGGTGATTTCACCGTTATGCACAACGCTCCAGTTGAGGAGGTTGAATGGGTGAGCCCCGCCCCACCATCCTGGTGTATTGGTCGGATAGCGGTTGTGCCCGAGCCACAGGTATCCTTTGTAGTCCTGGATCCGGTAGAAATCTGCTACTTCTTCCGGCCACCCTGATGCCTTGAATACGCCGATATTTTTTCCTGATGAAAAGACAAGTGCTCCCGGTATCGAAGTGTTGATACGCATGACCAGGTAGGCCACAATATCATCATCAGGAGTAGTGCTCCGTGGCATGAGGGCCGGGTCGGGCCTGAAGAAATATCTCCACGGGGTATGCACTTTCCTGATATTCGGCTGTTCATAGGTCGGGACTTCTTCCTCGTGCTCAATCGTCCCCCATTTATTCAGTTCCCTGTCGACCACGGATTTTGTCTCATGGATATTGTCAAAGAACACGTGCACTGCATAGAGGTCTGCAAAATCAGGAAAAGCCCCGTATGCAACATAGCCTGCTCCTTCCCCGCTTCCCCGCTCGTCCATCAGGGAAAGAGCATTTTTAATCTTTGAGCCATCCATCCGCTGACGGCCGCGATCGATTACGCCAATGATACCACACATCTTTATCACAGTTCAGATCAATAAGAAGAATCAAATCGATTTTATTCTGATAATGTTTATTCAATTAGATATAAATATGATTGGGTAGAAGCTATTTTCCATATGACCAACGATGTCGTATCGGAAATGCTGGAAAGAATTGATGCAGATCTTGTAAAATTTCTGCGCCTTCAGTTCACCGATATCCAGGGCCAGCCGAAAAATGTTGCGATTCCGGTCCAACAAGCAGAAAAAGCCTTAGAAGAGGGGATATGGTTTGACGGGTCCTCGATCGAGGGTTTTGCCAGGATCGAAGAGTCAGACATGATCTTAAAACCCGATCTGTCGACATACTCCATCCTTCCATGGAGACCGGCAGATGCAAGGGTGGCACGGTTCATCTGTGATATCTATACGTATGGGAACAAACCGTTCGAAGGCGACCCGAGGTATGTCCTCAAGAAGGCCATTGCAGAAGCTGAAAAGATGGGTTTTACCTTCAATACCGGCCCCGAACTTGAGTTCTTCCTCTTCAGGATGATTGAAGGAAAGCCCACAACAACATTCCAGGACTACGGCGGGTATTTTGACCTCGCACCGACGGACTCTGCCGAGGATGTAAGGCGTGACATCGTGTTCGCCCTGACACAGATGGGTTTTGAGATCGAGGCTTCACACCACGAAGTTGCTGAAAGCCAGCATGAAATCGATTTCAAATACAGTAATGCACTTGATACCGCTGACAAGGTTATCACGTTTAAGTTTGCAACAAAGACCCTTGCACTCCGGAAAGACCTTCATGCGACCTTTATGGCAAAGCCGATTGCCGGAATAAACGGGTCCGGGATGCACACCCACGGATCACTCTCAAAGAATGGCAAGAATGCATTTTATGATCCAAAGGGGCCAAAGCAGCTCTCTGAAACTGCACTTTATTATATCGGGGGTCTCCTGAAACAT
>JBFYKV010000132.1:0-3298 GCA_041305745.1 Methanoregulaceae archaeon | reverse complement strand
ATGAAGGCCAGCGCAGTGACGGAGCCCAGCATCGGGTCGGCAAGGAGGGCCCCCTCGAGTGCACCGGCATCTTCGCCCACACCGTAGAGGGTGCCGAGTGAGGCGATCACGATCTCCTTGGCCACGAAGCCGAAGATGAGCGAGACGGTCATCTCCCAGTTGAAACCAAGCGGTTCGAAGATCGGCTGGACGGTCTGCCCGATCATGCCGGCATAGCTTGCGGCGCTGCCGTACTCGACCCCGGCAGGGTACGCTGCCAATGCCCAGATAACGATGGCCCCGACCAGGATGATCCCTCCTGCCTTGCGAAGGTACATCGACCCCCGGTCCCACATGTGGCGGACCGAGGTCATGAGGGTCGGGAGGCGGTAGGGGGGCATCTCCATCAGGAACGGGGCGGGTTTTCCGGGGAGGATGGTCGCCCGGAACAGCTTTGCCGAGGCGATGGCCACCACTATGCCGAGCACGTAGAGCCCGAAGATCACCGTGCCCGGGTTCTCCGGGAAGAACAGCGCGGCAAAGAGGACGAACACCGGCAGGCGGGCCCCGCAGGAGATGAAGGGGTTGATCAGGATGGTTATCAGCCGGTCAGATTTATCCTCGATCGTCCGTGTAGCCATGATAGCCGGCACGTTGCACCCGAACCCGACCAGCATGGGAATAAACGACCTCCCGGGAAGCCCGATGGAATACATCAGCCGGTCCATGACGAAGGCCGCCCGGGCCAGGTACCCCGAGTCTTCCAGGATCGCCAGGAGGAAGAGGAGGATGAATATATTAGGCAAAAAGATCAGGACCGATCCCACCCCGCCGATCAGGCCGTCACCTACCAGGGTGGCCAGCCATTCGGGCTGGATGCCTGCCGCGGCGCCGGCAAGGTACTCCTGCACTGCTTCGATCATTCCCATGAAAGGCGAGGCAACGGTGAAGGTCAACTCGAAAGCACCCCACATGAGGGCAAGGAAGATAGGAATGCCGAGGTAGCGGCTGGTGACCACGCGGTCGATGAGATCGGATGCCGTCATCTCCCGGACACAGGTCGAGCATACCTGCGGGAGGACTGCGGAGATGACCTCGTACCGGCGATCGGCCATCAGGGCCTCGTACTCGCCGGCATCAATCTCCGCGAGGATGGAATAAACGGCGTCCCGGGCCCTGCTCTCGCGGATCTTCTTCTCCGCGTCTTCGTCTCCTTCAAGAAGCCGGACCGCGAGCCAGCGGGGCGGGTAGCGCAAGGTAAGGGCCGGGTCCTGCCGGAGAGCCCCGATCAGGTCGGCGATCACCTGTTCGGCCTGGTCCCCGTAGCCGATTGAATGTTCGTGGTGGGGAGAGGTCCCGGCTTCCCTGACGACGGCATCGAGCAGGTCGCCGATTCCCTCCCCTTTGCTCCCGACGGTCCGGACCACCGGTATCTCCAGGTATTCAGACATCTTCTTCCGGTCGATGCTGTCGCCCCGCTGCTCGGCCATATCTGACATGTTCAGGGCGATGACGAGCGGGACGCCGAGCTCGGAGAGCTGGGTGGTCAGGTAGAGGTTCCGTTCGAGGCTGGTGGCATCGACCACCTGGACCACTACGTCAGGTTTCCCGTCGATAATGAAGTCCCTGGCGATGACCTCGTCGAGCGAGTAGGCAGTCAGACTGTAGGTTCCCGGGAGGTCGACGATCTCGATCTCGCGGTTGCCGTGCCGGACGGAACCGCTCTTTTTCTCGACCGTGACGCCGGGCCAGTTACCGATGTGCTGACGGGTCCCGGTTATCGCTGAAAAAAGGGTACTCTTGCCGACGTTCGGGTTTCCGGCAAGCGCGATGGTAATCTTCTTTGCCATCAGGCACCTGCCTCCTGCACCAGGACCTTCATTGCCATCCCGCGGGAGAGGGCATAGCGGCAGCCGGCCACGGACACGATCATCGACCCGCGGTCGGCACAGACCACCTCCACATGGGAAGACGGGTGCAGGCCCATGGATGACAGACGCCTGAGCATCCCGGGCCCGGCCCGGACTTCTGAAACCGTCACTTTCTTCCCTTCCGGGACAAAGGCCAGCGGCATTTTTGTCACTCCCCCTCCTCCCCGGTTGAGACAGAGACGAGCTTTGCTTCATCTTTCCGGAGAGAGAGGCAGTATCCCTTTACACGGTATTCTACAGGGTCACCGAAGGGAGCGGCCCGGAGAACTTCGATCTTCGTTCCCGGGACAAAACCCATCGCGAGAAGACGCTTCCGGAGCACCCCGCGGGCAGGCACCGAGACCACCCGGCAACGCGCCGGGGGGGGCACCTGGTCGAGCGTGGTGACATTATCAGGATTTTCTGCGGGCTTTTGCATCCCATCATGCTGTTCCATGAAGAGAGATTGCAGGTTCGGTGCCAATAACAGAAAGCCGAAAAATTCATGGATCAGCCCCTGCAGACCGAAAAATATTCGGAATAAACTCATGGATCCGAACAATGAGCGCGGGGAAACCGGTGCATGATTTACTTCCGCCATGGGGATTAATGACCCGGGCCGCCCGGATACACCGTATTTTAAACCCCGGATGTGAACATACAGGGGATTTCGTCGGTACACTGATGCGTGACACGTTCGAAGACAATACAATTAATCTATGCCACATTTCCACTGTTTTTCATTTCACTGGACCTTTCAAAAAGCCGGAACCATCCTTTTTCCGGAGAGTATTAAAGTTAGGTGGCACGGTCATCATCATCGAATGTAAAAAGGAAGAAATGACGGCCGGACCACCGTTTCCATACGCCGATATCTCCCGATGAACTTGAAGGACACATCTCCGCGTGTGGTTATAAGAGAACCAATTTTTTATTGATCCTGACAATGACTACATGATACCATTCAGGTAAAGGGAATAATATCCTGCATCAGGAATGAGTGATCTAAAAAAATGCTTTTGTAAAAGGTGAGTATTGAATACAATTTACGGTCAATAAAGCTGTGTGTCTGTAAATACCGATGACGTCAAGTGTTCCGAGTGATTTTTCCACATCACCTCCATAATCCTGTCACAGGGAAAAACCCCCGGGCCGGGAACACCAGTGGGATTACTTCTCCATCCGGGGCAGTTCTGCACGTTGTCTGTCAACCGCACAATCAGAAGGCAGAAGAGATAACTCCATGAGCCTTCGAATAGAATCGGGCATTTCCTTCCCCTTCCCGAATCCACGGATGCTTCCGGATGAACTCATCGGAGCATCTCCTCCGCAATTTCCTGGATCTTTATGCAGGACATATCCGGTAGATCTCCTGCCTGGCTGATTCCGGACGATACCGCAATCCTGGA
>JBFYKV010000131.1:0-2604 GCA_041305745.1 Methanoregulaceae archaeon | reverse complement strand
TGATACAGTCCACGCTACCCGCCGGCTCGAGGAGCACCTCGGTGTTCGGGTACTTTGCTTCAAATGCGGCCTTTATTTTTTCAAACGGCCCGGTCAGGCTTCCGGCGAGAAATACCTTTACGGTGACCTTTTCTGCACCTGCAGCAGGTGTGACTGCAGCAGTCGGTTCCGATGTCGGGGTGGTACTCCCCCCGTTGCCGGTACAGCCGCAGATCACGATGACCACGGCGAGAGTAAATGCTAATCCGATCAACATCTTCCAATTGTTCATGTATTTGAATTATTCAACACGGTATAAATTATTACTCAATTGAGTATAATCCACCCTTCACTGTACCGACCCGACATTTTTTCTTGCCAGCGCTATAATAAAGGGAATGCTTATGCAGTTTTCGCACCTCTTCGGGCCGGTTTGCTCACGGCGCCTGGGACGCTCCCTCGGTATCGATCTCGTCCCGTTCAAGACCTGTACCTACGACTGTGTCTATTGCGAGTGCGGGCACACCACACACAAGGAGAGTAGGCGGAGGGAATTTTTCCCGGTTTCAGAGGCACTTTCAGAGCTTGATACCTACCTGTCAGGTAGTCCCACGCTTGATTTTATCACATTCTCAGGGTCTGGAGAACCCACGCTTTCAACATCGGTCGGGGAGGTGATCCGGTTCCTGAAACGGGAATTTCCTTCATACAGGATCGCAGTACTGACAAACGGGAGCCTGTTATCGCTGCCGGAGGTGCGAAAAGACCTGTCTTTGGCAGATGTTGTCCTTCCCACGCTTTCCACTGTCAATGAAGAGACATTCAGGAGGATACACCGCCCGGCAAAAGACCTCCCCCTGAAGAGTATCCTTGACGGGATAGAGCAGTTCAGGAGGGAATACAGCGGTGAAATTTGGCTCGAGGTATTTATCATACCGGGTGTAAATACATCAGACGAGGAATTAGGCGGCCTTGCCGAGGAGATAAGGAGAATCCGTCCCGATCGGATACAACTCAATACTCTTGACCGGCCGGGCTCTGATGAATGGGTAAAACCGGCTTCCCCGCAGGAACTCAGCCGTATAAAGGCATTCCTTGGTGTCCCTGATACCGAGGCCATCCATGCGTCCAATCACGAGAGTCCGTTCGCACCTGACGAGGGAGATCCTTCGGAGATGATCTGTGAACTTATCAGGCGGCGCCCCTGCACGGTTGATGATATCGCACAGACGACCGGCATGCACAGGAATGAAGTGCTCAAGCTGCTACGGACAATCGAAAATGAACACCATTTACTGGTAAAAAGGGAGGACCGGGGCATATTTTATTTTTTACGGGGTAATTCCTGATTCAGACCAGTGAATAATCGGTCCGGCGCTGCCGGAGAGTTCGGCCGATGTCCCGGACCATGTACTGCATCATCCCCGGGTCCAGGTAATCAGCTCCAAGGGCCCCGGCATCGACCGACACGTCGTCCGAGAACATGGTGCCCGCAAGGTCGTTCCCGCCCGAGAGAAGGGCAAGCTGGGTAAGTTTCAGGCCGAGTTTCCCCCACGAGACCTGGATATTATCAAAATTATCGAGGAACAGGCGGGAGACGGCCGTCATCAGGATATCTTCCCTTCCTGTTGCACCCGGCCGCGCGAGTCCCTCCCGGTAGATCGGAGTGTTGGTGTGAATAAACGAGAGCGGGACAAGTTCGGTAAACCCCCCGGTCACGTCCTGGATATCCCGTAATATGGAGAGGTGCGCTGCCTGGTCTGCAGCACTCTCGCATGACCCGTACATGATCGTGGCGGTGCTCCGGATCCCGCTCATGTGCGCCTCTTTTATGATTCTCACCCACGTTGAGGTATCCACTTTTCGCGGACATATCACGTCCCGCACTTCATCGACAAGGATTTCTGCGGCAGTCCCCTGAAGTGAGCCTATACCTGCCTCCTTAAACCTTTCAAGGACCTCGCGGGTTGAAATCCCGCTCCTGGCTGCTGCATGTGCCACCTCGTCAGGACTGAATGCATGGAGGTGCACCCCGGGAGCCGCTTCCCTGACCCAGCCAAGAATGTCCGTATAATTATCAGCCGTAAATCCGGGATGAACTCCGGAGAGGAGGCAGATTTCGGTAACACCCCTCTCCATTGCCAGTTCTGTCTTCTTTACCAGCGTGTCCCTGTCATCACAGTAGGCCCCTTCGTCTCCGGCACGCCGCCCGAAACTGCAGAACCCGCAGAGATTTTTACAGATATTGGTAATATGGATATTCTGGTTCCGTACATACGTGACAACATCCCCCTCCTTCTCCTCGCGAAGGCGGTCTGCCGCAGACACTACATCAAAAATATACCGGTCTTTTATCGATAAAAGGGATATTGCCTCGTTTATTGAGAGGCGGTGACCCCCGAGAACGTCGGCAAGCAGCTGCTTATGGTCCATTCTTTTACCCCTCCGTCATTTCTTATTCCCGGGTTTTTTACGGGGAGGCGTCTTTCCCTTCTCGTTGCGCTTTGAATACATCTCCCACAGGATCATGATTACGATGATTAAGATTGCGACAGGGACGATATTGAGCGGGATATACCCGAGCAGTGGGATCGTAAAGAGTGCTTTTCCAACGATCCACTCTTT
>JBFYKV010000130.1:0-5691 GCA_041305745.1 Methanoregulaceae archaeon | reverse complement strand
AGGCTGCGACAGTCGGGCACTTTGCCGTTGCGTTCCCGACAGCCTTTGCCTCGTTGTCTTCATAGACAACCTTGGCAACGTAGGCCTCCTTGCTCTTGATCACCGCGTCCTGCGGTATTCCCCCGACATCGTATCCGGTACACCCGAACGGGTTGGTTGCGATGACTTCGGAAACGATGGTGGTGAACGTTGCGACGTCCGCGATGGGTGCGGCCAGGTTCCGTACTGCCGTCCTGGTGACGGTCTGTTCAATAAAATCTGCCATTGTTTGACACTCCTGCTACCAGCGTTCCCGGGGATTATGGTAGACAGGATGTTATTTGGTAAAAGGGATATCAGGCGTTCCTTCTCATTCCCGAATTATACCCGATCAGCTTGTCAAAGAGGGTTATCTCTCCGCTTGCAGTGGTGGTTTCGGAGAATGCGAGATCTTCAGCCTTATCTACACCGCCACCACGGCCTTCCTGGATATTGGCCTTGATATAGGCGCTGATGGACCCCTGTGCCGGATATCCGTTAAAGCCCTGTGCTTTAATGTGGTAGGACAGTGCTACCGGAATATCTGCACTGGCTGCAGTCGTCTGTAAAGAAGCTTCTGATGCCACAGAGACTTCAGTCATATCAAGCGAGCTTCCGGCTTCGACAATGTTGCAGAACGCCGGGATTGTACTGGTTGATGCCGAGCCGAACGGACAGAGCATCCGGTCTGATGCGGGGGTTGGCATACCTGCACCATCGAGCAGGAGGTTTTCCGAACCGGCAACATTGCCACCATCAGAGGTTGCAGCATACGTTAGGATGGTCTGCGCATTCAGGTTGGACTTACCAATGACCTTGTTTCCGGTGTGGATATTCATACTTTTAATGAAAACAGTATGTCCAGCCTGTGCGACGATATTTGCATCATAGGTAGTAGAATATTGTACCTGGCCTGGGTCGAGGACTCCAGAATGGATGCCGCGGGACGCTGAACCCCCGGAACTGACACTTGTGGGTCCATCCGCGGTTAATTGTTCTCCGGCAGCCTGATAGGTACCGGCCGAACCCGGATCCAAACTCCCTGGGAATGGTTTATTCAACATAGAATCGGTAATAATCAACTGAATTATACGGCCTTTACCTATCATTACATTTGACGTACCTAAGTCCGATATTATCTGGTCTAAATCATACCAATCGATTGGCTGCCCTTCCCCGCCCGGACTCCATGTGTAAGTAAATAGCTGGGATGGACCAGATGGACCATTCATCAAAGTCCACACTACCGCATCAGTCTCCATTGTGATACCCACAGCATCCACGTTAGTTAACGTCGAGATACTCTGGGTTTCAGGCGTTGCATTTACTACTTGGTCGGCGCACACGATTCCGGGCAATACAAAGACTATTCCAAATAATAAAAGCGCAATCACCCCAAATTTAATTTTTTTCAAATCACTCACCCCATTGGGATAGTTACCCGACTTAACAAGCTGTATTATCAGTTCCTGTATCCAAAGAGGATATCTTACCCATGACAGATAAATACTGTCTACTTGTGATCCATTCCCCATTGATATCCATGAGGATTGATCCTGCAATTCGCAATAGCGAAGGATTATTAGGAAATGCACCGATTGAACGAGACCTACGTTTTAACTCCTTATTGACACGTTCCAGAAGAGGGGTAGTACGGATTTTCCCCCGGTGATCAAGAGGGAAGTTTTTGTAATTCAGCAGATAAAACTGGAATCGTTCTACTGTATCAGCGGCACGTGAATATCTACGAGATTCCAGTTCTAAAATAGATTCCTGAAGCATACGGGGATCATTGAGTGAATCCTTTAAAATTGAAGCGATAGATCTATGGTCTTTTCTTGAAACTTTCTTTAATGCATCCCTGATAAAGTGAATAATACCCCTCTGCCAGGATGACCCGTAAAAAGACCGTTGTAAGGCTTTCTGTATGCTTTTGTGGCCGTCTGAAATAATCAGGTCTACTCGCTGGAGTCCGCGATCCTTCAAATCTGAGAACAAGTCCCCTAGGTTAGTTCCTCTTCACAATCCGCGATTCTTGCTCCAAGGATCTCTCGAATCCCTTTTCCCCGTATCCCTACAATTACCAGTTATGCCTTATTCGAATATTTTATTCCATCTCGTATTTTGAAATATGACACATCTACGAACAGATATGGTATATAGGATTCAACAGGTCGTGATAGGAACTCTATAACCTTTGAATCAAATTCTTTTACTATGCTGGAAACATACGAGGCTGATATCTTTTCAATCCCAGGATAATAGATTACATATTCGATCTTCCGCGTTGATACACCCTGAAGGTAGGATTCAATAATCGCATTCTCAAGCGCGTTTTCAATTTTTGAGTGCCGTTCAAAAACCTGGGTTCCAAACGGGACAATCCTCAATAATGGTTTATTTAGGTTTAATGAACCATATCGTGATTTCAAGTACTGGAACCTGGTTACATTGCGATAGATCCTTATTGATCCATTCTTTTTGTACTTACCTGCACCGGCCTGCTCCGCGGCCTCTTTTTCAGATATTAGAATCTTAGAATTGGGTGAACTCCATACCATTCAGTATGTCAGAAACCATAATATCAAAAAAGAAATTATCGATAATAAAGGGGCTGTTACCGGTTTTAACCCTTAAAACAAGCCGCCAGGGGGACTTGAACCCCCGACCTGCTGATTACGAATCAGCCGCTATACCGCTAAGCCATGGCGGCGCAGTACCTTACATATGTTGCATTCAGGACTTATTAATCTGACCAGAAGAGGTTATTACGAGTACCCTCTCATGGTCGTTACTGCTTCGACGCCCGGTTTTCCCTGCGGGGGCTCGACCTTGCCGAATTTCTGCTCGTAGTCCGCCATCGTCTTGGTCAGCACAGAGACGAGGTTCTTGGCATGCTGGGGAGTAATCGAGACTATTGCCTTGGCACGGGCCTGGTTGACCCCCGGGATCTGGTGCAGGAACACAAAGGTGAACTCGTCATCCTTGTATGCGATCTGGATCATGTTGCTGTAGACCGGATCGAGCCCCTGCGGAATATTCACGGCTATTTCGTGTTGTTGTGACATGTGTAGTCATGGAACCCGGTTTCTTAAATATACATGGTACTTCACGCTGATGATGCCGGCAGGAACCGTAACCCCCGGAGACATGACACACGCCGAATGATTTTTCAGCTCTATACCGGTACCGGGATACAGTGTGTAGTGCAACCATTTGGTACTATTCACCTCACTCTATCTGCATATTATTCATCATCCATACGACATGCTGAAGAAATGTTTATATAACCGTACTCCGTTCTACTGTTGATGGGATCGGGGGCCGGCATCCCCGGCCAAAGGCAGTCACTGCACATGATCAAAGGTGCTGAAATACGTCATTGCGCAGTTAAAAACCGGTTTCCATAAAAAATTGACTTCCTATTAGCGGATAGTCATAAAAGGTGGCTCATATGAAACGAATACACAAAAAGCTCTGGCTACTTGCCGGAATATCCATACTTCTCCTTCTCACCTGTGTTACACCGGTACTTGCAGCCCGGCCCACGGTTCTGACCGTCGCTGCAGACCCGGCAGGGATTATCGCCGGAGAGTTTACAGTTATCAGCGGAAAACTATCTGATGCCTCAACCGGGGCAGGAATTACAGGTCAGGCCGTCACGATACAGGTCTCTGATGATGGCATCACCTGGCAGACCGCCGGACTTGTAACAACAAGGATCGGCCAGTATTCACTGAACAAGGTCATGACACAACCCGGGGATTACTATTTCCGGGCAGTATTTTCCGGTTCATTTGCCTATTCGGGCGCGACAAGTGCCCCGGTCATGGTACAGGTAACGCCACAGGAAGGCCCGGAAGCAACTGCTCTCACGCTTCAGGCAACACCCTCCACCCTGCAGGTCAATGAACTCCTTTCGCTCAACGGGAGACTTACTGCCGGAGAGGACAGTCATGGCCTCGCAGGGCAGGCAGTATTAATAAAGTCTTCACCTGACGGGATTACTTACAACACACTCTCACTGGTGCAGTCTGATAATGCCGGAAATATTACCTGGAGCCAGATCCAGTATTCCACAGGAACGTATTATTTCAGGGCTGAATTCCCGGGGACAAGCCAGTATACGGGTTCGGTGAGCCCTGTAACGCAGGCAACCGTCACATCATTGCCGGGTGCGAATGCGACCTCGGTCACCATTGAAACCTCCTCGTCAACTCCGACGGCAGGCACTCCGTTTACCCTTATTGGTATCCTGACCGATTCGGGGTCGGGCCTGGGTATCGGCTACCAGCCATTAGCACTACAGGTCTCAAGAGACGGGACAACCTGGAATGCCGCGGCGCTGATGACCACACTGCCGGATGGCAATTATACCGTGAGCCAGATGCAGGGGACAGCGGGCACATACCAGTATCGCGCAGTATTTGACGGGAACGTTGATTTCACCGGTTCCACCAGCCCGGTGACAACGATAAATGTCGTCTCAAAAACCGCGAAGGGAACTGCGCTTACACTGAACGTGACACCTGTAACGGTCATGGCCGGAGAACAGGTCACCGCAACAGGTAAACTCACTGACAGTTCAAGCGGACGTGGTCTTTCAGGGCTTGCAGTTATGCTGCAGTACTCAACCGACGGGCTGAACTGGAACACGGCAGGACTCGGGGCAACACGTCTCGGGGAGTACACAATACGACATACCCCTGCAGAAGCAGCTAATTACACCTATCGTACGGTATTTTCAGGATCCATCACATATTCCCCGGCAGAAAGCCCGGCAGTTGCAGTCACGGTAAACGCACCACCGCAACCGGAAGCAACCACGCTTACATTAACGGTCACACCCGACACTGCATCCATTGGAGGGGTTATTACCCTGAACGGTACCCTTTCAACCCAGGATGACGGAACAGGTCTTGGAAACAGGCAGATCCGGCTCCAGTCCTCGACCGATGGCGTCAACTGGAACCCCGGCTGGCTGACAAATACATTCCCGAACGGATATTATATCTTCCTGCAGTCAAACGTGAACGGCGGAACGTTCTACTACCGGGCAGTATATAGTGGCGATGCGACAACACTCGCTTCGATGAGTTCCGTTATTGAAGTAATTGTGAAAAAACCGTCAGCGATTACGGCTCTGTTAAACCCTGTCATCATAGATTCCGGTGATGACGTTACCATTACCGGTGTGCTCACTGATTCCGTCTCTAAAACCGGGCTTGGAGGGGAGACTGTGACGGTCGAACTATCGACCGATACAACCAACTGGACTGCTGCCGGTACGACAACCTCAGGAGCAGGAGGTACATACGTACTCGTCGACACTCCGTCCGGCTACAGTCCGCTCTACTACCGTGCCCACTTCATGGGATCTGCATACTACGAGGAGTCAATCAGCAATTCCATCGGAATATTTGTCAGACCCCTTCTGGTTGCATAACGGGGGAAAATTTATAAATAAACCCTTTTTAAAAACCGGATTTCAAATTTTTAACTCTGCGTAACGTGCTACCCGGTTCGGGCACTGCCACAATTATTGTTCTTTAGTAACTATTCAGACTGATCTGTGAGCGACAGAAGGGATGAAAGGGTTTTCCTCGAAAGCATCGACAAGAGCTGCCAGAACAGGCAGTTGATTCTTTTTCACCGTTGAAATGTATCCCCTCA
>JBFYKV010000129.1:0-3923 GCA_041305745.1 Methanoregulaceae archaeon | reverse complement strand
AAATATCGATATGGCGGAACGAGTGTTGAAGAATCTGCACAAAGGGTGGGGATTACAAGGAATGAAGGATACATCTGGCAACGAAGGTGGAATGAGAATGGATATGAGGGGATTATTCCTCGTTATGCTGGAGGGAGGCCGATGAAACTCTCATCAGAAGAATTCACTCAGTTACAAGAACTGTTAAGTCAAAGATCCACATGGACGACCGATGAAGTCCGTACCTTGATCCACGAGGAATACTGTGTTGAATATACTCTTAAACAAATTCGAATCATCCTGAAGAAGTTGAAGATGAAATATGGAAAACTATTCACTCATGATTACCGTCGGCCCGATGATGCCGAATCTCTCTTAAAAAAACTTACCTGAAATAAATCCGGGTATGATTATTGGATTTCTAGATGAAACATCTCCACAAACCACGGCAAATACACAGCGACTCTGGTCCCTTGGTCATCCTACTTTGGTAAAGAACACATCGAAATTCCGGGCAAATACATTCGGATTTTACTCAATTAACGGATGTTCCGTTCTTGAATTTCACGAACATTCGAAGAAGGAGGATGTCTGCGAGTTCCTCCAGGCTATCCGAAACATGAATCCAGATGCCGATATTGTTATAATCCTCGATAATTTTCGGTCTCACCATGCAAATAAAACACGGGAATTCGCCGAACAGAATCGTATGAAACTAGTGTATTTACCGCCATACTCCCCTGATCTCAACCCAATTGAATACATCTGGAAAAGTATTTGAAGAATCATTTCACGGACATTCGTACAAGATCTCGATTACCTAAAACAGGTAATTCTCGACGCCTTTAAAAAATTTGGTTGCTCATTGAGTTTTGCTAATTCATGGATGCAAAAGTTTCTTGGAAATAATTTTAGTATCTTTAGTTAGGTTCTTGATATAATAGAAAGGTATTGGTATAAGTTCCACACTTCACCATTAATCATGGCGGGGGTCAATGCAATATATGGTTTTCCCGGAATTCCCCGGGATCGCAGAGATATGAATAAATATTCCGTCGTCCGCTTCAGCCTTTTATTCGATGTCCAGCCCGGGATCCCCTTTCCAGAAGTAAATCCAGTATCCTGATTCGTCATGAAGGAGTTCATATTCAAATATACCTGCAGCTGCGAGGGATGACCGTACGACATGGGGGTTGCACCGGGCCATTCGTTCCCTGACCTTCCTGTTCCAGTCAGGGTCCCGTTTTTGCATCGCCGATACAATCTCGTTTTTAAGTCTGTCGTCCCCGAATCCCCCGCCGATGCAGGCCATTCCTCCGGGTTTGAGCACCCGCAGGCACTCGGAAAATCCTCTTGGGAGGTTTTGCCAGAAAAAGAAAGACCCCCTGCTCACCACAAGGTCGATGGACTCTTTATCGAACGGCAGGTCTGAAACATCTCCAAAAATTGGTTTTACACGCTTTTCAAGCTTGTATTCATCAATATTTTCCTGTACGATCGCCATCATGGGTCGTGCATTATCCAGGGCATAGACTGTCAGGTCTGAAAATGATGCCAGCGCTATGGCAAGATGGGCCGGGCCACACCCCACATCCAGGCAAAATCCCTGGTTGATATTACATTTTTTCAGTATCCGGGCTGCAATTACTGGATAAACCGGAGCAAAAACCGTTTTTGCGACCTCGTTGAACGAACGTGCATTGCGTTCTTCGTCCATCAGCTTCCTTGAAGCACAGGCCTTCACGGATTATTCCCCACGGCTATACCGGACCCGGGATTAAGGAGCCGGGTCACCTCGTCGTCTGTCAGGTCATAATGGTAGAATTTCGAATAAAATTCCTGTGTTAGTCCTTTAAGGTCCATATCCCCGAATAATTCCGGGTAGAGAACACCTGCGGTCCAGGGTATGCCGATTATGCGGTTCACTCCGGGCGGTCTGTCGAACCAGGGATATGGTGAAAGCGGTACCGGGTAAACCCGTCCGGCCTTAACGGCAGGGACCGATTGCCAGAGCGGATCCGAGTAGATTGTCTGATAAAACCCGTGGTCTCCGACGATTATCACGTCAGGGTTCCATGAGAGCACCTGCTCCATTGAAACGGGTGTCATGCCCATCACGGGAGTAATCTGGCAATCTGCTACATTGATGCCGCCGCAGAGTTCAATCAGTTCCGAATGCGGTGATCCTTTTGGATCGGTCTGCAGACCCTTTGCCCCTTCGGCATAGTACACTCTCACCCGTTTCTCTTCCGGGATGGTACCGACCCTTGATGTAACGTCTGACATCACACGGTGATAAAACTCCGAGAGTGAGGCGGCCTGTGTATCTGCACCAAGAAGTGACCCGCAAAACGTGATCGCTGAATCATAGTGTGTTGCATCCCGTGCATCGAGGACTCCGACTACCGGGATAGCCCCGAATTTTTCCTGCCGTTCACTAAGGACCTGTGAATAGTTTCCAACCCCGGTATCTCCATTGATGATGATATCGGGTTTCATGGCTATGAATGTCTCGTAATTGCCGGTCGTTTTTCCAAACCATCCCCCGACATTGGGCAGGGTACGGTAGCGATCAGGCATATAGACGGTTCCGTCCTGTGTATTAGGTTCAAAATTGACTCCGAGAAGCGTATCCGGAGACAAGACATAGACAAGGACCGTTGTCGGAGGTTGTGTGGTAAGGACATTGTTAATTTTACCCGGAACTTCAATGCTTCTTCCTGCCATGTCAGTAATAGTCTTTTTCCCGTCCACAGGCCGGGATACCGCCTGGCCGGCAGGGTTCCATGTCACTGCGACAAGGATCAATGCTGCAATTACTATGATAAGCGCTATAATTAAGGTCGATACGACCTGTTTCTTAGTAAAACTCATTTTTTTCAACTCTCATTTTTTATACAAAATTTTCTTGACCGGCGTCATCGTCATCTCCCGGAAAAACAAACCTTTTCAGGCAGGTCCGTGTAACATTTCCCGGTTTTTTCACCGGACCTGCTGTCTCCGGATTTGAGCGGGATACAGACATGTCGTGCGGCTCCCGTGCAGTAATCGATAATGACATCAATTCCATACGTCTCTTTGAGGTTTTCCTCGGTGATTACGTCCCGTGCAGTCCCGTATGACATGAACGACCCATGCTGCATGATTGCCACGCGGGTCGATGCAAGGAATGCATGGTCAGGAAAGTGCGATGTCATGATCACTGACACACCGTCCCGTGCGAGACGGTCGATGATATCAAGAACCCGGATCTGGTTCCCGAAGTCAAGATGCGAGGTAGGTTCGTCGAGCAGCAGTATTCCGGGTTCCTGTGTCAGGGCCCGTGCGATCATTGCCAGCTGGAATTCGCCACCGCTGATCTGGTTCACCTCACGCTCCATAATCCCTGAAATCCCTACCATTTCGATTATTTCATGAGCTTTTTCGTAATCGTCACATCCGGGGGAGGAGAATGTCCCAAGGTGGGGTGCCCTCCCCATAAGCACAAAATCAAGCACTGAAAAGGGAAAGGCGACCTGGTGGGTCTGGGGAACATACCCGATCTCCCGGGCCGCCTCATTCCTGCGAAGCGTTGTCAGGTCCTTGCCTGCAAGGCGGACGGACCCTGTACAAAGGGGATGAAGGTTTGCAAGGCATCGGATAAGGGTAGATTTCCCGATTCCGTTCGGGCCGAGGATACAGAAGATCTCGTGTTTATGCAGTGAAAAGGATATTTTTGAAAATACCATCGTATGCCTGTCATATGAGAAGCCTGCGTCTGATACGTCTATGATCATATCCATCCAATCGGCCTCCGTCTGAGAAGGTATGCAAAGAACGGTGCTCCGATGACAGACGTGAGAATACCGAGAGGGATCTCTGTGCTGATCAGCATTCTTGCGATATCATCGATAATCAGCAGGTAGGTCGCCCCGAGTACAAATGTGACAGGTAAAAGAGATCGG
>JBFYKV010000128.1:0-5601 GCA_041305745.1 Methanoregulaceae archaeon | reverse complement strand
TGGTGGAACTTGCCCCTGTACATCAGAAAATACACCTTGAAAGGGAATGATCCGGCAAGCATTGCCGGAATAAGGAGCATTTCAAGCGTAAAGTTGTTATAATACGCCATGCCTGCGTCATGAGGGGCAAAGCCGCCGGTGGAAATCGCTACCAGGGTAAGGTTGACCGCATCGAATACCGGAATTCCTGAAAACATAACGAGGGCTGTGAACAATACGGTCAGGACAAGATAGATTACCCACATCCTCCGGCCCGTCGATACGACGCTGGGCATAAGGTCTTCCGATCGCCCTTCGGAACGATAGAGCCGGAATTGTGCAATTCCCGATCGGCTCTGCATTGCAATGCCAAAGGAGATGACCCCGATACCGCCGATCCACTGCATCAGTGACCGCCAGAAGATGAGCGTCCGTGGAGTGGAATCGAGGTTGGATATCATGGTAATTCCGGTATCGGTCCATCCCGACATTGCCTCGAAAATACTGTCGGTCAGCGACATTTCCATACCGATTATAAACGGAAGCGATCCGACAACCGCTGCTGCCAGCCATGTTAAAGCAACAGCTGCCAGCGCTACGCTCAGCCGCGGGACGTGTTCGCGTCGGGGCGCATGGGAGATGATAAATCCAAAAATAAAGAACGTCAGCGGGACGGATGCCATGGGAATGATCATATCCCATTCCCGGTAAATCACGAGAACAACAAACGGCACGAGCGTAACGACAGCAAGAAATTCAAAAATGATGCCCATGTCATGGGCGATGACTGCCAGGTGCTCGAGCCGTTTCATCCTTTACTGATGTATGAGGGCAAAGGTTATGTTAATTCTTTTTTTTAGCATGGATTCTGCCATTCATTATATTACCCGGTCTTCATCGATAACCCGTGATCCGGCCCTCCCAGGAACCTGATACCAGGTGCCGGAACGTTAAAAAATCATTTCTTTTCGGAATTGCTCGTAATTAACCGGGAATTAAAGCGCAACCGTATATCGAACTGCCTTATTCCGGCAACTCTCCAGGGTACGTCTGCCCGCAGCAGGTGCCCGGGAGCTGCCCTGATAGTTCCGGCCGGACCAAGGGAGATAATCTGGCAAGCCAGCGATTACAACATTACAGGCGTAAGGTGACTCCCAGTGCAAATTTCATCCCTGGAGGGGTTACCGGCCGGCAAAGAACCGTGCTGAAGGCAAAGGTCAGAGCTGACTGATTTGTCAACCGGTTTTAAGAAAAGAAAATTATTTTACGTCTTTTCGTGAGGAGAAAAAGGACCTGATAAAGGGTAATGAACCCAGGGGAGTTTTTGGGTCCTTCAAGTGCTTGCAGACTCTCATCAGTCTCTCTTCATTTTTCGTTTGAAAAACGAAAAGAGTACCATATATGAGTTTTACAAAGGCCTGAGGCCGAGTTGAACCAGGGCAGCCCTGACATCCTCGTCATCCAGCTTGGCAAGTATTTTCGCTCGTAGGAGGGAATAATCACCATCGAGCAGGGTCTGGCTGAAAGGTGGCGAACAGCCGGTATCTTCTTTTTGCCCGGTATTTATGGTGATTTTTCTACTTACCATATTATATCCCAACCTGGCCTGACGAGTGTTACTGCCAGACCTTGCGTGGTGCTGATATGACAAGGTCTCAACCCGAACCACTTCGATCCAGGCCTTCATATATGGCACATTTCTATTAAATCTCCCCGTATATAATAATTGCGCAAAATAATAGTTTTGCGATAAAAAAGTTATGATACCGGCATATTAAGTCATTTCACCCTATCGGGGTGCGATACAACGAGAATGCAATGCGCAAAACTATGGAATAGCCTCTGATTTAGATTTTATATCTTTTTATTTGATTTTTCCTTGTTCAGGGTATTATATGGAGAATTAAAGGCACTGATCTCACCGCGAAGATAGCGCCGCAGGAATGAGGTGAATACTCCGGGGTCGCCGCACCGGTTCCTTGCCTGAATTCATTCTACTCACTGCATGATGATGCACTGTGACCGGTCTGCCGCAAAAAGAGAATTACTATGGCAACATATACTGTTCCGGACCCAGGGGGTATTCCGCCAGAGTATGAACCGGAAAAAACTGCCGTTGATGAGACTATTCGCAATTTCAGGAGTTGGATTGCCATTCCTTGTGAATATATCTGATTTCGGGCCTTATACTATTAACTGATACCAGGTCCATTATTGATCACCCTTCGCGGGGGTATCCGAGCCTGGTCAAAGGAGTGGGATTTAGGGTCTCATGCTATTAAATGGTACTAGATCTATTACTGATCAACCCTGTGCGGGGGTTGCCGAGCCTGGTCAAAGGCGTGGGGTTTAGGACCCCATCTCGAAGGAGTCCAAGGGTTCAAATCCCTTCCCCCGCATGTCTTTAACAGCAACAAGTTCTAATTGCTCCTCTAGGGTACTCAAATTATGTATTGGCGAGTTCGATTAGAAGGCGATAGGGACGATTTGAACGATCTTTCAAAAATCTTTACAAATTCTGAACTAACAATCAAGGAAAATGAAGGTAATTTTTTTCTTTATTCGGATTCTTTCAACAAATTAAAAGAAAGTTCTCAAGTTGAAGAGAGAGGGAAAGAATTTTTATTAATCATCAATGCCGGTCTTAAAATAACATCAAACTATCTACAACTTGTAAAAATTGTTGGAGTTGAGTTACTCGATACTAAAGGAAAAGCAATAAACACATTTGTTCACGTTTCGTCAACTGTAGGTGTTCGAGCGAAAGCAAGGGCCAAAATTACAAAAAATGATGGAACAGTTATTGAAGATAACCCCTTCGAATCTCTTTTAAGATGGCAGCGTATTGCACAAACAGATTCATTGGTCGCGAGAGCGTTTTATCTCATTTCAAATGATTTTGACACTTGGTTTAGCCTTTACAAATTGCTGGAAATACTGGAGGAAGATGGTTTCGAACCGATTGGCCGGAAAGGAAAGTATCGGAATGAAGCTGATCGTTTTTCACAAACGGCACAAAGTTACTCGGCTCTGGGGTTAGATGCCAGACATATAAAATCCAAATTTGAGGCTCCGCCAAAACCCATGACGCACAGCGAGGCGAAATCTTTCATTCGCTTTCTTGTAGGAGAATGGCTTAAAACTAAATAATTTCATTAATCGCCCCACCTTGTTCGCTCCGGTCGCCGGTCCGCTCCTCCTGGCGTCCGGTGCTCCCATCTCCCTTCACTCACAGCGTGGGTCTGCTTTTCCAAGATGAGCCCTGATACGATGACGGCCATACTCGCTCGTTTCACTCACTTCGTATCGCCTGCTTACCTCCCGCTCCTCACAGACTGCTGATGCAGACTGTTCGTCGCTGTGTCCCGTAAAGCCGTAGACGCTCGCTGACTCGCTCCTGCACGACAGGTCACTGATGTGCCCTGTAACCGGCAGTCGCTCGGGCCGCTGCGGCCACATCACGCCCCGCCTTTTCGTCACGCCGGGGGATGGGCAAGCATCCCCCTCTCTCCTCACCCTCCGGGCCAGGCTCCTCCTCCCTGAGGTCGGCAGTCTGGGGGATGAAGGCCTGTCGGCCCAAGACGGTGGACCGTTGCACCGCAGACCGACCGGTTGACCTCCAGGACGGGAAAGCGAACGGAGTGAGCGGCCGGCCGGGAGAGTCAAGCTTGTCGGTCGTCATCATGTAAAGATGAACCCGAACCAGTGAAGCGGAGGCCGCCACCGAACAGAGTGAGGGCGTCGCCGGAGCGGAGCGTCACCACCTCCTCACCACTTCGCCGCAGGACGAGCCCTCGACGCGAGCGGAGCGAGCAGTGGGCGAGGCCGGAGGCTGCTCCGGTTTTCGCACAATCCCGGGCGGAAAAGAGTAAGACAATCGCCACCCTATAGGTATGCTGACCGGGCCGGCCGGGTATTATCCTGCTTGTAGCATGGTGGTTTGGTACCCGGGATCCCCGGTCACGTCTTATTTTCCTCGATATAGTCCCGGATCTGCTCGTCGGTGATCCGGTATTCCTGGCCGACCTTCACCGCCTGCAGGCGCTTCGACTTGATCATCGCCCGGATTGTCTTCGTGTGTACTTTCAACATCTCGGCGACTTCCTCGGTCGTGTAAAAAGTGGGTGCGGGGATAGTTGGTCCTCCTGGTAGTGCGATATCCAATTATTCAGTCCTCCCATGGAAGCATAATGGTGATCACCGGCTCGCCCTGGTCGCCCGGGCCGCAGACGGCCCGAAGGGTCACGGTCCTGCGTTCGATTCGTCCCCCGCCGCCGAGTGCCTCCCGGAAGACGAGAACGTCGCACTTGTAGAGCAGCGCCGATCGATGACTCCCCTGCCCGGACCTGGCCGCACACGCCAGCATCCAGATCAGGTCCCAGGCCCTCCCGGCGATGTCCTGCCCGGGCATCTGGTCCAGGTCCCCCGGGTCAACAATTCCCCATACTGCGTCGGTCACCGCGACCGGGACCGTGATCCCGGCCTCCCGGCAGACCCCGGCAGGGATCTCCACGAGGACCCCGTCCCGCAGGGCATCGGCCCGGGTGTAGGCGGAGATCACCGGGCCGAAAAAGGAGGATGCGCTATCTTCCGCCATCAGTCATCCCCCAGGATCCGGGTAAGTTCGTTGAAGAGTTCAGACCCGTCGTTGTCGGGATCATCCAGGGTGAAGGCGATCCCCCAGGGCTCGCCGTTCTCGTCGACCAGGACCTCGCGCTTCATGTCCTGGCCTCCGCGGGTCCCTGGTCCTCGTCCCTGAGAGGCTCCCAGAAGTCCGTATTCCCGGGAACCCCCAACTCCTGGAATGTCAGATCGTACATGCACTCCGGGCACCGGATGAAGAGCCACATCGCCCCATACTGAGTTTTCCAACCACGGTAATGGTGATACCCGATGACTGTATCTCCCCAGAGGCCCCGCCCGCACCTGGGACAGCGGACCTGTTCCGGGGTGAAGTGTTCCCGCACCCATCGGGTTACATCAGGCAAATGACGGTCCGAGAGGTCGATGTTGTAGAACCGCCTCATGTCAGGACACCTCCGTTCCCTGCCCCGGGAGCGGGTCGAAATACCGACCCGTCAGGTTCTGCCTCGTTGCCCTGTTCCGGTAGGCCTCAAGACCATCTCTCTCAATCCGGGTCCGGTAGGGCTGGACGATGTTCTCTATTTTGATCCGGAGGTCCTGGGCCTCGCTTCCCATCTGGAATGCTTTCCGTTCCAGCCCGGCGATCCTCTCCTCGCAGACGCTGATCTTTTCCAGGTCCTTGAGGGGGATGGCATCATACACGCTGCCGGATGCGGTCATGCGGGCACACCAGCCGGAGAAGAGGAGTGTGCCGGGAGACCGGCATCTTTCATGATCGAGACATTGGCATATTTCCGCTCGCCTGAGACGGCACCCTTCACCTGGGCCAGGGGAGAGACGTACCTGCTGCCGTTGATGGTGTACATCACGGCCTTGCCGGATCGGGTGATCCATGCCCGGCCGATTGATGCGGGAGTGTCGAATAGGGAGAACAAGTTACCCTGTTCCCCCCTTCCAAGAACCGTACGTGAGCCTTTCGATTCATACGGCTCAAGCACTTCACAACCCAATATTTGGGCGGCAAACAGCGAAGTAAGT
>JBFYKV010000127.1:0-5605 GCA_041305745.1 Methanoregulaceae archaeon | reverse complement strand
TTGCTGATATTGTGACAGACCATGATCTCCTGCTAATCAGCGATGAAGTCTATTCGCAGCTGACGTATGACGGGCACCACGTCTCGCCTGCCACGATCGGAGATCTTAAAGAAAGAACGATAACCCTGAACGGTTTTTCGAAGGCCTATGCAATGACCGGCTGGAGAATCGGATATCTCTGTGCACCGCAGGAGATCTGCGATGCATGCCTTAAAATTCACCAGTACGTGATGCTCTGTGCACCCGTAATGGGCCAGATCGCAGCATTGGAAGGGATACGGAAAGGCGAAGAAGACAAGAACCGGATGGTCAGGGAATACCGTATAAGAAGAAACCTGTTCATAGAAGGCCTTAACTGTATAGGCCTTGCATGTCACGTCCCTGAAGGGGCATTTTATGCATTCCCCTCAGTTGAAAAGACCGGAATGAGTGATTTCGCATTTGCAGAGGGGCTGCTCAGGGAAGAGCGTGTTGCAGTGGTGCCGGGATCCGTTTTTGGGTCCGGCGGTGCCGGGCATGTCAGGTGCGCCTATGCAGTTTCAAGAAAAGACCTTGCAGAAGCGGTGAAAAGAATGGAAGCATTCATTTCTGCCCATTCGGCATGATATTATATCTTTTTTAACAGAGCGTATGGGGAACCTCCGCTCACAGGCGGGCATGAAAAAAAGAGAGCCGCCCGGTATCATGGACCTTTTCTAACCCGGGCCAAAAAAAAACCCAGGTCTCCCCTAAAAAAGTGTTCAGTGCCGGGATTATCTCGTGCCAAATGAACTCTTTCGGAATGAGAAAAACTGTCGCTGCTTTAAAAGCCGGGTTCCTGCCCGCTAATCCGGCTGCCAGAGACGGCCGGGAACAGCATATGATCGATATATCTAACATTTATGACTGATACGATCATGTGATTGAGATGAAAACAGTACAGCTGAATGCAATTATCGATATCGCCAGCCTGATCATGCTGGTCCCGGTCATGATCTCGGGTGCAGTAACCCTCTGGATCCTTCCATCCGGGGGCCTCGGTTTCCGGGGTGGTTCGGGAGATATCAGTGACCTTTTATTTATTGGAATGACACGGCAGGAATGGCGTGACATTCATGATGTCACCGGAATGCTGTTTTTTATCCTGGTTGCCATCCACCTTGTCCTCCACTGGCGGTATTTCAGGAATATCGGGAAACGCTTTGAAACAAAGTAACCGGGGGAATGTGATACACTGAAATAAAACAAAAAAAGCTGATCCGGGGAAAAATTGCGGGGGCAGAACCAGAGTATATAGATTTATGGCGTTACTGGATCTATACTATATGATTGAAGAATGAGCTGTATCATAATCGTCGGCGGATTTTTTGGTGATGAGGGAAAGGGTAAAATTGTTGCCCATATTGCTCACCATGACTGCCCAACAATAATTTCACGCGGGGGAGTTGGCCCGAACGCCGGTCATACCGTCATCGTCGGAGATAAAGAATATGGCGTACGCATGGTACCTTCAGGATTTGTCTATCCTGAAGCCAGGCTTTTCATCGGCACGGGAGTGCTCGTGGACCCCCGCGTATTTCTCCATGAAGTGGAAACGCTCGATGTGAAAGGAAGGGTCTTCATTGACAGGCGATGCACTGTCATCGAGGAAGAACATATCCAGCGTGACCGCACGAATGCATATCTCAAGGATAAAATTGGCACCACGGGAAGCGGATGCGGTCCTGCCAACTCGGACCGCGTGCTTCGTGTCGCACGGCAGGCAAAAGAACTCCCTGAACTGGAAGAGTATATGGTGGATGTTCCGATGGAGATCAACACTGCAATAGGGCGCGGTGAGAATGTCATCCTTGAAGGGACACAGGGCTTTGGAATCTCTCTCTACTACGGGACCTATCCGTTTGTCACCAGCAAGGATACCTCGGCCTCACAGATTGCAGCCGACAACGGTGTCGGACCCACGAGAATCGATGATGTCGTGGTTGTTTTCAAGGCATACCCGACGAGGGTAGGTGAAGGCCCGTTCAATACAGAGATGGCGCGGAACGTATCGGACAGTCTCGGCATCCAGGAATTCGGAACGGTTACCCACCGCCAGAGAAGGATCGGAGCATGGGACGGTGAGATGGCCCGTTACTCAGCGATGATCAACGGGTGCACCCTCGGTGCGATAACCGGCATCGACAAGGTCGACAAGGCATGCTTTGGTGTAAAGGAATATGGTAAACTTACCAAAAAAGCAAAAGACTTCCTGAAGCAGGCAGAAGAAGATATCGGGTGCCCCATTACATTCATATCCACCGGTCCTGAACTCACGCAGATTATAGACCTCCGTGATGAACAATGAAGCGATCCCTCCTCCCCATCCTTTGCTGCCCGGTGTGCAAGGGAGACCTTGAACTCAATATAGTAAAGGAGAACAACGAAGAAATCATCGAAGGAACCCTGAAATGCGGGGCCTGCAGGGTCTCGTATCCGATAGAGGACGGGATACCCGACCTGCTTCCGAGGGAAGCGGAAAAATGCTGAATAACTCCCTGCTTACGTTCCTGTAACTGCAGGATAGCAAATTTTTTACCGGCGTCAACGTGATAAACGATCGTCTCTTTTCCAGAATAAATATCAAAACCTTTTCACTTTTGCAGACGTATTTTGAAAAAGACAGGGGATAGCCGGGTATGTGGACGATAGCACCGCTTGTACTGCCGCTGGCACTCCTTGTTGATCGTGTTTTTGGCGATCCCAGGACCCGTTTTCACCCGGTGGCGCTGCTCGGGCGTTTCATCGGGTGGTGGGGAGTACCTTCCAGATGGCCTGTATGGTCACAGCGGGCAGCAGGGATGCTTCTTTGGGTAGTGAGCGTGTTTCTTTTTACCCTGCCATTTTTTCTCTTCCAGGCCTGGTCACCATGGTACCTGGCACTGCTTATTGCACCGTTCCTTCTGAAGGTATGCTTCGCATGGCGGTCTCTCGAGGATCATACCACTGCGGTGGTGAATGCCATGAACGGCTCGATCGGGGACGCACGCGAAAAGGTGGGGCTGCTTGTCAGCAGGGAGACGGCTGCACTCGACCGTGAGCATATCCTCTCTGCAGCATACGAGTCCGTGGCGGAAAACCTTGTTGACAGTATCGTGGCGCCACTTTTTTATTTTGGGCTTGCAGGGCTTCCCGGAGCTGCGATCTACCGTGCGGCAAATACCATGGATGCGATGCTTGGCTATCGTGACGAAAGAGAACGAATCGGGTGGTTTTCAGCACGGATGGATGATATTTTAAGTTATATCCCTGCGCGGATAACCGGCTTCCTCCTCCTCCTCTATTTTGCCTGCACCGGATCATTCCGGCCGGCATGGGAGACATTGCGCCGGGATGCCCGAAAAAGGCCCGGATTCAATGGCGGAATCCCGATGGCGATCATGGCCGGCGGGGTTGGTATAAGGTTTGAGAAACCGGGTGTCTATTCCATCGGAAACGGCACAAAAACACTTGATGAGGGGGGCAGGGAGATTATCCGGGCGGTGCGGGTAATTACGCTTGTATTCTCGCTCCTGGTTATGATCACACTACTTATATTGGGATCATTGACCAAATATAGTGGCATATGAAACTCGAGGAACTGAGATTTGGCACCGAGCTGCTGAAGCGTGGTTTCGCATCCATGCAGAAAGGGGGCGTTATTATGGATGTGGTGAACGCGGAGCAGGCAGTGATTGCGGAGCAGGCAGGTGCCGTCGCAGTGATGGCCCTGGAGCGTGTCCCGGCAGATATCAGGAAGGCCGGTGGCGTGGCACGGATGGCGGACCCGGAGAAGATCGTGGAGATAATGGATGCGGTATCCATACCGGTGATGGGAAAAGTCAGGATCGGTCATTTTGTCGAGGCGCAGGTTCTCGAGGCCCTCGGCGTGGACATGATTGACGAAAGTGAAGTCCTGACACCCGCGGATGAGCAGTTCCATATTGAAAAAACGCAGTTCAGCGTTCCTTTTGTCTGTGGTGCACGTGACCTTGGTGAAGCGCTGCGACGCATCAGTGAAGGCGCAGCGATGGTCAGGACCAAGGGAGAGGCAGGCACCGGAAACGTGGTTGAGGCGGTGCGTCATATGCGGAATATCATGGGCGAGATAAGGGCGCTGCAGGGGCTTACCCCACAGGAGATTGTTGACCGGGCGCGTGACCTCGAAGCTCCTGCCGCCCTCCTTGCCGAGACGGTAAAGATGGGCCGCCTTCCGGTGGTCAATTTTTCCGCTGGTGGAATCGCCACGCCTTCGGATGCCGCGATGATGATGCAGATGGGAGCAGACGGTGTATTTGTAGGGTCCGGGATCTTCCATTCAGGCAACCCGGAGAAGATGGCACGGGCAATTGTAGAAGCAGTAAACCATTATAACGAACCTGCAGTCATTGCAGAGGTGTCCAAGGGACTCGGGGAAGCGATGAAAGGACTCGATGTCCACCTTCTCAGGGATGATGAGGTGCTCCAGTACCGTGGGCGTTAATATTGGCGTACTGGCGCTCCAGGGCAATGTAAGCGAACATATCCATGCATTCCGCCAGGCATTGACCGGGATGGGGCTGGAAGAGTCCTCCCGGGTCAGCGCTCTCCGGACTGCAGACGCGATAAAAGACCTCGATGCAATTGCAATACCTGGCGGGGAATCAACCACCATTTCACGTCTCATCATAAAGAACGCGATGTATGATCCCCTGTTGCGTTTTTCCGGGGGTATCTTTGCCACCTGTGCCGGGATGGTCCTGATGGCGACTGGTGTCGATGACGAAAGAGTCGTCACGCTCGGCCTCATGGAGATGGACATAACAAGGAATGCATTCGGTCGTCAAAAAGAGTCGTTCGAGGCAGATATTTCAATAAAAGGATTTGATACCCCGTTTCATGCGATTTTTATCCGTGCCCCTGTTGCGACAGGAACCGGACCCGCCGTCCGTGTCATCGGCCGGATCGATGCAGGTATTGTTGCCGTGGAGCAGGGAAAGCACATGGCGCTTGCATTCCACCCCGAACTCGGGAATGATTACCGTCTCCATGAAAGGTTTATAAAAAACCTTATCTGAAATATAGTTCCTTCACCCTGCAATCAGCATTTTCCGGCCGGTATGAAAAAGTCAGGTAAACCCCGGGCGGCTATCTTTTTTTATGCATATCGATGAGCAGAGGCTCATAGCACCCTGCCGAAATCCACATTTTGATAAAACCTGGGTTTTGACTATATCGCTGACAGGAGGGGGTCTCACCCCTCCCTGCCCCACCACCCCCACCGGCGATGTCCCGGGGCAGGGTTGATCGGGACTCTTTCATTTAACAATACCCCCAAGGTCCGGACCATGTAGTAATTCCGGGGGATGCACACATTCGGCGGGCTTTGTTAGTCCGGGAGTGTCGTGATGAGGGGGTGTGGTCAGGATGTAACGATTATCCAGGGATATAACATAGTTGCAGGAAAGGCCTGGAAAGAATCAGGCGGGATTACCAGGCAATAAAAATCGGAAAAAAATTATAAAAGGAACAGTGGTGCAAAGACCACGGCCACAATTGACATCAGCTTGAGCAGGATGTTGAGTGCAGGCCCTGCAGGGTCCTTGAACGGGTCACCGACGGTATCGCC
>JBFYKV010000126.1:0-14202 GCA_041305745.1 Methanoregulaceae archaeon | reverse complement strand
CATTTCGAACAACCGGGCATCAGTTGCCCAAACCTGGAGGGTTAAACCGGCTGCGAGCCCGTCAACCGGGACAAGGGTTTCTGATCCGTCAACCACGAACCTGACGATAAACGGTCCCGCGGCATCGGGCCCGTTATTCCTTACCGTTGCATTGACCGCGTTCGGTTCATGGGCAAAAAGCTCGTTTCCACACCCGCTGTTCGGAACGACA
The DNA here is from genome assembly GCA_041305745.1 of Methanoregulaceae archaeon. Lineage (GTDB taxonomy): Archaea > Halobacteriota > Methanomicrobia > Methanomicrobiales > Methanospirillaceae > UBA467. The sequence goes on along the minus strand of JBFYKV010000126.1, from coordinate 13,991 downwards.
GCGGTCACCTCGAGATCGGCATGCGTGACCGGTTCGGGGGAGCGGATCGCGAGGGTGGCCAGTGTGGTCTTAAAAGAGCCACCGTTATTCGTATATTCGAAGGTGCTGGCGGATCCTGCCGGTACATCCCAGGTGACATTCCAGGAATTTGTCTCAAAATAATTGTACGGCAAAACAGGGTCGGCACCGGACAGTGTTCCCGAGTTGAATGTATAAAGTGCATCCTTACTGGATAAGGCAACATTCTCCAGGACTGCCGAGGTAAAGCCCGGAGATACCGTGGACGTATCGAAAGCGGTGGAATGCCCTGCCGCTCCCGATGCCTGGTAATCATGCCCCTGGTTCACCCAGTAGCAGACCTGATCGGTGTCACCGTCATGGTAGGCTACCACGAGGGTGAGCATCTTGAGCCGCCCGTCGAAAGTCGACCCGTTGACGTTCTCAGTAAGGATATATGCCACCGGGGCCTCTGCCGTGATAAGACCGGTAACATCGTACCACACCAGGTAGTCCGAATAAACCTTGTTGCAGTGGTCGTTGACAACAAAGACCGTGTCGTCATTGGCCGATGCAACCGCCAGTTCTTCTGCCCATGTGGATTCATTCACGCCGTTGTTGTCGCCATCAAACCAGATTGTCGCCCTGCCTGCCCGGTCATCGGTACCGGCTGCATATACCGATGCATACAGCCGGGCCCACTGTATACCGGTAAATGTGGGAATAGCGAACTGCTGCAAATATCCTTTCGGTCCGGGCGTCTGGGCCTGCGAGGTCCATGGCACCGGCTGGAAGGCCCCGACATAGATATCCCCCGAGACCGTGCCATTCTGCACCGTTAACAGCGGAGCGGTGTCTGCCGTACTGCTCCCGGGAACCAATGCTCCGAAAAGAAGTCCAATGCAGAGGACAATTAGTAGTCTTCTACCTGAGATATTTTTGTTATGGAACGTATTACCAGAAATCATTCTCCCTGACTCCAAAATTACAACTTATAATAATGGTAACATTAAATCATATCAATTATAAATTTTTGTTATTTTTTAAAATGACATATAAGAGAAAGGATAAGCCAGGTGATTATTCAGTTTTCGATGCCGGTGCAACACTCATGCCCCGGGTTTCTTCCTTCACTCCGGAAAAAACTGATTCATCAGATTGGCAAAAGAAAGATGAGATTCACGGATCTTTCAGGTTTCAAATTAATAATCCGCATACATGTTGAACGAAACCGTGATATTTTTCCCGGGTTCCAGTATAACGTCACGTGCCCTGGTGATCTCCCCGTCGGTCACCTGGACTTCATAGTACCCCATTGCAAGATACGGTATCGATGCCGGTGTGGTGAGTCCCGAGTTCTTCCCGTATATGGCAATTTTTGCACCCGGCGGGTCCGATACCACGGTCAGGGTTCCCCATGCATAGGGTTCGGGTGAAAATTTAAGGGTATAATCGATCCCCTTTGATGTGTCGACATAATTATTTGTCTCTTCCGCCGGGAGATACCCGGCCTTCTGCACGCCGATACGGTGAACACCTGATGAAACATTCCGAAGGATGACCGGCGTCACCTCTCCCGTATCAAAACCGTCGACCATCACCCGTGCACCGGGAACACTGCTGATCACCTCGACAGCCGGATAACCAACGGATGGATCGTTTTTCAACGAATATCTCCCTCCTGACTGGAGTACGCCCGGTACGATAAACGACAGGTACGACCCGTTATGAAGTACGGTAAGGAAGGTATCTCCGTTCGCTATCTCCACGGATTCACCGGGAGATGCCGGCGGGGCAATTCCGCCGAAGGTTACCAGGTCTCCGGCGAAACCGGCCATATTCAGGTATATCTCTCTTTTAATGGCAGGTTCCATCGAGAATGCAACCGGGATCAATGCGTCTGCCGGTATGTAAACCTGTGATGAGAGGGTATCCTTCTCTCTTTTCAGGGTAATTGTATGGAAACCCTCCTTCAGGCCGTATGCAACAAAGGGTGTTTTGAAGACGGTCTGCCTGCCGTCGATATAGATATCCGCCTCACCCGGGTACGAGGTGATATACGCCCCCCCGAGTGCAGGCTGCCCAGTGCCACCGCCGTTCCCTGACACCTGTCCCGTGCTTAGTGAGGATGTGGTAATGACAAGTCCGGCCCCGTCCGTTGTCTGGACAGGTCCTGTTGCTGGTGCGGCAATGGCAGGAGACGGATCAGCTGTCACAGGAGCTACAGCAGGGACACTGCATTCGCATTCTTTCTCTTCATCGAGTGTTGAAACCATGCCTGCGAGGTAAAGAGCCCATCGAACGACCTTTTTATTGATATCCTCTACCACGGCAATAAACCTGATATGGAACGGCGTATCCGGACCTGACTGCAGGTTTCCGGACGATGAATATTCTTTGACAGGGCTGCCCGCGACCACCAGTATCATTCCCCTGTTCTCGAGGTAATCTCCTTTACCCCCGATCCCGCGTATGCTACCGGCCATCCCGGTATTTCCCGAGGACTTCAGGGCCGGAAGAACATCGATACCGGCAACACTGATAACGGATGCCCCGCCGTCAAGAAGATTCACCTGGTCTTTTCCGTTCAGACCGACCGTATTACGCTCCTCATCCAGCCCTGACGCTGCAGTGCTGATAACAGTCAGGCGGGCCGCAGACACCTGCGTGAGATCAATCTCACCATCAAAGAACGAGGTTGTTTTCGCCTGATCATCTGCCACGCCGAACCCGGCATTTGAAAATACAATATCGGCCCCTTCAGTGATCCAGTAGCTTATCCCGGGATCAGAAGGCCGGGAATAGACCACCACTGCGGCAGCACCATACACGGCCGTAACATTTGAACCCGTGCAGTTACTGGTCACCTCAAGGATGTATTCCCCGGATGACTTTACAATGGAAGTGGCATCATATGCACAGGTCTCTACCGGGTAATCATACGGTGCGTTCCCTTTTCTGTCCGTATATACCGCCTCCACGGGAAGATTACGTCCATCGAGCACTGTATTCAGCCGTGAATACGTCCCTTCCCTGCGGGTCTCATCATGGCTCCAGGTCGTATACACGTATATGCGTGCAGCCTGCACCACTCCATCATCAGGTATGGTGATTTTAAGAGGGTATTGACGGGATTCTCCCGGCATTATCAGCCCGGAATAATCACTGACGGTCGCAAGGGTTACGTTGCCGTTCACTCTCCCTGTCAGTGCCGGAATAAGACGGCCACCCTGGTAACCGGTTTCCTGCGATGTTCCTGCGGTCCGGGAGATACTCCCCTCACCTTTCAGGGTTGTGCCTCCTGAAGGTGCCAGGGTGACCTCAATTTCAGTCCGCTCCCCTGATGAAAGGGTGACCAGGCTCATGAAGTCATCATACCCCTCGCGGGAAATGAGAACTGAATGCTGCCCTTCCTCCAGGTCCCGGACGGTTACCGGAGTTATGCCGCCGGTCTTTTCGCCATCGATCCATACCCCGGCGCCCTGAGGTACCGAACTGATGAAAAGCTCTGCAGAAGAAGGAATGAGGTTAAAACTGACCACGGTCTGTTTTCCCGATATGACATCCACTACCTGGTTTTGTGGTGACAGGTAGCCTTCTTTCCCGACTCTGAACGCGTGTCTGCCCGGACTGACATCATATCGGGTGGAGTTCGTGGTCGCATCGATCTCGATGTCATCGATATAGATGACTGCTTCATCCGGGAACGACGTTATATCCACACGCGTCCCCCATTGCCCGATCTCACCTGTCGATGTCCCCCCGCCCGAACCTCCGCCTGAAACCCCGGATCCCGGATACCTGGTTTCAAGCGTGGAAAGGATTATTTTAAAATAACCACTGGTCGTACCAGCGGCATCAGGGGTCCGTTTATACGTCAGGAGGCTGTCTTTTCCCGGCCGGATCTCTGATGAGACATCCCAGGTGTCGATTCCAAAATAGGGGCCCAGGGGCCTGCCTGAATCAAGATCTTCGCTGTTGAACTCATATTCCCCGTCGGTGCTTGAGAGATGTACACTGTGGAGTGTTGCAGTGTCCCAGTCCCCGACAAGTGACCCGGTTGAGAATTCGGTCTCACCCGTGTAGGGATCTCCGGCCTCTTCCGACTGGTAACTGTCGACGTCATGACCGGCATTCACCCAGTAAAACACCCGGTCGTCATCACCGTCATCATAGGCAACGACGAGGGTGATTGTCTTTATCCGCCCGTCGAATGTCCCGTTATACGCGGGAGGCTTTGCCGTCGTAGCCCGGGCACCCACGTTCTTCCCGGTGATAAGGTCCCTGACATCATACCACATCAGGTAATCACTGGTCACACGGGTGCAGTGGTCGTTTACCTGTACCGGTCCGCTTCCGCCCTGGCCTGGAAAAGAATACGCGACATTGAGGTCTTCGATGGCAAGCGTCCTGTCACCGTCACCTCCGTTGAAGCTGACCGTGGCAATAACGGGGTAATTGTTCTGCTGGTTGCCGCAATATACATCGACGTAAAGCCGTGCCCACTGTATATCGGTATAGGCAGGAAGTACGAAGGATTGTTCCGCAGGGGTGGCTAGACCGGGGTATGCATCAATAAAGAGTCCGCCCGATACCATCCCCTCCCGCACTGTCGTAAGGGGAATTCCCCCGACATACGAGTCTGCGGTGGCGGCAGGAGCCAGAGTGAGCGCAAGACCAAGAAGAACGACCAAAAAAAGGATCCTTCCGGTCTGCATATCTCTCCCGGCCCTGCAGTTAAAGAATTCATTTATTCTACGGACTTCATGGTTCCCCACCGGTGACCGGACAAATGTGTTTTCCGCCGCCATTTCATCCACCTCTCATCGCTTCCACCGGATCAAGCCGTGCAGCCCGCAGGGCAGGATATATTCCTGACAGGAGGGAAAGCACAATGGCAATTCCAAGACCGGCAAGAAGCATCGACGGGGTAACCAGGCTGATACGGCTTCCAAAGAGCCCTGCGAATTCGTCGCCAAGCCGGTAAAGAATGAAAGGACCGCCGACAGCGTTCAGGAGCCATGAAAAGGCAAGGCTTCCTGCAATACCTGCAACTCCACCGAGGATCCCAAGAAACAGGCATTCATACAGTACCATCCGCATGACATCCCCTTCAGAAGCCCCGAGCGCCATGGCAATACCTATCTCCCTGGTACGCTCAAAGACCGAGATCATCATGGTGTTCGCAATCATCAGTCCTCCCACGACGAGAGATACTCCGGCAAAGAGGGCAAAAATGAGGACCACAACATCCATGAACCGGTTTACCGCATCGATCTGTTCAAATGCCCCGTGCGGGGTAAATCCCAGGTCCCTGATCCCGTCGGCAGTTTTTCCGACAGCGATATGGTCAGAAACCCTCAAAAAGACCGTATCATACCCCTCCTGGCTTCTTTTGGCCTTCTGCACGGTTGATGCGTCAAGGAATATCATCGAGTCGAAACGGTCATCACGGGATTCGAGCATCCCGACCGGAACGATGGAGACCTCCCTGTCGCTGGGCATTCCCTGTTCATCGTATTCCCTGATTTTCAGGACAAACGGCGTTCCGATCTGCATCCCCTCATAGCGCTGGAGATATTCGCCGATATCCGCCCCCAGCACCGCCTCGTCCGATCCTTCTTTATACAACCGTCCTTTTTCAAGGCGGAAGTTAAGAACCGAACTAATCTCGTCGCCACGGGCGCCGGTTACCGGGAGATAGGTCTGGTGGAGTGAGGCATATGAATCCAGATAGACCGGCGATACCGCCACTGCTGAGGGGATCGCCCGGATATATTCAACGGACGACCCGGTTATCAGGTGCCGTGTCCCGCCGCTCTCCCCGGGGACGATCTCCAGGAGGGTCAGATCGGAACTTGCCTGTATAGTCTGGACAGCCTGGGTGCGGATACCTTCGCCGAGCGATACGGTTCCTATGACCGCCGCAACACCGATGGCGATCCCGAGAACGGTGAGAAAAACCCTGATCTTCCGGTTCCAGAGACTCCTGAAGGCAAGGTACATTTCGTCGCCGGTTTTTTCCATCATTCCTGCACTCTCCCGTCGAGGAGCTGTATCATCCGGTCGGCTTCCGCCGCCAGGTCTGCATCATGAGTAACCACCAGGAAGGAGATCCCCCGTTCACGGTTGATCTCCCTCATCAGGGCGATGATCTCCTTCCCGGTCACGGAGTCGAGGTTTCCGGTCGGCTCATCGGCAAGCACCAGCAAAGGGTCCCCTGCAAGCGCACGGGCGACCGCCACCCGCTGCTGTTCTCCTCCCGAGAGCTGGGACGGGTAGTGGGTTGACCTCTTCTCAAGCCCGACAAGGTCCAACAGCAGGACTGCCTGCTCTCTCCTCTCCTTCCGGGGAGTGCCGTGGAAAAGGAGGGGGTACTCCACGTTCTCGAGGGCATTGAATGTGGGGATGAGGAAAAACTGCTGAAAGATGAACCCTACCGTGTTTCTCCGGTGAAGGACCAGTTCCTTCCGGCTTGAAAAATTGATGACGGTTCCTTTTACCGATACGGTCCCTGAGTCGGGCCTGTCAAGCCCGCCGAGGATATGCAGGAGCGTGCTCTTTCCGCTCCCGCTCTTCCCGACAATGCTTGCGAATTCTCCCGCGTCGACTGAGATATTCACGCGGTCAAGGGCCTTTACGCCATTGGAATAATGCCGCGAGACATCCCCGACACGTACAAGAGCAGTCATTGCCTGCCCTCCCCGTTGAAGGTAATCTCCAGTACCGCATTGGTGAGCTGAAGGTAGTCGCCACGGTCCTGTATTTCAGCCTTGTTGCCCTCACTCCGGAGATAGCGGGTAATATCCTTCTCCTCAATACCTATCTGGTGGTTTTCATCCGCCGAGAAGACATCCTCCCAGGTCTTTCCCTGAAACCCGGGAAACATCAGGGAAAATATCTTTGAGAACGAGGGCGGAAGGCTCTCTTCCGGGATGCGGTTCACCATCAGCACATTTTTTCCCGGGGTACCGGATCGGGAATATCCTCCCGAAGGGGCAACTAAAAAGAGTTTTGCGGACTGTACATGTTCCTTGTCGACCGTTCCGTTCAGGTCGAGGGTACTGGTAGCCATCCCGGGCGTAATACCATAGCTGGAAAAGAGCAGGTCTGCACCCTCCAGGATACGGATTGATCGTCGCGGGAGCACGGGATCCTCGAATACCGACAGGAGGCCCGCACCATATATTGAGAGGCTCCTTTCGTCCTGCGCAGTATTTTCAATGGAGAATAAATACGGATCATCTGCAGATACAGGACCGGTCAGGTAGGAATCCATGCCCGAATAAAAATCGTTCGTCCCTGCGAACCCTTTATTGTCGATATACCTCGACTCCAGCCTGAGCGGGGGAACGTCTTTTCCCGCAGGTCTGACGGTTATTTCAGGGTAGACAGACTCCTGCCCGAGCCGGCTCCATGTCCAGTATACATAGAGACGCTGGTAGCGGACCTCCGCACCTTCCGGGACACCCTGTGGAAATCCGATATAATATGGTGTTCCTGAGGTGAGCGAGCCGGTATACGTGCTGTTCCCAGTGGAGTACCAGTAATCCCCGTTGAATTCGCCCGAAAATACGGTGACCAGCGGGAGGTCGCCTGCATACGTCGCCCCTGCCGGAGTTGCAGAAATGACCAGGATGACCCCTGCAACGATCAGGGCGGAATAATTATGGAAAGTCATATGTTCCCTGGACCTGGTTGTTGGCCCGGTCCGGATCAGGGATTTTTCCCTGTTCATCAACAAATGCCCGGACTTCGTGCATTCCGGGGCTGGCGGTGACAGAAATGTGGGCCGTGATCATATCCCCGGCAGAAACCCCCTCTTCAATATGATGAACCGCAACTTTCTCCCCGTCAAGCCAGATCGAAAGATCGCACGCCCCGACATCGCTCCCGCCAAGATTTTTTACCTCAACCGGGAGGGTATAACGGTATGTAGATCCTTCTGCACCGACCGGTGGGACGAGTGCTGTACATGCACTCACACATACGAGTGCTATCATGATGATCGCACAATTCTTTACGATTCGCCTCCTACGGTTCAGGAACAGCAGAATTCCGCCAAGGGGACCTGATAGAGCGAGGATGAAGGGAATAGGCGCACTGGTGGGGGCCGGGGATGCACTGCCTTCACGGACCGGTGTGCCGATGGTCACCGACAGGTCAGGGGGATCCCCGGAGGTCACCTGTTTTCCCATTGCGTTGTTCTCAGGCCGTGTATCAGAGGCCGTATTCACCTGTGCGGTAAGAGTCTGCGACCCCGGTCGGGGCACCCACGGAAAAGTGACCGTAGTTTTCCCTGAGTAGTCCATTGAAACCATTTTTGACCCGATTCTGTTTCCGTCTGATTCCAGTGTTATTTCCGCAGGGGCGGAGGGGGGAATCCCGTTGCTGATCACCGTGACCGTCACCTCACCATTGCCGGCGGAATAGGCATTTTTCACCTGTATTTCTTCGACCGCAAGGTCAACCGGTGCATTGGTCCCGCCCGGTTCTGTCACGAGCATGACAAAGACAGGATGGATGTAATCCTCGGCCTCGGTCGGAGTCCCGGTAGTACTCAGCCGGCCGTCCCCGTTTAAGTCTTTCCCCCGGAGGAATTCAATCGTATTTTCCTCTGCGAGGATATCCCCGACAGAAAAATGATCAAGGTCAACATACCTGGATTGCAGCCCGGGTCCCCCTTGTGCATCGAAAGACTGTTCGTTTCCGATATCCTTTGCTCCCGGGGAGTACAGCGTCGTATCTGACTGGGATATTCCGAGTTCTTTCCCGTTCACCAGGACATAATCGGGCTGGCCCCTGTTCGTTGCAAGGAGGAGGACTGAAAGGTCTGCACTGCGTACTGCTGAAGGTGACTCAGCGGAAAAGACAACCCCTGCCCGGTCATTCATGGTCGGGTTCGTGCCTGCCCAGCCTTCCCCGTGCAGGTTCTCGTTCCCTTCGGCGACCCAGTACTGTTTCAGCGATCCTTTTTCATCAGGTATCACCGCAGCAACCTGGACCGCATAGACCCTGCCGTCAAGTTTTGATCCCTCTTCGCCCCTGCTTGTCCGGACGGTGACCGTGTTTTCCCCGGCATGAAGGAGATCGTTGCCATCGATCGAGATCCAGTAGACCCCATGACTTGCGGCATATACTTCCGGATTCCGGTCGTCTTTCCCGTAGAGGGTTATTTTACCCCGTTTCTCACCGTTTACCTCGAATTCGACCCATCCGGTATAATATTCCGTGCCCCCCCAGACCCCTGCATATATTCTGGACCATCCCGGATCCCCGGGGAGCCGGAAGGTGTATGCAACCGGCGGGCTGGTCAGTCCATATGTGCCGTTTACGAGGACTTCTCCCCTCACCATACCCTGTGCAACTGTATTCAGGGGCAGTCCTTCCTCTCCATAGAGGGCGGATACCGGAAACAGGACTATAAGAAAAAGTATGAATATAAAAAAAAGAGTGCGAGGGAACACATACGTCATGATCTATTATCTCGAATTTTTTGCTATTTATTTTTTTATTATTTATACTAAATGTTTTAATCAAGAAAAAGATATGATACCCGGGGTAGTGCCATTGCCGGTACTTCTCCATGCATGCAGCCTGAAAAAGGTATTCCCGGCTCAATCCTTTCGATGAATCCGGATGCGTGGGTAACGGATAAAAAAAATTCACTGACTTTATCCCGAATTAACTACTGACCGGACTAATGGGAATAATCACAATTCCATCTCCCGTGCAAGAACCCGAATCCCGGCGGGATCCTGTTGATCTGTCAATTAAAAAAAGCCTTATAACTATGTTGTATGGGTTGAGGGCATCTAAGTTCTCGAAGGAACCTCTGATTAGTCGCTGAATCGCCGCCGTTCAATTATATAACCTGTATGGCGTTATGTTATCTGAATATATTGTTCTCTTCGTTTGGGACCGTATAATCTCCCCGGTTTCGAAAGGCGGAACTTTCGCGGTATTTTCAGGGGCGGCGAATTTGTCTTGCCGGGAGGTATGGATGCATGATCCTCAACATATTACTCCTTTTAGTAAGATCGCATCCACACGAAATTGCGAAAGGGCGATAAATAAAAAATACCAAACAACAGATCAGGACTTTTATCTGTAAAGAACCATCATGCCACCTATTCCCGCATATGCCGGCCGAAACCTACCCAACGATAATGTACAGCGCGGCACGCCCGTAAATAATGGTAATGACAGGTTTGGGGGTATCATGAGGATATTCAGGTTATGTATCAGTCAGGGTGCGGGAAGTGATTATTAAGTACACCCAAAATAACCGGTAACAACCTGAATCAGATTTCGTATGGAATAAATATGATAATTTATTACAATTAATGAAGTTCCTTTTCAATAAAGGTCAGATAAACAATACTTACAGGAGAATCATATGACAGAACCAGAACGGATCCACGGGGTTACTGTAGCGGGTGAATACGACCACATCATCGGAAATATCGTACCCGGTCAGTCCCTCCTCATCTCTACCACACTCGAATACCTGCCGGATAATCCCGGGCGTGTCCTGGAACTGGGCTGCGGCACGGGGATCCTCACGGAACAGATCCTGGAACGGTCCACGGGCGCAGAGATAACCGGAATAGACCTCTCGCCTGATATGCTGCGCATCGCATCGGAAAAACCTGCACTCCGGAACGTTCATTTTATCGCCGGAGACCTCCGCAATGCCTGGCCAGCCGGACCCTACGATACCGTCGTCACCTCGCTCTGCATTCACCACGTCTCTGCAGATGAACGGGCCACGGTCGTGAAACGGGCATATGAGGCCCTCTCTCCTGGCGGCTGGTTCGTCTGCGGGGACGTCTTCCGGGGGGAATCGGACTGGGAAGAGGAGATTTTCATGGACCACTGGCTCCAGGGAATGAAAAAAGCCGGGATCCCCGGCGAGGTCATCAGGGGCATGAATGCAGCAAGGAAGGAACGCCTGCCTGAACTTCGCCCGGTCTCATGGTTCCGGAACGTCCTCCTGGAGACCGGTTTTTCACGGGTGATTGTTCCCTTTACTGCCGGGTTTGTGGGGCTTGTGGTAGGGTTTAAGGGGGAGTAAGCAGAATACCGCATTTTTCAGGGATACTGCATCCGGGGGAGAGGAGATCAAAATGATACTGCCAATTACCAGAACTTTTTCCAGTGCTTGATATAGAATTTTTTTTTGAATCTCCTGAACAGTAAAAGATGCAGATATCAAAGGGAACGGTCTGGATCCGTCGCATTATCAGTGCCTGAAATAAAAACCGTCACACCCGGGCCAGGTGATGGCAGGAGGTTACATCCTTTCGTCAATTTCCACACAAAAATTAATTAAATAATCTCTTCGAGCTCTATTGTGGGATTTTGAATGAATGAAACTATAAGCAAACATTTTTTTTCAATTAATCAGTGTCTTTATGGTGATTTCAGTTTCCCGCTTTTCTTTGGTGTAACCCTGCTGGCAGTGCTGTTTGGTCTTGATATCGCAACAACAAATATGGTGTTGCTTCTCGGAGGGTATGAGCAGAACGTATTAATGGCTGTAATTATTGATTCTCCAATAATCCACCTCGCCATTAAAGGACTCGTCCTTATTTTTATCACTTTTGTCGTCCTGTTTAGTGAATGTAAAATCAAAGGATCCGGACTATGTGCCCTTTTCATGATGATCTGCTTTTATTCCTTCGTGATTTATAACAATGCAATGGTTTTACAGGATCTCGTCCAGGCACGGTAAACCGACTGTCCGGAATAAAAAAAAGGAAAGGAATCTGGATAAAAAAACGGAGTTTATCAAATAACTCTCATTGGGTTTCCAGTGCTATTTGTAATTCATTAATCGTTATATGAACAGGGTTTGTTACAGAAATTTCAAAATACTCTCCGTTCGGCGTGGGATAACCCGCTGACATCCCCATATCAGTCATTTTATTCGACAGGTAGCGACATAATGTTGCATTCACAGGTGACGAAGCATAAACTAAGAACGAAAAACCCGTTGTAGAATTATAACAAATCGGATCCGATCCTGTTGCATTCAATGATATTTTCGCAATACCATTCCCACTTGAGAAATTTTTCCCGCCTTCCGTAAATGAAACCGTGTTAAAGGTTATTGTAGTCCCATCGGATTGAGTATCAATGAATTTTACTGCTTCATCAGACGCTTCCTCTATCGTGCAATACTGAAGCGGAGTTGAACGGGTCCCTTTTGTAACATTAACATACCCGTATTGCCAGGTATATCCCTGGTCTACCCAGAAATTGCCTGACGGGGAGTATGAAAAATTCACCATGTACATTTGATATTCCTGACCGGATGCATTTCTTATAATGAGATATGGTACGTTCCCGCTCTGAATTTGGACCATCCCTGATGATTTCAAAGAATTTATTACAATATCTCCGCCCCCAAGCGGAATTTGTTCCGAGAGTGTTCCACCGGTTCTCATGTACGCTGCATTATCAATATCTGATGAAAATTTTAAAAATCCCGCCTCCACTCCACTCAAATGAGCCACTTCAGCCTGTTCTTTGAGTGCCGGGAGATACGTCGTTGTATAAACCGAGAAGAACGTTACCCCTATTGCAAGAAGAAGCATTACCGCAATCACGGGGGCAATAGCATCATCATTCATAATGATAACCCCCCGCTGAAAAGGACTGCCCGGGTAGTTGCCAGTTTGATAGTACGGGGGGTGCCTGGAATTAAGACTCTATGGATGTCAATTCTTCCACCGAGGTCAAATGTGGGGGAACCAGGGATATCCAGAGAGATCTCATTATCAACACCAGGACGATAGCGATAGACATGGTTCTCATTTGTTTCCACAATTACCTGAAGATCAGATGATTTTATCCAGTCCCCTCCTTTATGATACAGTGAAATATTATCAGGTCCATTTTGCATCATGATTGTAATACTCGGGTCACGTGGAGGCGGGAGGTAATTACTCAATGATGCAGAAAACACCGCCAGAAGGATGAGCACCAGGGTGAGCATGAGCATTTCGCCGACGATCTCCGAGACTGCAGCATCCCGGTTTATTCTGCTCTTACAGGACATAGACAAACAGCACCACCGTGGCGATAAGGAAGAGGATCGCATGCTTGAACCCCGAGAGAATATTTCCCGCCGAGAGCTGGCCGGCCATAATCCCTGAAAAGACTCCGAGAATGATGGACATGCGGAACATGTCCAGCACATTCCCTGCAATATCAACGTTTGTGTTCAGCTTTTCAAACGAAGAGATGAACGAGACATTCAGCTGGTAGGCAGTATACAGGAAGATACCAAAGGAGAGATACACGATCATAATATACGCAAAAGAGACCGTATAGCGCTCTTTTTTCATCTTCAGGTAATGCTCCATGTCGCTGATGGCGATGACCAGGATGTCCCGGATATAATCGGTGATCTCGCTCGCCCGGATGATCAGTGAGATCACCCTCTTGATCGCCACCACGCCTATCCGCTCCTCCAGCCTCACCAGTGCCGAGGAGATGGAGGTCCCCCACCTGACATCATCAGAGACCAGTTTCAGCTCGGTACTCAGGATCCCTATCTTCGATTCCGAGATGAGATGCACCGCACCCTGCAGGGTCATCCCGATGTCCTTCAGGTCTGCGAGCTCCCGGAGAAAGTCTGGCACCTGGGTCTCCACGCGGTTCACATAGTGCTTGCGGATCTCGTATGCAGCCATGAGAGGAGCACATATTACGCATATCAGAATGCAGATGAACACTTCCCGCGTGTATTCGGGGAAATATATACCCAAAAACCCGGTAAAGAACAATCCGGCAGCAATCGCGCCCAGAACCCCTCCAAGCACCATCGAGTACCGGTAGTCTGCCATGTAATGCTGAACAGGACTTTTCAGAATGGACGAGAAATGAAGAAGTTTCTTTTTGGCCTCGATCTTTTTCAGGACGGCGAGATCCGAGCCTTTACCACCCCCTTCGACCGGGACCCCGGCATCGAACTCGTTGTCCCT
>JBFYKV010000125.1:0-5802 GCA_041305745.1 Methanoregulaceae archaeon | reverse complement strand
GAATATGGCCGGCAAGATGGATGAGGGTGTCGGGCCGGATATCGAGTTGTTTTAACTTTTGGAGATGTTCATCAGATGCAAGGTCAAGAAAAATGTGTTCTGTTTCTTTTCTGAAAGCCTCCGATCGCGATAACCCTGTGATATCGAATCCCCGTTCTGATAACCGGGTAACAAGACTGCTGCCAATAAAACCCCGTGCACCGGTGATAAGGATCATAATATGGTGCGGATCTTCGCCCGCATAGCTCCGAGTTGTTCTTCGGTTACGGAATAGTCCTCGTTATTCCGCATAAGGACAATGCCCTCTTTCCACGGGCCAAACCTGAACGCATCCGGCCCGTTCAGTGCCTGCTGGATCAACCCATGGATCTCCTCACAACCGGCAAGGACGGTTAACGAGACTGTTGTTGAGTACCGGGGGTTGATCTCGAAGAGGATCGGTTGCCCCGACTCCCCGTCACAGCGGAGCTGGACATTGAAGGGGCCATCGGCATGGAGGTGATCCTGGATGGCCGTGCAGTATGTTTCGATTGCCGTATTGCGCCGACTGACCGCAAGCCTCGTGATCCCTTTTTTTGAAATAATCTCTTTTGGGACAACCGCCTGGACCCGGCCGTCCCGCCATGCGACAACCGAGACGGTATATTCCGTGCCGGAAAGGTACTCCTGAAGAATGTACAGACCGGCATTGTTCCCTGCACGGGCCTTCCAGTCATGGAATTCTTTGGTGTTATGGAGCATTTCGACGTCCCGGCTCCCCCGGCCGGTACGGGGCTTTACTATGCAGGGATATCCGATGTCCCCCGGATCATCAGTTGCAAGGACCGTCCGCGGTGCCGGGAGATTGTATTCCTGTAACGTCCTGACAAGGCGGTACTTGTCAAGGCAGGTGCAGATAAAATCCGGACGGGGTGTCAGCGGGATAACAGATCGGTCACCAAGCCCGGCAACGGCAATCAACTCCTCATCAACAAGGGGGATGATGACATCGACATGTTCAGATGAACAGATCCTTTCGATCACAGGCAGGAACTGCGGGTCATCGGCTTTTGGGATGACAAAACCCCTGTCAGATAAAAAGAGTCCCCCGGCAAATGGATCCATATCCGCGGTGATGACGCGATACCCGTGTTTTTGCAATGACCTTATGAGGAAGGGAAGAGCTGCCCCCCCCGCGCCAGTCATGAGAATGGTTGTTTTTCTTTGCATGCGATCCCTCTTATCAGCTACTTTCGGGGCGATGGCGTATGAACCGCAGAACCTGTGACCCACCAACCATCTCTTTTCCCATATCAGAAAATCCGGCCTGTTTGAACATTCTGACAGATGCGGGGTTTTCTGTTTTCACCGATGCGGTAATAGTGCTAATGTCGGTGTTATGAAATATCTTTGCGGTTCCAAGAGAGAGCAGCTCAATCCCAAGGCCTTTTCCGCGCCTGCAGGTATCGATGGAGATGTCCACTTCTGCGGATTTGCCATCACGGTCGAACCGGACCTGTCCGACGGGAATTTCATCAGGATCGATGGCGATGTAGATTGTGGAGGACAACGAAGCCATCTTTTCCTCAAACCATCGCTCATGGGTTGCAGGATCAATTGGATCTTTACAAAAAGCGTTAATACGGACAACCGGATCGTTGGCCCACCGTAAAAGCAGGTCTTTGTCCTCCATCCGAACGTCACGAAGACGCAAGGTACTCCCCTGCATAGTCATAATTATCCTTCCAGGGCCATCACCATCAACAAGCTTCCTGCCGGCATCGGCAATTTTTTTTCTATTTTGAGGAGATTCCAGAAGATCGCGGAGCGCATAACCAAGAATTTGGGGCACTTTTGTGCAGTCCTCAATGACTTGGGCAGCACCCGCTTGGCGCAGTGCACCCCCCACTTTTTCCTGGTTGGCGGTTAATACCACCGCTATCATGGGACGGCCAAGAAAAGCAACCTCCCATGCGGTCGAACCCGCACCAGAGATGACAATGTCAGCCTTTCTGATGAGTTCCGGCATCTCATTGGGGGCTTGTAAAACTTTCACGGAGGTTCCGTTGGCAGAGTAAGGACTGGATACATCAAATTGACGGTTCATCATCCCGACCACCGCTGTGACGGACAGGCAGAATTCATCAATCAGCGGCCTTATTGTTTCCAGGATCGTTGCTGTGACATTATCGGGATCAGACCCCCCCATTGTAACAAGGATGTTTGTGGCAGGCACGGCCTCCATACACGGGATCAGCCCGCGCTTTTTCTGGAACTCTCGTCTCAAGAGGATATATTTTCTCCCCATCAGGAACCTGGTTGCCGGGTTATGATGAGGGTACAACGCCATCGACGCATAGATATTCGGGTTGACGACAATATCTGCGTGAATATTCTTCGCATGCCCGTAATCATCAACAACCAGGATCTTATGGCCGCCATTTTTGACCTGTTCCTGGTATTCATCCCCAAACTGGTAGCCATCAATGATGATCCATCTGGCTTTGTTTTGCCATGCAAGGGCAATTGTCTGGCCGGCATCTTCTCGTGAACCCGGTTCGCGGTCAAGAAATGATACCCCGAATCCCTCGCTTACAATCCTCTCCTTAAGAGGCGCTGATGCTGATGATATAAGAAAAATGACCTCTCCGCCACACTCCTGCCACGCCTGGGCAAGTGCAATGCACCGCATGATATGGCCAACACCGATCTTCTCGGATGAATCGGCGCGGATAACAAGAGTGTTCATTTTTTTGTCTGCTCTACCAGCAAGAGTCCCATGGCGACATCGAAATCGAACTGGTCATCGATTTCAATGGCATATTGGGGCTCTTCAGGAACTCCCCGGATATCATTTCCGAGGAAGATATGCGCTCCCAACTGCCCCTCGGTCGCCATCAGGGTCTTTGTCGTGACCGCGATAACTGCACCATCTGCAACATACAATTTATCCTTGAAGGCCTGACGCTGGTACTCTTTTGTCTTGTAAAGGGGAATAATTCGCCCATCCGGATCCATCTTCTTCATGAATTCGGGGCGTCGTGCCACCTCATTAACCGTGAATGCTGAATCAGATCCGGTTTCAATCACTTTCCGGATCACCGTGTCGATCTGACCGGGTTTCCTGATCGGGACATTTGCCTGGAGCCAGACTACCATCTCTGGTTCGTATCCTTCCGTATCTTTAAGGTACCGCACCGCATGACGCAGTGCCTGCTCGATAGGGGAATCGTCCCGGGAAAATTCTGCTGGCCGCATAATCACGGGGATGCCGAAGTCCTGGGCACAGGACGCAATCTGCCTGTCATCAGTGGATACAATGATCTTATCGCAAAGCGCGGATTCCTTTGCTGCTTCAATCGTGTACCCGATTAAGGGTTTGCCCAGCAGGGGCATAATGTTCTTGTTCGGCAACCCCTTGCTCCCGCCCCGTGCAGGAATAACAATCAGGATCTTCATACCCGTTCATCCTTTGAATGTCGCTGTACATTCCATGCTTTGAGACGCATGACCAGTTGCTGCCGTTTTTCGAACAGTTCCTCGTTTGTCCATCCGGTAAAGTTAATTGCAATCTGTTCACCCTGCTCCCAGAGCTGTGAGATATACGCGAGTTCATCCTTAATGAGTCCCTGTCGGAGGGCAAATTCATACAAGGGTGTTCCAGGATAGGCTGTGGCAAAGAAGATCACTTCGGGGGCCAGGTCGAGTTCAATACAGAACTTTTCAGTTTCCCTGAGGGTCTCATCCGTCTCCCCGGGATACCCGATCATCAGGCTGCAGTCGGCATCCCCGAATATTTTTCTTGTCAGGAGGATCGCATTCCGGGCTTGCTCAACGGTTACACCCTTTTTCATGGCGTCAAGAAGTCTCTGGCTTCCCGATTCAATACCATAGCCCACCATGATACAGCCTGCATCTTTCAGTTTGCGGAGCAATGGTTCATCAACAAGGTTAACCCTTCCGGATACGGTGAATTTGTATTCCCGCCCGGAACTGATCATCAGGTCACAGAACTCATAGATGAATTTCCTGTTGATAATGGACTCATCATCGGCCCAGAGGAAATAGGTCACACCGTATTTCTCGTGCAGCAGGTCCATTTCCGCTAAGATGTTCTGTGGTGACCGGTGACGATAGCCGGGTCCCAGATAATCATGGTAGCAGAACGTGCAGTGATAGGGACATCCCCGGGTCACGTTGATGTTCGTTGATTTTGGAACGGTCCTGTCAACAGCATCTCCTTTCCCCCATTTGTCTTTATTGATGTATCCTACGGGATTATTGACATAGATCTCCATCGGGAAGAGGTCGTAGGCAGGGAACGGGATTAAATCCATATTCTTCATCGGGGGACGGAGTTCATTTTTATGAATTTGCGCCCCCTCGCGGTAGTAGATCCCCTTGACCAATGCAAGGTCGCCTGCGGTATCGATACACCGGAGCGTTTCCGGAACGGTAATCTCTCCTTCGCCAATGCACGCAATATCAGCTCCAAGTGTCTGGAGCGATAGTTCAGGGATCGATGTCGCAACGCTCCCGCCGATCATGACAGGGATGCCCGGAAATCGTGTGCGTAATTCCGGCATAAGCCATTTGAGATAGTTCAGGACGGTGATGAGACCTCCGGTAATGATAAAATCCACAGATTTCCTGTCAAGAATGGCCAGTACTTCATCTTTTGAATACCGGTACCCGTTGATATCGATCATCTCGACACTGTGGCCGTCTTTTCTAAGCGCTGCTTCAAGATATCCGAGTCCAAGCGGGACACAGTTGGGTTTGGCCCATTCCCTGATTGGGGGATTTATCATCAGACTCTTCATAATTTTCTCCTTATTGTTATCTCTCAAGAGCAGTTTTCACCGAACTGATTACCGTATCGGCATCTTTACGGGTCATCTGGGGGAACAGGGGCAGGGTAATAATGGAGCGGTATGTCTCCTCAGTGATCGGGAACTCCTCCTTTTGCGGCAGATTTTCCTGATAATATGAAAATTTATAGATGGGAATGTAATGGACATTTACCCCAATGCCGGCTGACCGCAGTTTCCTGAAAATCTCATCGCGGTTGTGTTTTTTCAGCAATACCGTATAAATATGCCATGCATGACTGATGCCTTGTTTTGTTAGTGGGACAGTTATACCATCAACTGAAGAGAACTCATGGTTGTAATATTCTGCAATCTCATTTCGCCTTCTGATATATTCGTCCAGCTTCTTCATCTGGGATATGCCAAGTGCGGCCTGGAAATCCGTCATCCGGTAATTCCGTCCCAGGTATTTCATGTCGTATGCCCAGTCACCTTTGGGCCCGGTCCGTGACATCGCACTTTTATCAATCCCATGACTCCTGAGCAACTGGAGTTTTTCGTAGTATTCCGGATTTTCCGTTGTGATGGCACCCCCCTCACCGGAAGTTATGTGTTTGACCGGATGGAAACTGAGAATGGTCAGGTCGGCAAGCGTACCAACCCTTTTATTGTTATACATTGCTCCAAGCGAATGACAGGCGTCTTCGATCAGGATAAGATCATGCTCCCTGGCAATCTCTTTGAGTTCACGAATGTCGCAGGGGTGACCTGCAAAATCTACACAGATTATCACCCGTGTTTTGTCCGTGATCTTTTTCCGGATCTCGTCCGGGTCAATATTATGGGTATCCGGTAAAATGTCCGCAAAAATTGGCTTTACCTTATTATACAGGAGAGCATTTGAAGTTGCGACAAAGGTGAAGGGGGTTGTTATGGCCTCGGAATGTTTCGGAAGATCGAGGGCCTGGACGGCAATATCGAGAGCACTCGTGCCTGAATTCACTACAGTTGC
>JBFYKV010000124.1:0-13051 GCA_041305745.1 Methanoregulaceae archaeon | reverse complement strand
GATATGTTTCCATATCAAAAGTCCTGTGCGGTCAATCAGGACTGAATTATCGGTGTCAGGATTAAAGAGGAGGGCATGTTCATCGTCCTCGATCCGGCAGGAGACAATCGGATTTGTAATAAATCTGCCAGAGAGCACTCCCGCTCCGGCAGGTACCTGTGAACCATCAGATATGGTTTTTTTAATGATTTTGTTCTCTTTCATGGTAATCTGTTCTCTCTTTTTTTCAGTGAATCCTCATGGATCTCATACCCGATATAACCCTCTTCTGAAAAAGTCAGGATCAGGGAGGTAACATCATCGGTTACCGTATCCGGTACATTCTGAAAATTCTTACAGACCTGCGCGATGATCTCAGCTTCAGTCCGCCTCCCATCGATAAGATTCCAAATTATTTTTCCGCACTTGTTAAGAGCAAGAGATGTACCGGTATCCCCATTTACGAGCAGGATATTGTCATCAAAGGTAGGACGGGAGAGCACTGCAGGATTCTGAACGGGTTTATTATCTAATCTTATCGTATCCAAGACTATCATATGCAGATTGATTTACACAAATAAAAAAAATACTATTTATGCAAAAGTAGGACATTGTTAGTGTATGACAGGGTCACAAATCCCGGGATTTAATTTCCGTGATACCCTCGTATCCATGAAAGACGAGATTCCGCGGGCAATACGCCTTGTATTACACTTCACGCCGGGATGGGCGCTCGCAAACATCTTCCTTACATTCATTCTCGGGCTTCTCCCCCTTGCATCCCTTTACATTATTAAACTCCTTGTGGACACAGTGACTGCCGGAATCGCCGCAGGAGATAAAGCGGTTGTTTCACAGGAACTTGTTCTTATCATCATTGCTGCAGTGATTATTGCACTTATCATCGCCTGTTTCCGGGCCATTTCTACCTATGTAAATGAGGTTCAGTCACTCGAGCTGAGAGATGGAATCACCGATCTTATCCACATCCAGTCAATGGCACTGGATCTTGCATACTACGAAAACCCTGTGTACCAGGATACCCTGCACCGGGCTCAGACCGGGGGTCCCTCCCATGCGGGAAAGATAGTAACTGATCTCGTGCAGATTGCACAAAGTTGCATCTCCGTTATTGCTGTCGGTGCTCTTATCCTCTCTTTCTCGGCACTTGCAGGGATCATTCTCATCGGATCTGCTATTCCTGCAATGTTTGTCAGGATTTGGTATTCAAGACGACTCTTTGATCTTAATCTCAGGCAGACTGAACTAACCCGGAAAAGTGCCTATTATCATATTATGCTGACTCATTCTCATTATGCCAAAGAGAACCGGCTTTTTTCACTCGGACCCTTTTTCAGGGGACTCTACAATAGCACCCAGCAACTAATCCGGGTCGCAAAAATCGATATTTCTATGTCAAAATCTATCTGGGATATCATCACCCAGGGACTGGTTACCGCTGCGGTGTTTGGATCATTTACAATTATCGTGTTTATGACACTCAATGGGAAGATATCACTTGGTGACATGGTGGTGTACTTCATGGGTTTTCAGATGTGTGTCGGGTATATCCAGGCGATCTTTTCAAGCCTTAACACGCTCTATGACGATCATCTCTTTCTGCAGGATTTTTTCCAGTTCCTTGATATGAGGCCGGTAATAATTGCGCCTGATAATCCAACACCGCTCCCGAAAACACCTGTAGAAGAGATCCGGCTGAGCTCTGTCTCATTCACCTATCCCGGAGCACAGAAACCCGCGCTTCAGGATATTTCCATTTTTATCAGAAAGGGAGAAGTAATTGCGTTTGTCGGTGAGAACGGTGCCGGGAAGAGCACCCTTATCAAACTCCTGTGCAGACTCTATGTCCCTGATGCAGGCACGATCACGGTGGATGGTATCGACATGAATCGCCTTGATCCGGAGGCATGGAGACAACGATTATCAGTTCTTTTTCAGGATTATATCCAGTATCAGCTCACGGTGGAGGATAACATCCGGGTAGGTGACGTAGCCCGGTCTGATGAACCGGGAAGCATTGAGAGGTCTGCCCGGAAAGCAGGAGCAGATAAGATGGTACAACAGCTTCCGAACGGGTATCAGACAATTCTTGGTAAATTTTTTAGCGGGGGTCAGGATCTCAGCACCGGTGAATGGCAAAAAATTGCACTATCACGGGCTTTTTTCAGGGATGCTGAACTTATTCTCCTGGACGAACCCGCTAGTTCCCTCGATGCTCTTGCCGAAGCAGAGATCTTCAGAAAATTCAGGGAGATTATTCAGAATAAAACCGCAGTAATTATCAGCCACAGGTTTTCAACCGTTCAGATGGCAGATCGGATCTATGTAATTGAACGGGGAAAAATGGTCGAGCATGGCTCACATGCAGATCTCATGGAACTGAACGGACGATACGCTGAAATGTTCAGAGCTCAGGCGGATCAGTATATTTCTAAATCAGGTTAAGAGGATAGTCCATCAGGAATGGAAGTGGGTAATGAAAGGAGAGGAACTGAAGTCCCGAAGACCAATAAATCCTGCCTGGAACACAGTCAGGTATATTCCAGGTTTTCCTTACTTTTATGGTATCGATACACTTCCCGCAGGGAACTCATCTCATCTGCAACCCTGGAACCATATATGCAGAAATACCGGCAATCGGTGGTGGATGCCGCAGAATGCATGAAGACGCATCATGACATCCCGAAACATATTTATCTTTTAATCTCATGATACATTATCATGGTATCAGATACATCGGGGCAGAATAGGTCTCAATCCGGACTTCCAGAATATCAGCCACCTCATGTAGTAAGAATGAACGGTTTAAGAGGTGGATTCGGAACATGCCCTACAGGTGAAGGTAACACAACCGGGGCCTGCCAGACTACCGGAGCTGCGAATACTGGATATGATGGTTGTATCGCGGGAACTACAAATAGTTTCACTCTTTGTAATGCAGGAGGAGTTAACGATGGACCGGATGGTACCTGCACAGCTGGAGGTAATAAGACTCCTACTCCCTGAGTTGATTGATATCTGAAACTGCTATCAATTAGAAAGACTTGTGAAAACACCGGATTCAATTTTTTTACGCAATTTTAATTATTACTGCATGTCCATTGAGATTGTAGAAAGTGATCCGATCATTTTTTCCCCGTTCTTCATTTACAAATTTTGTAATTCCATCACATTCACAGGATCCATAATCATCAACTACGACTATCCCATTCATTGACATCTTTGGCCAGACCCATTCCATAATTTCTTTTGCTGACTGGTACACATCCACATCAATATGGCAAAAACGAAATTGATCTGCAACAATTTTATCCCGGGTCTCTTCGGGAAAAATTCCTTCCAGAATTGTAACATTTGACAGATGCAATTTTCTGTAAATCAATTCTTCTACCTTTGTTTTTGAGGTATCTGCATGTTCCCCTCCGGAATAGTGCGAATCATTTTTTCCCGCTTTTACCACCCCTTTGAAGGTATCACACAGATACACCGTTTCTTGAATACCTTCGATCTCCGCCTTTTTTGCGATCAGTCCCCCGGTCCCTCCCCTCCATACCCCGACTTCCAATAACGCACCCCGGCATTTTTTTGATTCTGTCACTAATTGCCATAATTCATAACACCGATATTCATCAACGAAACTAAAATTTTCAATTATCCTGAATACTTCCTGAAAAGGACGATCTGTCAACCACGGAGCATACGTCGATCGCGGTGAAATAATTTCATAACATTTATTTCCAGGATTATTATTTCCGGAATTTCGGGATATCCTGATTACCAGTAACTGAAACCCCGCTTTTCGCATAATGGATTGTAATACCCGTAGTATTTTTGATAATAATTTTTTAATATGTTCCATCAGGCATCCCTTTTGATTTCACAATTATTTACTGGCACTACACAATCCCATACTTCTACAGCTACCAGACCGGGTCTCACTGTTTGATAGCTCCCTTATCCTCCAATGTCAGGGCTAAATTTCGCGCCCGATTATTCAGATTCATCCTTTCTTACTGAATAATTTTTTGGGAATAACGGTATTTCACGTAATAGGGAACCCCGGCCAGTCCATCAATAACTGCCCTGATCGCAGTTTTTATACCCCCTTTCTCTCTGAAAATTGCATCTTTTATACCAATGGTTCCGACAATGAGATTCTCTGTATCCATAGTAATACATTTTCCATCCCGCAAATCTCCTTTCACATAGGATACAAGTGCCAGGAGGGCCTCTTTCATCGTATAGTGCTTCACAACCACCCAGATAGCATTTCGTAAAAAATAATACAACCGGTCATTTCCCTGATGAATGCCAAAGGGTTTTTTGTGATACGTTATCACAGCAGGATAATGAAGAATTTTATACCCCTGAAAAATCAGCCTTAATGAAAGATCCCGTTCATTGGCGTGAATGAAGAATTTTTCATCAAAATACCCGGTTTTATGCAGAATTTTTGCACGGGCCATCGAACCGCACCCTGCGAAGGTGTCAATATATTGCTCCTTACACAGGTGATTTGATTGCAGGTACCAGTCAGGCATATCTGGTTCGATTACTTTTGTGGAGATTATGGCAGTGGTGAAATCCTCTTTGTTAAATTTATCAATGATGCACCTGACCCAGTCACTGGTCAATTCGACATCATTATCAAGGATTCCAATAAACTCACCGTTCGTATTTGCAAATCCGATATTGAATGCCTCACATGCCCCATACGAAGAATCAGGCAGTTTTATCAGGGTATATTCTGGAAATGTCGAGGTTATCATCTCACAAGATCCATCTGATGAATGGTTATCTATGATTATTACTTCGACAGGAGAATAATCCTGGCTCTTTATTGAATTCAGGCATTCGAATAAGTACTCACGCCGGTTCCAGTTTACAATAACAAGGGATACTAATGGATTCATGATGGTTTGTGTTTCAGATTATCCGATGTCGTCAATGCACTCCGGACATCGGATTTACACCCTATCCTATAAGATTGGATCGAAACATTCGTCAAGTGGCCAGCCCTGTTCAGGACAGATCGAAAAAACTCCTCTGCCGCAAGGGTTGAATGCATGGCTATCCTCTGGCTAAATTTAAGAGATTGTCATATTCCGGACATGTATGCTTAAACATCGGACGTCCCTGCTATTCAGTCCTGAAATATCCAGAGGACGTATACATCCTTCCAGTACATTCCATCGAACGACAGTATACCCCTGATGAAGGTGGAGCGGTGAAGTAATGGTAGAATAGTTTTCTGGATTTATATCATATACGTAATTATCTCCACCAACCTGCAGACTGAGATGACACGGACGATTGAAGCTTAACGCATCAAATTGTAATGATTTACTCTGGTCAGTGTCAGAATAGAGAAATAAACCTGATTTGCTGGTCATCCATCGCCAGGACCCGTTATTGTCTTTCTCTTCGTCAAACCACCCATCGGAATACAGTATCTCCTGATTCTCTGTTTCATTACTTAATACCATCATTTTTAGTTCACGTGTTGTATGAACAGATATTTCTCCGTAATATTCTTGTTGTGGAATGGGTATTGTAATTTTAACGGGATTCGGGTACCATATCTCCACGACCTTGTTATAATTACCGGATTTCACTGATATAGTGCTGTTTTCTTTTCCGGGATTTGAAAATATCAGGGCTATATGATCCAGCCTGCTGTATTTTTGAATAATCCAGTGTGAGGTCCCGGAAATGGAGTAGGTATCTGAACCCAGGTATTGGGGCACCACACCGCCTTCCGAATCTATATATTTGAAAGAGATATTTTGCAGGACTGGTTGTGGGAACCATAATGGCAAATTACGTATCTGATTATGTTCGAGGGGAAACAACGGATAAGGCCATGTGAATGTGTGAGTCTGCGGTTGTTGCGAATTGCCCACCGGGTCTGATATAACCGGCACGACCGTGACCAGTGCGATCAGGATGAATGGAACGATCAGCTTCAGATTTACTCTCCATACGAGAAATAAAAAGGCGGGGTATATCCAGAAATATCGATTTCCTACAGCGTGCTGGCCCCCGAAATAATTTGTTCCATTAACGAAAAGAAAAAACAGGATATTGAGAAAGATCCCTGTTAAGACCAGGTATTGAAAAGGATATTTCATCGATTCCGGATCTGGATTGACAATTTCTCTCTCCTTTACCAGAGAGGGGATACCCTGAATCAGAAAGGAAATAAGGGCAAATGCTGCAAGGGGATAATACCAGATGAGGCCTGTGAACCTTCCAAAAAAATAAAAAAACGCGTTATAAAAACCATTCATATAGTTGATAGATTTTAAGCGATTCTCTGCTGCAGTAACCGGACTATCACCCATGGTCATCTGGTGTTGATCTGGTCCGATAATTGGAGAGATAGTATTACCTGTTTCGCCAGAACTGGAATTCATGAAAGGATAATTACCGGTATAATATACCTGATCGCCTCCATAAAAAGAAGTAACTCCGGTTTCGATATAAAAATACCCATAAAACAAAAGAAGGGGTATCAGGAACAGCGTAATGAGAAATAGTGCTCTTTTAAACCTTCGGGAATATAACTCATAGAGAAGAAACGGCAGGAATAGTAATCCATTTGGAATTCTGGAAACCGTTGCCAGTCCAAATATGAACGCGGAGCAGAGCAAAAATTTTTCACTCCCTGGTTTTTCATCATAATTCGTCCATAAAAAAAGACCCAGTGTCAGCAGGAACATACTATAAATTTCAGAATGCAACCAGAAAAGATACAGAAAGGCAGTCGAGATCGTGAAAAAGGCAAAAGAGGTCCCAAATGCAATGATGTCAATATTCCCTTTTTTCCTCAGATACAAAAATCCCATCAGGATCATTGCCCAGAACATCAGGGCGTTGAATACCAGGATACCCTGAATGCCTAAAAATTTAAAAAATGGTGCTGCAAACAAGGCATATGAAAATTCTTTTCCAAAAAAGTATGTCCCGGATGCGGTCCTGATTAAAAATACTCCTGCAGGTAAATCATCAAACGTGGTATCGAATGCACGCTGAAGATCAATCGGCTGATACCGGATGTCATGGTCCACAGCGATACTTGAAATCTGCATATAATAGGTTGAGGCATCCCCCCAGCGGTGAACCGGGGATGAAATGGAGAAAAAAAGCAGAATAGTTAACAGGAGAATAAATACGATGACAATTACGTGTAATTTGTGTGCCTTTTCTGTCATCGCTTTACCCCATATTCAAACGCCAGCCGAACTGGTCGGATAATATAGTATAATGGAGAAAGGATCCCCGGGAGCGGAATATATCTCCAATCGTCATGATTTGGTATGAATACCAATAAGAAAATAACCCGGATTTTATCCCGGACAGATTCCCGGACAGAAAGCCAATACCGGACCTCCCGGATATCTCCCCCATAATCTGGCTCTTCTGTAAACATGGCATCAACACAGGAAGAAACAAGGTCCCGGACATCGGGATCATCTCTGATCGTTCCGGATAGGGCCGGGGGCAGCCCGGTCTTCATAAAAACTTCTGCCAGGCGCAATCCAAGGAATACTATTCGTTCAATTCTCTTTTCTCTGGCTAAATTTATGACCAGGTCCCAGTTGATATCTTTATCAGAATCAATAATTCCTGCAATATCGCTTATCTGCCGGAGTTTCTTCCATTGATGCTTTGCTCCATGGATACACAGAGCAATGATCATCATTTCTGTCGAAAGAGTTACGACATCCTTACCCTCAAATGATCTCACCTTTGATCCTGACCAGATTTCGCTTTCCGTAAAGGGTTCTAAGTAGTACCACGGAATAAACTGCCAGTGAAGATCAATCATTGTCTGATTGGGGTGTGACAGGCCATACTCGCATCGCAACTGGATATATTTTTTATCCTGTTCAGGATTCAACGAGGTCTGGGGGGAATACCCTTGTGAAGCGAGGAGAGCCTTGGCCTGAATCGCATCGTGCTGGCGTACAATAATATCAATATCAAAAGATATCCGAAGGCCGATATCTCCGTATATCATCTGTGACAGAACCACCCCTTTATAGGGTATGATGGGTATCCCATGGTCCTTCCCGAGTTGAATGACCCACAGCAGCTGTCTGGCCTGAATCATCGCTCGTGTCATGCTGGCCAGGTAGATCTCACTCATACTGCTCAGAATATGTTCAGGCACCAGGTCAGGAGCAGTGTTCTTCAGGGTATAATAGAGAAGAGGGATCAGGCCATGTCTCTCTGCCTGCCGATAAAGATATTCCCAGTTCAATTCTTTTCTCAGAATATTTTCGAGGGTTCCCCGGTTATCGGTATGAACAGATCCTTTCACACAAGTCAGGATCAGGTCGATCTCAGCACACGGTTCATACGACACCTGCTGCTCCGGGTCTGCATGTATCTCATCCCTCATTGAATTCCATCCGATCTCTGACTAACCGGGGATTGGTGTAGGAAAAAGAGTCTTGATAAGAGTGCCACCTGCTCAATATCCCTCCCTCCTCCCAGGTCCCCAGCATGGAAGAAAGTGGTCACGTCTGGCCAGGGATGAGGGAAATATTTGCCGCTACATTGTATCTGCAGTAAGAGGTGCATTACATCTGTGAATGGAGCACGGAGTTCTGCGGCGGTGGGTCCGGTAGGGAGTAAATGAAATGTTTGCCCGTCTGCTAAGGTCTGGCAGGAAAATGTGGCAGGGTAGAATGTATGCTTTTTCATGACTCTTCCGTATAATAAGCAGGTATGTTGAAAGGCAATATAAAAACCGTTGAATAATCATAATAATAAAATTACCGAAGCCCCTCTGCTTCTTCCTCCATATTTGGATCTATCCCCTGATCGCTTCAACAGCACCATTACCACCCTGTTTCTCACATTGATGAGAGTTCCGGTTTGTCCTGACTCCCCAACAAAAAAAGATTCAGCTGGAATCCTGTCACCGGGGATATTTTGATCACCCCCGGAGGATTACCGCCGGTGAACCTGCGGAGAGAATGGGCATGCACAAAACCACGCTGCTTGAGCATATCTATAACGCAGAGAAACGGCTGATCGAGCATATCCTTGCACAGATAGCTTGAGCGGTTCGATCGATTTTTCTTCTTATCCTCAAAAATTTTGAGTCTTTTCACGTGGCTACCTGGCCTTTTCGTTTGTCCCTGATACCGGGTTCACGCCTTGCACGAGGGTGAGAGAGATGATGAAGACGTTTATGCTACGACCTGGCGAGATCGAAGCGATCAAGGTTCATCACTTTGGTCCAGGCCGCCACGAAGTCCTGGACAAACTTCAACTGCCCGTCCGCGCTTGCATACACCTCGGCCAGAGCCCGGAGCTGGGAGTTCGAACCGAAGATGAGATCGACACGCGTGCCAGTCCACTTAACTTTGCCAGTCTTGCGATCGCGCCCTTCAAACACGTCCTTAGCGTCCGATACCGCCTTCCACTCCGTGTCCATGTCGAGCAGGTTCACGAAGAAATCGTTGGTGAGCATCTCCGGGCGCCTGGTGAAGACACCGTGAAGTGATCCGCCGAAGTTAGTCTTCAGGACTCGCATGCCGCCCAGGAGCACCGTCATCTCCGGTGCGGTCAGGGTCAGCAATTGCGCCTTGTCAACCAGCAACTCCTCGGCCGATACGGCATAGCGGGTCTTCTGGTAGTTGCGGAAGCCGTCCGCCTTCGGCTCGAGCACGGCGAAGGATGCCGCATCGGTCTGCTCCTGCGAGGCATCATTTCGTCCAGGCATGAAGGGGACCGTCACCTCGTACCCGGCATTCTTCGCGGCCTGCCCGACGCCCACGCCACCGGCCAGAACGATCAGGTCAGCCAGTGATACCTTCTTGCCTCCTGACTGCGCTCTGTTGAACGCGCTCTGTATGCCCTCCAGGGTCTTGAGCACCTTCGCCAGCCGGGAAGGCTGGTTGATTTCCCAGTTCTTCTGCGGCGCCAGGCGAATACGGGCACCGTTCGCACCGCCGCGCTTATCGGAGCCACGGAATATGGACGCCGACGCCCAGGCGGTCGAGACCAGCTCTGACACTGACAGGCCGGTAGCCAGGATCATGCCCCTGAGGGAGGCGATATCTTTCTCATCAACCAGTTTGTGATTGGCGGCAGGGATGGGGTCCTGCCAGATGAGCTCTTCCGCAGGAACCTCCGGGCCGAGATATCGTGAGCGCGGACCCATGTCACGGTGCGTCAGTTTGAACCACGCCCGGGCGAACGCGTCCGCGAACTGATCCGGATTCTCCATGAAACGCCGTGAAATCTTTTCGTAGACTGGGTCGAACCGCAGAGAGAGGTCAGTGGTCAGCATGGCTGGCGCATGACGCTTCGACTTGTCGTGGGCATCCGGCACCGTGCCGGCGCCTGTGCCTCCCTTCGGTGTCCACTGGTGTGCACCGGCCGGGCTCTTCGTCAGTTCCCATTCGGAACCGAACAGGATTCGGAAGAAGTTATTGCTCCACTTCGTTGGCGTGTTTGTCCAGATAACCTCCAGGCCGCTGCTGATCGTGTCACCGTCTTTGCCGGTCCCGAAGCTGCTCTTCCAGCCGAGGCCCTGCTCCTCGATGCCCGCTGCTTCGGGCTCAGGCCCTACATGGGACGCAGGGCCGGCACCGTGGGTTTTGCCAAAAGAATGACCGCCCGCGATGAGCGCCACTGTCTCCTCGTCGTTCATGGCCATGCGGGAGAACGTCTCGCGGATATCCCTGGCCGCGGCAATCGGATCCGGGTTGCCGTCCGGGCCTTCCGGATTGACGTAGATCAGCCCCATCTGCACGGCTGCGAGCGGATTTTCCAGGTTCCGGTCACCGGTGTAGCGTTTGTCTTCCAGCCATAAGTTCTCAGAACCCCAGTAGACCTCATCGGGCTCCCAGGCATCCTCACGACCGCCACCGAAGCCGAAGGTCGCAAATCCCATCGACTCCAGGGCGACGTTGCCGGCAAGGATCATGAGGTCGGCCCATGAGATTTTCCTGCCATACTTCTGCTTGATCGGCCAGAGCAGCCGGCGCGCCTTGTCGAGGTTCACGTTGTCGGGCCAGCTGTTGAGGGGCGGGAAGCGCTGCTGGGCGGACCCGGCGCCGCCGCGACCGTCACCGGTACGGTACGTGCCTGCGCTGTGCCACGCCATGCGAATGAACAAGGGCCCGTAATGGCCAAAATCCGCCGGCCACCAGTCCTCCGAGTCGGTCATCAACGCCTTCAGATCCTCCTTCACGGCCGCCAGGTCAAGGCTCTTGAACTCTTCGGCGTAGTTGAAACCCTTACCCATGGGGTTGGACAAGGACGAGTGCTGGTGCAGAATTGTAAGGTTCAGCTGATTGGGCCACCAGTCCCGGTTGGATGTGCCTCTGCTGGCAGCGTGTTTATTTGATCCGCCTGTTACCGGACACGGAATGTCGTCAGTCATAACATCATCTCCTGTTTTTCGATCAGGTGGACATCATGAAGGAACACCGGACCCGCTGCCCGGCTGAAAGGGAATTCTGGTTGTCGGAAACCAAAATCCCCTGCCCTGTTGTGAGGTTTTTCCTGGCCATGATGTATCAAAGGTAGAATTATCACGGTCATATTTATAAGATAGGGTTCCGGGGAGGGCAGGGTTCATGAATACCTGTCTCATCTTCGGCACCGGAGGTCTGATTGCAGGCGAGTAAACTATTCATATCATCAATAAGATAAGAAAGACAGATGGCACGTTCAGAGGATGAAACGGAAACCCCGGGATCAGTAGTGACCTGGAAATGCACCGTCTGCGGCTTTGTCTTTACCGGGGTGAAACCTCCCCGCGGATGCCCTAACTGCCACAGTCCTTCCGGCGAATTCATCCATGAAAAAGAGCATGTTCCATTCACTTATGACGGGGAACCATTTGAGGTCCTGCTCATCAATGGCAGCACTCACCGGGCAGGAAACACGAGCGTGATGACAGATATTGCCGAAGAGGTGCTCAATGAACAGGGTGTCACCTGGCGGAGGTTCAACCTGAATGAATACCGGATCGACAACTGCTGGTGCTGCTATGCGGTCAGGGCTCAATCCTGCGACTATCCGTGCCGGAACCCCAACGATGATATGCATGTATTCCACCAGATGCTTGCAGCCTCAAAGGCTGTCATCGTGGCATCGCCCGTCAACTGGAACACGATGTCGGCACGACTCAAGATGTTCCTTGACCGGACCACCTGCATGCAGAACCTGTATCACCTGAAGAAGCCAGGACTGACCGAGGCGAAGGTAGTCGGAATCCTCGTTTGCGGTCATGAGGACGGGGGGATTAAGACTGCCATGGATATCTTCCTCAATTTCCAGCAAATGGGGTATATCCTCGCCCCGTTCGGCATCGCATACCGGACTCATGGTGCAGAGTTCAATAGCAACGCAGACAGAGAATTCTTCAGGACGGATGAACTGGTGAAAAGTTATACAATAGGTGTTGTGACTAATGTCGTGGAATTGATGAGACTCAACCTTGAGGAGCAGCTGAAGGGTAAGCTGAAACCTGTTTCAGAGTAATGACGAGACCGCACCTGCATTCCCCGGCAAAAATGAATCCTCACCCTATACCAAATAAAATCTCTTTTCTATTGCTGACCTTGTCTGAAAACCTTCTTTATGGATAACCCATATTCAAGCGGTTTTTCGATTGTGCGGTCTGAATAGTCCGTTCTTATGCTCGAAAACGGTACGTTCACTGACATGGATGGAAGATGTCATGAAATGACGTCAGAAAGTTACTCTATAAAATTATGATGAAATATTTGAATTTCTTGTTCTGAAACCCAATCCGGTTTGTTAAAGGAGCCCTTAAATCACGTCTTTTTGTGCTTGCGCAGAATTGGGGGTGTAAAGGTGCAAGGTAGTTTTTAGAGTAAATGACCGTGCGGCAGACCCGCGATCTCAAATGGTATCGTACGCTCAGGGAGGGGAACCTTCCCCATATGCGCTAACTTAAGAATGATATTAATATAACATGGGAGGCAATATCAGATATAGCAGATGGTGAATGGAATGCAACTTGACGAGGATTGGAAATTCCTCATTCAATTTTTAC
>JBFYKV010000123.1:0-7078 GCA_041305745.1 Methanoregulaceae archaeon | reverse complement strand
GATCTAAGGTCTTTTTCACCAAGGGTGTCGGTGTCCACAAAGACCGCCTTGCGTCATTTGAACTTGCACTCCGCAAGGCCAGGATTGAAAAATTCAATCTGGTGTATGTATCGAGCATTTTCCCGCCATTCTGTAAACAGGTATCAGTTGATGAAGGCACGAGTCTGCTTGAGCCGGGCGAGATCACCTACTGTGTTATGGCAAAGAACGATACCAATGAACCCAACAGGCTTATCTCTGCAGCAATTGGTCTTGCACTCCCGAAAGATACGCATGAATACGGGTACCTGTCAGAACATCATGCATATGGCGAGACCGTGGAAAGGACCGGTGACTACGCAGAGGACCTGGCAGCGACAATGCTTGCAACCACGCTCGGAATTGAATTTGATATCAATAAGGCCTGGCAGGAACGCGAGCAGATCTACAAGGCAAGCGGAAAAATAATTAAAACAACCCAGATCTGCCAGTCTGCACAGGGAGACAAGAGCGGCATGTGGACCACCGTTATTGCAGCGGCAGTTTTTATTACCGAAAAATGAACTAACCCTTCATTTTATTAAAACAGGAAGAATATAACCTTTAATCTGAAAAATTTATTCAGAATGGTATTATCATTTTTCAGGATTTTTTTATACCCCTGGCCAGGGATACTATATCTCTTTCCGGGTGCCGTCTGCAGTTTTTATTGAAATTTTTCCGGCATTGCCCGGGATATACACCATGGTCCGTCCTGCAACTCCCCCCGAATCCTCCCCTGCAAGGGGGATATTTTTCAGTTTTAGTGCAGCCTTCACTGCCTGGATATTCCGGTCACCAATATTTAAGTTCCCTGAAAACGTTTTGAACATCGCCGCACCGCCGGCCATCTTTGCGACGAGGGACCCCTGTCTCGATCCTGCCTTGAGAAGGTCCTGTACGAGTGCTTCAACTGCCGTATCTGCAAATTTTCCAGGGCGTTCAGTCCGCCCCTGCGAGTCGGGAAGCATGACATGTGCCATACCCCCGATCCCCTTATCCTTGTCATAAATGACAAGGCCGATGCATGAACCAAGGCCAATCGACGACATCGGCATTTTTCCCACGCAACAGTCCCCGATTCCTACTATGACCATTTCTTCGTCATTGCCCGGGACTGGTGACATGGGATTAATCCTCCTCTTCAGGAACTCTTCATCAGTTCTTCAAGCATCCGGATGATATCCTGCAGCATCGGCTGGTTTGGGAGCAGGAAGAGATTACTGGAAATCTTGTGCTGGTCGCTCTTTAATTCGGTCCGGAATAATACAACCTCGTTTATATCCATGAACCCCTCTGTTGCAAGAATTGACTCGAATGCAGCATGAGGCATATCGATGATGAGGGAGGGAGGGGACGGGAGCATAATGATGTTGAGCAGACCGGCAGTTGCGTCAAGGAATGCAGATACCATGATATTTCCAATCTCCAGGAGGGCGCTCTCATCCATCTCGGTGAGATCACGGTCAATCTCGGTCATTCCAAGCATTGCATTGGTAAGGCGGATAACCGAATTTTTTGGGATATGGAGGAGCACATAGCCCCCTCCCGACACCTCCCCGGTGATTTCGAATAAAACGAGTGCTGCAATTTCGTCACCCACGTATTCGTGAACCTTTGAAATATCAATGAGATAGATTTCGGGAACATCCATCTCAATATTGGTCATGAGCATCGTCGAAAGTGTGGTCGCTGCATGCGCGGCCCCGATATTTCCCAGTTCCCTGAGTGCATCGCACTGCTGATTTGTAAGCATTCTGTTCAGGTCTCCTTAATAATTGAATTGACGTCAAGAACCGGAACGACTTCCCCGTCTCCCGGTATCGTCACCCCGCTCACCCCGCGGCACATGCCGACAATACTGCTAAGCGGTTTTATTACAACTTCCTGCTGCCCTTCGATGAGATCGACGGCAATAGACCTTTTTTTATTCTGGTGTGAAAGGACTACGAGTATTTCACTTTTCCCGGATTTTCCAAACATATCATCCAGCCTGTCAAGAGGAAGCAGTTCTTCCCGGAGAAGGATCATCTCATTGGTACCGATGTGATGGATCTTTTCCGGTGTGAGGCTTGCCACTTCCACCACGTTATTGACCGGAATAGCGCACCGTTTTTCGTTGATCCTGACCATCATCACATTGACGATGGCCATTGTCGGCGGGAGAAGAAGCTCAAACTTTGTCCCTTTGTCTTTCCCGGATTCAACTTTAATAGTCCCCTTCAGGGAATCAATTGCGTTTTTGACCACGTCAAGGCCTACACCCCGGCCGCTGATGTCAGTAATTCTGTCGGCAGTGCTGAAACCTGGCAGAAAAAGCATCTCGAAAATTTCTTCCTGTGAAAGTCCTTGGGCCTCTTCAGGACTTATCAGGCCGTTTTTTTGTGCTTTTGCAAGCACTTTCTCTGCCGATATCCCGGCCCCGTCATCTTCGATGGTAATAATGACATTGTCCCTGTCGCGGCGCGCCGATAGTCTCAACAGTCCTTTGGCTGCTTTTCCATGTGACAGGCGTATTTCAGGCAGTTCTATACCGTGATCAATCCCGTTCCGGATAAGGTGAAGCAGCGGGTCATTCAGGCCGTCCATGACGCTCCTGTCGAGCTCAGTCTCTCCTCCCTCAATGATGAATTCAACCTCCTTTCCCTCCTTATGGGCGACATCGCGGACCGTTCTTGGAAACCGGTTAAAAATATGGTTCAACGGGATCATCCGGATATTCATCATCAGGTTCTGGAGGTCAGAGACCGAGCGGCCGACCATGTTTAAGGTTTCATCAAGTTCTTTTATCTGGTATTTCCGCGATATCTGTGTGATACGGCCCCTGTTTATGACCAGGTCCTCAACGAGGTTCATCATCTGGTCAAGGCGGGTGATGTCGACCCTGATATTTTTTATTTCCCTGCCTTTCTCAGATTTATCAGTCTTCTCTGTTTTTTCCGGCCCGCTTCCTTTCTCCAGGACCAGGGGCGGTTTCTGAATTCTGCCAGGTTGCATGACGGCTGGTTGTGCGGCGTTTTCAATGAGGATACTGCTTACATCGGGAATCGATGACGTTACCTGAAGGGCTTCCTCGCCGGCATTACTTGTTATGTCTACAATAAATGAACCGTCGAACTCACCATCTTCAATGACCTCGCGTGGGGGTGATGTAGATTCAATGTGTCCCAGTTCTTCCAGGTTCTGGAGAACGATCATTCCCCTGATGTTTTTACTGTGGCAGTCGGGCCGGAGCTGTACAGTGATACGATACCTGGTGCCGGCACCATTTGTTCCAGTATCAGGCACATCGGTAAGGTGCTGTGAATAAATATCCTGGAGAGTTTCATTCCCGGGAAAAGGTGCAGGAACCCCCTGCTCAGCCGGCTTTCCTGATGTCCAGTTTTTTAATTGTTTTACGGCATCATCGAGATCGTCAGATATTCCATCCCCGCCGTTTTCAATATCATCCAGCATTGATTCAATTATATCAGAGCCGGACAGAAGGACATCCATCAGGTCAGGGTTGACATCGAGTGTGCCGCTCCTGATCTCCTGGAATACATCTTCCATTGCGTGACAGATTCGCTCCATACCTTCAAATCCCATCGAGGCGGACATGCCCTTGAGCGAATGTGCAGACCGGAATATTTCCGCAATGGCTTTTTCATCCGGACCGTTCTCAAGAATAAGGAGATTTTTCACGACGGTCTCATGATTCTCCCGCGATTCAGCGATATACAGGGATCGGTACGCATCAAGATCTGACATTTTTTTACCTCCTCATCCCGCTCATTAGCGTGGAAATCTCATCTCCCATCGAGGAGAGCGGAACTACCTTATCAACGCAGTGACGTGACAGTGCCGAACGCGCCATGCCGTATACAAGGCAGTCCTCCTCACTGCAGACGAGTGTTTTTCCACCTGACGATTTCACAAAAGACATACCTTCCCCGCCATCATTTCCCATGCCACTTAAAATTACCGATATACACCGGTTTCCGAAGACTGATGCTGCAGATATAAATGTTTTATCAACCGCGGGCCTGACGCTGTGAACCGGTGGTGAACGGGCATGGACAATCATACCGCACGTTTTACCCGTGTCAGAAGGGATACCCGATACAATCGTGTGGTATCCGGCTTTTGAGACATATACATGACCCTGGTTCAATGTATCCCCGTTTTCACTCTCTTTGACCGGCATCGAAGATATCCTGTTGAGCCGTGTTGCCAGTGATGCAGTAAAACCCCCCTCGGGCATATGCTGGGTGATTACCATCGCGGCCTCAATCGGGGAGTGAAGTGAGGAGAGGAGGATATCAAGCATGGGGGGGCCTCCCGCAGACGACCCAATCAGGACAACAGATTCGGCAAGAGGCGAAACAACCTTTTGTTCGGGTTTTTTAAAATAGGATATGCTCATCAGGTTCCGTATTTTATCGCGTAATTCCCTGTCAATGCCCCGGACCCCGCGCACATCCTTTGGTTTTAACATAAAGTCATCAGCCCCGAGATCCATCGCACTGCGTGTCATCCCGGCACCGGCAGAGGTAAGCGAGCTGAGCATCAGTGTTTTTGGAAAAAATTTAAATTTAGGGCGATTTTTAAGAACTTCGAGACCGTTCATCTTCGGCATTTCGATATCAAGCGTTATTACGTCGGGGGATAATTCCTCAATTTTTTCGAGTGCATCCGCGCCATCGATGGCAGTGCCTACGACTTCAATCCCGGGATCCTTTTCCAGCATATCCCGGATGATTGTCCTCATGAAGAGTGAATCATCGATTATCAGGACGCGAATCATTATCAGGAACCGAGAACGTTTTTGATCTCTTCGAGAACTTTAGGTGCCTGGAATGGCTTTATGATATACCCCCGGGCTCCTGTTTTAATTGCCAGTTTTACCATCTGCTCCTGTCCGACAGCCGTGCACATAACCACCCGTGCATTCGGGTCAAAACTTTTTATGGTCTTAAGCGCTTCAATGCCATTCATTTTAGGCATGACAACATCCATGGTTACAAGGTCGGGCTTTAATTCCTTGTACTTCGAGACTGCTTCATCCCCGTCTCCTGCTTCTCCCACAATATCATGGCCCCCGGAAAAAAGAATGTTTTTCAACAGGGTGCGCATGAAGAGCGTGTCATCAACAATTAAAATTCTCCCCATAATTATCAGATGAAATTGTTGGCAATAGGATTATATGTAACTACTCATCGGCTTCGCACAAAGCCGGGAACTCACGGGGAGGGGGGCTTGACCGCATCTGAAATGTACCTGACCCCTTTCGGGGTGAGCTGGACCTCTTTTCTGATAAACATCACCTCGACGAGACCCAGTTTTAATAAATTTTCATAGATCGCATCAAGGTCCTTATGTGAAATACTGAGCATATTCTCGATTGCATGGGAATCCATCCCGCTGTAGATTAACATTCCGACCTGTGCAGTAACGGCATCAAGCTCGTTACCGGTCATATCCATCTCTTTTGTTGCGTCTTTTAAGAAATTAAAAAGAACCTGCAGGGTCGAGAGCGGGCACAGTATAAAACTGGTGACAACCTCGGAATCCTCAAGGTGATCGATTTTGACAACGTCGACCTGTTTTTTCTGGACTTCCCTTTTTGTAAGCTCAATTGATGCGACATCACTGAGCGGAACTGATACCTGCTTGTTCTGGCTGACAAACCAGATACTGGTCTTCAACACTGCAATCGCACCCTTTTCCCACTGCGGGTTGGTAACCATTACTCCGCCCCTGATGGCCGGTGACATGAAATACGCCATCAGCCGATAGGCACTGCAGGACATGATAATTACTTTTTTAAGGGCCTGCAGCACTTTTTCAACGCTGGCAACCCTGATCACCTGCGGGGGTTCGCCTTTTTGTGTGATAATGAGTATGCTCTTCCTCTCTTCCAGGTCAATAATCGACTTGAAGGGGATCTGTCTGTGTACGGGCTCACCAACCGACATAGATTCCTGCTGGATGTCGATCTTCGAGACGACCCATTTTCCATCCTGTTCAATTTTGACCGGAACTTCTGTCATCTTCCTATTCCTTTGAGTCCTTTTTATTGATAAATATATTATTTCTTTTGTTTACGGCTTTTAAGGATCCCTTCAAGTTCTTTTTCAAGATCTGATGCAGGGACTTTCGTATCTTTTAAATCGCGAAGAAGACTGAGGTTTTCGGTCTTCTTTGTGGCCTTGGCCTCAGTTTTTAAGGATGCCATGAGGTCGTCGTCCTGGCGCTGACCTGTACCGAATGAAAGCATGTCAGTCTCACTCATGCCGGTACTGCCCCCACCGAACATTGATGCTGATGATGAAGGGACCGGTGCAGCAGAAGGAGACCGGGTGGGTGCGGGAGGTAAACCTGCCTTTGAAGGTACGCCTGCAGAACTATCAGAGATCATCCCCCCGCTCCCGGTTTCATCGTCAAGGTTGATTGACCCAAGATCGATATCACCGATATCATCCAGCGAATCAGGCAGTACCCCGGGAGAGTCATCTTCGCCCATTGATATTTCATCCTTATGTGCGTCAAGAATCTCCGCAACTTCATCATCCTCTTCATCGTCGATTTCGATGGGCATCTCGCTCTCACCAAGACTGATGTCAAGAGTTGCCATCTCCTCAAACTGCATTCCCGTATGAGTTGCATCATCGCCTGTTTCACCCGGCATCTCGAGGTCAAGGTCGATTCCGTCTATGACCGGGAATTCATCATCCGGGTTGATAGAGTCGAGCAGGCCGGTGTCAAGTGAGTCTGTCGCAAGATCCGAGAATGGATTCGGGACGTTCATTTTCGGGGCAGGGACCACTTCGGGCATAACATCGGCAAGAGAGGTGATTTCAGCGCCCTGGATGGATTTATCAAGCAAATCATCAATTTTTTTTGCATGAAGTTCTTTCTCTTTTTTTGAACGCCTTCCTTTTTTAAGATCGGCTGAAAGAAACCCGAATGCCTTTTTTATGGATACTGCGGTTTCTTTCAGGATGTGGCGCTCTTTTCCCGGCTCATTTTTTGGTTTCTCTTTCTTTGGAGCCGCCTGAGGGTGCTTTTCAACCGGAGC
>JBFYKV010000122.1:0-3461 GCA_041305745.1 Methanoregulaceae archaeon | reverse complement strand
GTGTCCGGGCGTCCAGATCCCGGGGATGAGGACCATTTTACCGGGTATCAGTTCAGGTTCGCCGGACCCTGCATCCCGATCAATACAGGCATCGAGCCAGTCGCCGAGGGACAGGAATTTCTCCAGGAACAGGTCTTCAGGCTCACCGGACCTTCCATCAGGGTGACCATACGCATCCAGCCACTTTCCGAGGAAGAAAAATTTCCTCCGGAATACCTGCTCCAGCTGTTCAAGCCTGCCGGGGTGGTTTTCCATGTAATCTGCTATCTCCGGGAGTTCTCCGTTGAATGACGGTGACAGGTCACCGGGAGAACCATTCGAGGGACCATCGGCCAGCAGCGGCAGGTCGTTATTCCCGGGACAGTCCGGCAGCTCCCATGAGATGGTGGTCTCTTCAACGACAACATCCCATCCTGTCTCAGGACGGTACGTGTACAACACTCCAGCTTCACCCCCCGGTGTTCCGGCTGCGGACCGCGGGTTATCCGGTTCCTTTATCTTTCCTTCTCCAGTCCCGTGAGTACTGTCTCCCATTGCCTGGCAGGGGAGGTCCTTCCACGAACACTGCTTTTTCCGTGCGGTACCGGGCCTCCGGACAGTCGTCATCCTCTTCACCGTCGCCGCGTGCTTCACCGTGCCTTCAGGGTGGTCCCGGCCGGGATCTCTTTTCATTCCGTTATGATTATGAATCAACATCTTTTCACGCTCCGGAGCCTTTCCGGCAAAAGCGGTTTTTCTGCCCTTCCGGTTGCCCGGACTGCTGCCGACGCCCTGGTGGACGCTCTTTTCTGCCCCTCATCATCATCCGCCCGTACTGCATACACTCGTTCTCCATCATCCCTCAGATCCCCGGTTTCCCGGCATAATCCGCCGCATTCCCTGAATGCTTCCCGTTCCGCCCGGACCCTGCACCGTGGCTGTCATCCGTGGTCCCTTTCCCCTTCATCCTCGCATGCATCCTGCTCCGCATGACGAGGTCGCACCACCAGCGGTTCCGGAGGCTCAATGAGACAGGGAGATTCATCCTCGCGTGGCCGGGCCGTCCGCGGCTGCTCATAGTTCCTCCTGTGGGAACGAGGTGATACCGCTGATGGTGTTCTCAAGGCGGTTCCTGGTCATCGTCCGCCAGGACTCGGTGGCCGGGACCTCAATTATCCCGGGATACGGCTCCTCCTCCAAAATCGTACCGGAGTCTTCTTCGAGGAGGACCGGCTCCCATTCCTTTCCACTGATTTCCTCTTCATGGAAAGATGCCGGTTCTCCGGGGTCCGCGGGGCCGTCCATGTGTTCGAGGGATCGGACGAGTTCGCTCCTGAATGCATGTTCGAGCTCGGACAGGCCCTCTTCGAGGTTTTTGTGGTCTTCGGGCCTGTCACTAACAAGGGGATTTTTGTCTTCGTAGAGTGTGTCATCGACCGTGATGGTAAGCGGGATGGTGTCGTGGACCGGCCTGTTTGCCGGGTCTGCTGATACTCCTGCAGGGGTGGTTGTTGTATTTCCTGCCTGGTTCACCGGGGATTGTGCTTCAGCCGGTGGTGCCCGGGGATTGACGAGCAGCCCGCTCAGCAGGGTCTCTTTCCAGTCGATCTCCGGCGTGATCCGGACGGGGGATACAGTGGCAGGTGCAGGTTTACCTGTGCTTTGCTTGTGTCGGATG
Source organism: Methanoregulaceae archaeon (assembly GCA_041305745.1). Classification (GTDB taxonomy): domain Archaea; phylum Halobacteriota; class Methanomicrobia; order Methanomicrobiales; family Methanospirillaceae; genus UBA467. The sequence continues at coordinate 1,804 of JBFYKV010000122.1, read as the reverse complement.
TCGGCCTCCTGCTGTGCTGCGGCGATCTCTGCTGCAGCACATGCAGCGGCAGGGACCGGACAGGGTACCCTTTTAGTGCTGCTGAAACCACCGATGGGATTGGAAAGAGCGATACGGAGGGAGCGAAGGAGGGGTTTTTTATTTGATGTCTTGTTGGAGACAAAATAAAACCCAATTTTAGCACCAATATTAACTAGCATCACAAATGCGATTAAAATGAATGCACAGGCGAATCCATTAGATATCGGTATCACGTTCGAATTTTCATATGCATGATAAACCGCATAAGGAAGCGAAGCAACAAGATCCTGGAACGGATAAACCTTCATCCCCATGAATAATTTATCACTCTGTTTGATACCGATCTCCGGCAGGAACTGGGTATATCCGGCAGTCAAAATCACCACCGCTGATTCTTCCGCAGCCCTACCAAATCCAAGGATTGTTCCAGTCGTGATTCCGGATATAACAGTGGGAATTGTAATATCTCTTATCGTCTGCCATTTGGTGGCACCAAGTGCGTATGAGCCTTCTTCCAGTTCATTCGGAACCGTTGCGATAGCATCTTCTATCGCCCGCTCAATCACTGGCAGGATTAGAATGGCCAGACCAATTGATCCTGCGAGTAGGGAGAAACCTCCCGTGTACGGTCTGAGATATATTACAAGGACCAGAAGACCGAATGCACCTACGACGATTGAAGGGGTGCCCGACAACACTTCGATGAAAAATCGAAGTGTGCGGGTGAAGCGGTTGTCTGCGGCGTATTTCTGGAGGTAGATCGCCGTTCCGAGTGCGAACGGGGTCGCGAGAACCGTGGAGATAAGGGAAAGCAGAATTGATCCAACGACCGCATTGGCAATTCCCTGGCCTAATCCAGGTGTTTGGGACTCAGGAGTAAACAGGAAATAAGGAGTAAGGGAGGGGAGAGCAGTAGTGAATATTGTGAAGAGTATCGCAAATAGCATTATCACCCCGAATAGGGCAAATAGGAAAGAGATCAGAAGGAGGCCTTTGTCTTTAGCTTTCCGTATTTTATTACGCATGCGGCACTCCCTTTTCTCTCCAACGACTCGTTACCAGTCGAAGGACTGCGACAAAACCCATTTCCATAAGGAACAGAACAACAGCAATACCGAAGAGAGCCGCTCTCGGTTCTTCAAGACCGGAATAATATCCGATATCCGAGAGGATCTTAGTGGTCATCGCAGTTCCTCCATCGAAAATGGAGATTGGCACTTTATTCAGACCTCCCAGAACCATCGCAACAGCCATCGTCTCTCCCATCGCTCGCATGGTGGCGAGCACGACAGATGTAATAATGCCCTGTGAAGCTGCAGGGAGGACCACTTTGAATATCGTTTCCTGCCGGGTTGCACCAAGGGCATATGACGCTTCCCGATAAACGGGGGGGACTGATTTCATCGCTTCCCGCGAGAGGGCGACAACTGTGGGGAGCACCATTACGGTGAGGATAACCGCTGCCAGAAAGATCCCAGTTCCCCTCGTGGTGACAGATTGGTGAAAAATTGGAATCCATCCTAATATCGATGAAATGAATGGATTCACTTGATGTTCAAAAATATTTTCAAGGAAATAGAAGCCGAAGATTCCATATACGACACTGGGGATACCTACGAGGAGCTCGATGAATCCCCTGAGGCTTTCGTCCAACCATTTCGGGGCGATTTCCGCGAGATAAATCGCGGTCATGATGCCGATAGGCAGGACAAGGACAAGCGTGGTTGCAGTGAGCCAGAGCGTGCCCATGAGGAAGGTTCTGATACCGTATTTGTGCTCGGAA
>JBFYKV010000121.1:0-11702 GCA_041305745.1 Methanoregulaceae archaeon | reverse complement strand
GAATTATTCTTGATACCCTCAACATTTCACCAGATGTCAGGAATTATGTGACGTCATAGTTTTGGCAGCCTAAAATCATGGGAATGTCGGTGGCAGACCTCGATGGAGTAATAGAAGATTCATTCCGGTCGGTTAACCATTTGGGAATCGTTGCCGGGACGATTGACTTGTTGAACATAAGTAACCTCATTGACGAGGTGCTGCCGAAAAACCGTCATCATCATATCAGCCATGGCCAGGTAACCAAAGCCATGCTGGTGAACGGTCTCGGCTATGTCGAACGTCGGTTATATCTCTATCCAACTTTTTTCGAAAATATAGCCGTAGAACGGCTATTAGAGCCAGGTATCCAGCGGGAGCATTTGACGGATGATACCCTCGGTCGGACCCTTGATGCCATTGCCGAGTATGGACCAACCGAACTATTCAACCTGATCGTTGGCCGGTGTATCCACGAGAATAGTGAAGAAATCCAGCGGATTCATGTTGATACCACAAGTTTCAGTGTCTACGGGGACTATTATGACGAAGACCAAACGGAAGAGATCCAAATTACGAAAGGTCATCCAAAGGATGGCCGGTGGGATATCAACCGGTTTGTCTTAGGGATGGCCACGAACCAGCATGGAATCCCCCTGTTTGTCAAAACATTCTCTGGGAATGAATCCGATAAAAAGACACTTCTTTCTATTATTCGGTCAGTACGTGAAAACCTCGATTATCATCACAAAGTGTATCATATTGCTGATGCTGCATTTTACACCGAGGAGAACCTGAAAAGTATCGGCACTCATATGTTCTGGATCAGCCGGGTACCTGCAACGTGGGGAGAAGCGCGGGAGTTGCTGGATCTGGAGATCGGGTTTTCACCGTGTACTGACACCAGATACTCCTGGTATTCTAAGGAAATAGCGGTTGCAGGGAATCCCCAGAAATGGGTGATGTATCAGTCCGCCGAGATGCAGGAACGTACTGATAAGACCTTTGAGAAGAATCTGGTTAAAGAAACCGAAAAAGTTCAGAAATCTCTTAAACACCTATTAGCCCTTGAATTCGCCTGTGAACCTGACGTTAGGGATACTGCACAACGGTGGATTCAGAAACAACCGCTTTTCAGATTCCTTGACCTCCGAATCGGGACGGTTATTCATCGTGAAAATCACAAGAGAGGCCGTCCCGCAATCGATGAGCCTTGTATTACCCGGGATATTATAGAATCCGAAGTAGTGCCGAATGAGGGTGCAATTGACAATGCAAGAGCGAAATTAGGACGATTCATCCTTGCTACGAACGATCTTACCCTTAACCCTGATGATCTCCTGGCATATTACAAGGGTCAGGGAGCTGTGGAACAGGGTTTCAGGTTTCTTAAGGATAAATCTTTCAGGATAGCCGAGATTTTCCTGGAAAACCCTTCAAGGATTCAGGCTCTTGCTGTAATAATGGTCCTATGCCTTTTCGTATATTCACTGACCGAGTACCGATTGAGGAAAAGATTGAGGGAAACGGGTGAATTTGTGCTTTCGCAGATTAAAAAACCGACCCGGAACCCCACTCTGAAATGGGTATTTTTCAAGTTCAGAGGAGTTATTGAGTTCAAAATCAGGGTAAATAACTCTGAAGTATCGCGGATTGGTAACATGAAGCCTGAACTGGCCAAAATCGTTTCATTGCTGGGGGCGCCGTATGAAAAATATTTATTTTTGAATTCCTAACTGCGGAAGATGGGGTCAATGTCCCCAAACCCCATATAAACACCATTATAACGCAATGATCTTGGGATAATACTCAAAAAAACATAACGGGTTCATTCTTTCAACTGTCCATTCCTGTAGCATTCAACAATCCACGATCATTGTTGGAGTATTGCTAGTGGCGGCTTGTCCTGCAGAAAGTCAACGAACACCAGCAGGTCATTTGATACATTCCGGTCCCCGTTCTCAACCTCGGCAAAATACCGGTCTGCCTGGGTTTCATATAACACTTCATTGGCGGCTTCGTTACTTCTTACGCGTGTACGCTTGTTATTAAAAATAATGTCAAAATAGAGACTTATTGCTGAACGATAAGCAATTTTAGTGTTTTTCTTTCCGTAGAGGTTCAGGAAGTCAGCTATTCTTCCCATACCGGCAATTATGCGCTGTCACTTGATAAGCCCGATGTTTATTTGTCAGTGAAGTGGTAAATAAAGGTGAGTATTTGTTGATCGGAATATTAACCGCGACAACCGGGAAAGACACTTACATGTCGTCAAATTCTTCCTGTTTTGATGTATTCTGGTAATTTTCCATCTCTTTTTCCCGGAGGACGTTTCGTTTTATCTTTCCCGAAATCGTTTTTGGGAGGTCGTCAACAAACTCTATCGCGCGGGGATATTTATACGGGGCAGTGGTCCGCTTCACAAACTTCTGGATGTCCCTGACCAGGGTTTCGGTCGGCTGGTACCCTTCTTTTAAGACGATGAAGGCCTTGACAATCATACCCCTGATAACGTCAGGGGACCCGACAACTGCTGCTTCCTTTATTGCAGGGTGTTCCATGAGAGCTGACTCAACCTCGAACGGCCCGATCCGGTACCCTGAACTCTTGATGACGTCGTCATCCCTTCCTACAAACCAGTAATACCCGTCCTCGTCCTTGTAGGCCTTATCACCGGTATAATAGAAATCTCCGCAAAATGCCGCCTCATTCGCTTCACTGTCATAGAGGTACTGGTCAAAGAGGCCGACCGGCTTCGGGTTGACACGGATCGCGATACGGCCGACATCGCCCTGGCAGACCGGCTTTCCGTCATCATCCTGCAACTCGATCTGCCAGCCGGGCGAGGGTTTTCCCATAGACCCGGGCCGTGCCTCCATGCACGGGAAGGTGCCGATCACAAGCACGAGCTCGGTCTGGCCGTACCCCTCGAATATGGTCAGTTTTGTCCCTTCTTTCCATACCCGTATCACTTCGGGGTTGAGAGGTTCTCCTGCACTCACGCAATGCCGGAGTTCTGTCAGGTCAAACTTTTCAAGGTCTGCAAGGATAAGCATCCGGTATACGGTCGGAGGTGCGCAGAATACCGTCACCTCGTATTTTTCGAGGACAGGGAGCAGTTCAGTGGCCTTGAATTTACCGCGGATATCATAGACAAGGATGCATGCCCCCTGTATCCACGGGCCGAAAAACTTCCCCCACGAGGATTTCGCCCAGCCGGTATCTGCAAGGGTAAAGTGAAGGTCGTTCTCTTTCAGATCAAGCCAGTAGGCGCCGGTAGTGATATGCCCGACAGGAAGCGCGTGGTTATGCAGCACCATCTTGGGTTCCCCGGTGGTCCCTGAAGTGAAGTAGATGACCAGCGGGTCTTTTGCCTTTGTCTTCTCCATTCCCGGGAGATTGACAAGGTAGCGTGAAACAGGTGCCGGGTATTTAAGCTCGACAGGGTAGCTGATCCATCCCGGAATCTCCGCATCGACAACAAAACGGGACATAAGCGACGGGCATTCGTCACAGATCTCCTCGATTTTTGGTGCGTTTTCACGATCGGTAATGACCATCTTTATCCTAGCCGCGTTGATGCGGTACTTCAGGTCTTTTGGGGTCAGCATCGTGGGGCACGGGCAGAATACCGCCCCGAGTTTGATACATGCAATCGAAAAAATCCACCACTCCGGGATCCTGGTGAGCATGATAATAACACGGTCACCTTTTTTAATCCCGTATTTTAAGAGCATGTTTGCAGCCTGGTTCGAGAGGTTCATCAGCTGGCGGAAGGTGTAGGTCTTCTCCTCCCCTTCCTGGTTTACCCAGATCATAGCCAGCTTGTTCCGGTCTTTCCTGGCATAGGCATCGATCACGTCAAAGCCAAAGTTGTAGTATTCCGGTACGTCTGACGAGAAATTTTTATACGTTTCCTCGTAGTTCACCATGTTGTGCTCGGCGGTGGCCATATAAACACATATGTCTGTAACGGGCCGTCATTAACCTGTCTTTTTATATCTGCGCCGCTGCAGGGCGGCAAAAAAGAATGGATGTCAGTTATTATTCGCGTAACGGCTTAATTCCCGTTCGCGCAATTCGTTCCTTTTTATCTTTCCGGAGAGTGTTTTTGGCAGTTCATCAACGAATTCTATGGCACGCGGGTACTTGTAGGGTGCAGTAGTCCTCCTGACAAATGCCTGGATATCCTTTACCAGTTTCTCTGATGGCTCGTATCCGGGTGCAAGGACAACGAATGCCTTGACGATCATACCCCTGATAAGGTCGGGAGACCCGATGACGGCAGATTCCTGAACAGCAGGGTGCTCAAGGAGGGCAGATTCTACTTCGAACGGCCCGATCCGGTACCCTGAGCTTTTTATTATATCGTCATTCCTGCCCACAAACCAGAAGTAGCCGTCTTCATCCATGTAGGCCTTGTCACCGGTATAATAAAATCCGTTGACGAACGACTCCCTGTTTGCTTCCTCGTTGCCCAGGTACTCGACGAACAGGCCGACAGGCCTCGGGTTCAGGCTGACTGCAATCCTGCCTTCCTCGCGCAGGCCTACAGGTTTTCCGTCTTCGTCATGGAGTTCTATGTGCCAGCCGGGTGCAGGACGCCCCATGGACCCCGGCTTGTTCACCATTCCTTTAAAGGTCCCGATGCAGCAGACCGTCTCTGTCTGGCCGTACCCTTCATCGATTGTGAGCCCGGTGCCTTCTTTCCATACCCGCACCACTTCAGGATTCAGGGGTTCTCCTGCGCTTATGCAGCGCTTCAGTTCGCGGAGATCGAACTTTTCAAGATCGGCGAGGATAAGCATGCGGTATATTGTCGGCGGCACGCAAAACGTTGAAATCTCGTATTTTTCCATCAGCGGGAGGAGTTCCGTTGCCTTGAACCTTCCTCTCACGTCGTAAATGAAGAGACATGCCCCGAGGATCCACTGGCCAAAAATCTTGCCCCACGCACATTTCGCCCATCCTGTATCAGAATACGTAAAATGAAGGTCATTTGGGGTCACATCCTGCCAGAGCCCTGCGGTTATCAGGTGACCAAGCGGGTAGGAGTGGTTGTGGAGGACCATTTTTGGTTCTCCCGTCGTACCGGACGTGAAATAAATGAGCATCGGGTCGGTTGATTTTGTCTTTTTTGCGGTCGGCATGCTCACGGAATGGTGAGATACGGGGGCCGGATACAGGAGCTCGACCGGATAACTCGCCCACCCGGGAAGGTCTCCGTCGACTAAGAACCTGCACGACAGGGACGGGCACTGGTCCGTAACCTCCTCTACCTTGCCGGCATTTTCAAGATTTGTAACAACCATCTTGAATTTTCCGACGTTGAGCCTGTACATGATATCTTTTGGCGTCAGCATTGTCGGACAGGGGCACATCACGGCCCCGAGCTTAATCAGCGCGATTGAAATAATCCACCATTCGGGGATGCGTGGGAGCATCAGCATGACCCTGTCGCCTTTCTGGATGCCGTACTTCAGGAGGATGTTTGCTACCTGGTTTGAGTAGTTTTTCATGTCGCGGAACGAGTACTTCTTCTCGACACCTTCCTGGTTCCGCCATATCATCGCCAGCTTGTTCCGGTCTTTTTCCGCCCAGTCATCGATAACATCGAATCCAAAATTATAGAACTGGGGCACTTCGATTGAAAAATTACTGCACATTTCTTCGTATGTGGAATATCCGCCACTGTCTTGCACCATAAAACCTATCAGATATATGAATTATCGTTCATTTATTTTGCCATTTCATCTGGGGCTTCTCTGCAGCGTTCTCCGGGACATAAACATTTTCCATTAGTATTATAGTTGAAAAAGCAGCATGTACTATCCAATGGACGATAAGAGATACGATTCATTAAAAATCGAAAATATCGTGGCATCCGGGGCGATTGCTGATTCTATCGATCTTGCACTGATATCCAAAAAGATCGAGAACTGCGAGCTCAATACGAAACGATTTCCGGGCGCGGTATTCCGCATTGAGGATCCAAAAATCGCCTCTCTCATATTTTCTTCGGGAAAAGTTGTCCTCACCGGTATTCGTGACAAAAAGGCCCTGCACGACGGGCTTGCCCTGATCATCGAAAAGATAAACAAGGCAGGAGTAAAAACGTTTGACGAACCTCGGGTCGCCATCACAAATATTGTATGCTCTTACGACATCGGGAAATATATCAATTTAAACAAGGTCGTAATCACTTTAAACCTTGAAAATATTGAATACGAACCCGAACAGTTCCCGGGACTCGTGTACCGGATAAAAGACCCGAAGATCGTTGCATTGCTTTTCAGTTCAGGAAAAATCATCCTGACGGGGGGCAAAAACCTCGAGGATATCAAAAGAGGGCTCGATTTCCTTGAACAGAAACTTGGCAGTATAATGTGATTACCAGAACCGGTTTGTCTTGATATAATTTCGTTCTGCCTTGAGAATCTCCCGGTAAAATAAATCTCCTTCGGCGAGGGTCGACAATACCCGGGAGGCGTTCTCAGGGCCGACCCCCCGTGCGGAAAGGGCTATCACCGCCTTTTTCCCGCTTGAGAGGACAATGTTTGCATTCCTCACGAGCCTGATTTCAACCGTCCGTTCTTCCGGGGTTTTTTTCTTTTTATTTGCAACGGCATACAGTCCGTCCTCCCACGGCTTGAGCGCAGCGATGAGCCGGGCCCCGCAGTCCGGGCAGACAGGGACATCAGGCACGCGGGATACGACGGTCCTGCTCTTCCATTTCCTGCAGTTCATGCAGGCCAGCACAACCTCCTGCTGTTCCAGCCTTCGCTTAAGAGTGCTTATGACTGCCTGGTCTGTTGAAGGAGGCTGTATCTCGTCCCTTGATGAAAAAAGCCCTTCAGCACCAAGAATGCTCATCGAGGCCGTAGTAATTGTAACAGATCCTTCCTTCAGGAGTTCTATAACGCGTGCGGCGGCATCTACATCCATGTACACCGTGAAGAGCTCCCGGCAGGCCTCTTTCTGTACAACAGTCCCTTCAAAGAGGTCTGTCAGCCGGTGAATGCTCAGCCGTTCATAATCGGCATCAGGGTCGATGGCGCCGAACTTTTTTGCGATCTGGACGAGTTTCCATTTAAAGAGGGCTGTTCTTTTAAGGGCAAGTTCAAGAATGCCTTTCAGATGCCCGGGTTCAAGCATTTCCAGGACCTCTTTTACGTCCCAGGCTTTGATGCCGGATGGAAGCCGGAGGAAAATCCGGTATGCATCTATCTCGATTCCGACCGTTGTCCCGAACCGGGCTGAAAGTAAAATTGAGATAACCCTCCCAAGCGCCTCGTTTGCCTTGTGCCCTGCGCAGACATGGCAGATAACTCCTTCGCCCGCCTGTTCGAGTATAATCCGGCTGTCAGTTGCGACCGGCGACCGGTTCCTGTCCATTTCGTCGAGGAACCGGAGAGCAAACTGTTCAGGTGCCTTTTTATGGATATACCTGTCAAATTCACGGGTCCGCCGCAGCGCTCCCACTTCCCGCGCCACGTCAAAGGGAACCGGTATCTGCTCTCCTTCCCACGACGGAAGCTCGCCTTTTGCCTTTCGTGCAGGCTCAACAGTGATCTTACCGTCTTCCATATCAAGCACCCGCCACAGCTGGCCTTTCGTGATAAAGACCGCGCCGGTGTAGACCCATCCCACGACGAACGATTCATCAAGAGTGCCGACAGTCCTCCGCGATACCATATCAAAGACCATCACCTTGCGCTCGTCGTGGATCATTGAGAGGTTCCCTGAGAGGTACCGCCGGGCCCTTCCGGTGGTGATGACGGTCTCCCCTTCGAGCCTGATGAGCCGGTGTTCGGCCATCTGCCTGCACACTTCATCGAGGAGGGGGAGAGAATCCCCGAACTGGTATGTCCTGGAGAGGATCCGCAGGATGCCTGATCGGTGGATCTCCCCGTATTCTACTGCCATGGCTGCAACCTGGTTGGCAAGAACGTCTGCCGGCCCCATTGGAGGCCGGATGTGTTCCACCTCGTTTGCTTTTGCTTTCCGGGCGATAACCAGTGATTCAAGGAGGTCATCAAAACCTGTCGTCAGAATGGTCCCGCGCGAGACTGCGTTTAACTGATGGCCGGCCCTGCCCACCCGCTGGATAAGCCGGGAGACCTCGCGTGGTGATCCGAACTGGATAACATGCTCAATGTGGCCGATATCTATCCCGAGTTCCATCGAAGATGTCGAGATGAGCCCCCTGATCGCCCCTGCCTTGAACCTCTCTTCAGCTTCAATCCTGACATCTTTTGAAAGTGACCCGTGGTGGACCTCGACATCTCCCCGCGAAAAAAGCTGGTGGCCGAGCGCTTCTGCTGTGACCCGTGTATTTACAAAAACGAGTGTTGAGCCATGGTGATCGATTGATTTCGATACCCATTCAGCCTGTTTTTCAAAGGAATCTCCCGAAAAATCCACCGAAATTTCGAGGTGTTTTGCCACGGGGACCGAAACAATATCAAAGGGCCGTTTTCCGCACAAAAATCTTCCCATCTCGTCAGGGTTCCCTACTGTTGCCGAAAGCCCTATCCGCTGGAATTCCCCGCTGTATTCGACAAGCCGCTCAAGGGCGACCGCCATCTGTGCGCCTCTTTTCCCTCCGGCCAGCTCGTGGATCTCGTCTATGACAACGTAACTGACATTTTTCAGGTGCTTCCGGAGCACTTTTCCCATAAATAGGGCCTGTAATGTCTCAGGTGTGGTGATAAGGAGGTCCGGGGGCGAAAGTGCCTGTTTTCTCCTTTCATGTGCCGGAGTATCCCCGTGTCGCACACCAATTGTCAGCCCGAGTTCATGACACCACCATTCGAGCCGCTGCATGATGTCACGGTTCAGCGAACGGAGCGGGGTGATATACAGGGTTCGAAAACCACCGTGAGGGTGGGAAAGCATTGAATTAAACACCGGGATCATTGCACTCTCGGTTTTGCCTGTCCCGGTAGGGGCGATAAGGATGAGGTTGTCTCCGCGTGCAACGAGGGGAATCGACCTTTTCTGTATCTCGGACAACCCGGAAAAACCCCGTTTCTTTATGCAGGCCCTGATCGCCGGGTCCAGCCGGTCAATCTCTTCCATCTTCCTCCAGCGATGACACCGGGCCGAGATATGTACCGTCGGTAAGGAAGACCTCCGTGGTATCGGTGTCCATGCACCTTGAAAGCGGGGAAAACGGGTCTTTCACAATTTTTCTGATATCATATCCTGACAGTTCGTTAAACGCGGGCATGAACATGACGCGTGTCGGTTCTCCTCCTTCTTTTCCAGGGGGCAGGCCAAGACATGAATTCGTGACTGATGCAAGCAGGTATGCCGGCGCACGAAGCGAACACCCCACGTCATCCCGGAGTGATGCCAGCGGGTGATGGTGTCCGGCAAGGATCAGGTGTCCGCACAGTGAAGGATCAGGATAGGTATGACCATGCAGGTATCCGACACCGTCAATGACCACTCCCTCCTTTTTCTGTAACTCCCCCTCGTCCAGGAACCGTTCGATCCCGATATCGTGGTTTCCCGGAAGGACTGCCATTGGCACCAGTCTCCGAAATTCCTGAAAAATTTCTGGTAATTCATGATATTCCTGCCTGCTGAGGAGGGGAATGCTGTGCTTGACATCGCCAAGGAGTACAAGGAGGTCCGGGTCTGCCTCTCTGATGCAGTCCCTTACCCGGGCTGCACGTACTCCTGACCTGCTGGAAAAATGAATTCCGTGCTGTGCAAGATCTGACTCTATGCCCAGGTGGAGATCTGCGATCACAAGCACTTTTTTTGTATTTTTGACAAGGAGCGCGGGGCCAGGTTCAATAAAATCTATCTTCATAACAGTTTGATGACGCCTTTTAACGGCTGGTAACACTCATCCTCTACGAGGAGGGTTTCAACCGCGGATTTGACCTGGTCTGCCTGCAAACCCGATTTTTGTGCAATAAGTATGATTGTATCAAGCAAAACCCCTTTATCCCCGCCATTTTCCCTGATAATAGCGAGAACATCCCGGACCGGGTCTCCAGCCTGAAGTGCTCCGCCCGGAACATGTCCGACCTTTCGTACCGCACTACGTATCATCCGGGCCATATCACTGATTGTCTGACTGCTGTGATGGTAATGGCTGATAACCGTCTTCGTGGCAGGAGAACCCGTTCCCGAAGATAATGCATCATTCAACCCGATGATACGTTCGAACATCAGCTCCCCTGTCCTTATCACCCATGAATCCCGGACAGCCCGGTCGGTTTCACGTATCTCCATCAGGTCCAGGATACAGGGATTTCTGATACTGTTATGGGTCAGCCGGAGACCGGCTATTGCCGTTATAAATGCAGGAGGTTTGAGGATACTCAGTAGTTCTGCCGTTTCAGGCTCTTTTCCCTGGACCTGCAGTTCAAAGGCTCCGGTTGGATCCGCAACGCGGGCATGCATCAGGTCCCCCTTTCTGCCGTTTACTTCAAGCAGTACCCCGGTAAGATAGAGAAGGTTACATGGTGATGCCGAGGGGGTGAGTACAATCCGCCTGTCCGGGGCATCTCCAGGGTCAACTACAAGAGATGATGCATTGAGGTCTGCTGCAAAAACCCGTGATACCGGTTCCATGAATACTCCTGTTCTACCGTATGTCCGACCGGGATGACCGCAACAATGAATGCATTAAACAAAGGGAATCCCTTTTTTAAAATGCTTCAGGCGCGGTTTCTTACCGGTGTATATATACAAAGTATACAGTGATATCGGTTATGCTTGAGGTATTTTCATGACGTCATGGCCCTCTCCTGCATGAAAGTACTTCTGATAAGGACCGTTCATTTTTCAGCCCGAAAAACGGTGCGCTTTTTCGATGACCTTATTTGCATTCTTATCCCATGTATCAGTTATATTTTCCACCTCCGGAAACACCAGGCCGGGTTTAGCAACACACCCTGCCGCATTGATCCATTGTTTCCGGATCTGGTGAAAAATTGCTCAAAAGATGGATTCCCGCACTAAAAAAAAAGGGAAAAATGGTCCATGAAAGGATTAATATTATCAACTCGATCAGTATATTTATAATTATTGATCGCTTCACAACTTAAAGAGAGGATTTTTATGCGCTTCAGAGGCCAATTCATCATATATTTACTGTTGGTACTGGCGTTGTGCTGCATGACTGCAACTGCAGCTGACAACCAGTTCCCCTTTACCATTCCCGACCTGACTGCACAGGTCAATGTGAATGCCAATGAACAGCCGGGAGGAGAAGCTGCCCTGGGATGGCTTTCTTCAATGCCGTTACAGTTCATCAGAAACGAAGGACAGAGCGATGATGCTGTCAGGTTCCAGATCATATCGAACGGAGGGTCGATATTCTTTACTGATACCGGGGTTAGTTTCAAGCTCCTGAATTTTGATGACGAGAACCTGGAGACGACACATATAAGGTACAGGTTCGCGGGTGCAACCGGACCGTCAGGAATATCCGGTGATAACCTGCTGAACTGCAGGGTGAATTTCCTTTATGGGAATAATCCGGCTGAGTGGAACACCGGGGTCGCAGCATATGAAGGGATCACCTACCATGACCTGTACCCGGGAGTCGACCTCTCCTACCAGGGTGTGACCGACGGGTTAAAAAGTGAATTCGTCCTGTCGCCGGGTGCAAACCCTTCACTCATCCTGATGGAATATTCAGGGGAAAGCTCCATCTCAATCCAGAAAGACGGTTCACTCCTGATAGCAACCCCGGCAGG
>JBFYKV010000120.1:0-24212 GCA_041305745.1 Methanoregulaceae archaeon | reverse complement strand
TGCTCTTCCGATCTCACCTCCCTACGCAGCGTATGCATTCTGCACTCCTGAATTCCTGTTTTCATTTTCGATACTCCTGATGGTAGGTCTGGCCTGTGCACCGCATGTCATCAATAATGTCCTCGCGGTGAAAGAGAACCGTTATTTCAAATGGGTCCCGCTTATCGGGTTCCTCGTCTATGCGGTCATCATGCTGCTCATAAAATTCGCAGGCTTTGCGGGTAGAACCCTGGTGAACGAGGGGCTTATGACCCTTCCCGACGTTAAAAACGCCCAGGATTTTGTATTTGTCTACGCAGTGCAGCACGCCACGCAATCGGTATTTCTCTGGGGAATTTTTGCGGTCATCATCCTCTCTGCGGTGATGTCGACCACCGACCGCCTGATGCTCACAGTCGGCGCTATGTTTGGCTGGGATATTTATCGCAATGTCCTGAAACCAGATGCAAAAGACCGGCAGGTACTCAGGGTAAGCCAGGTAACGACGATTATCGCTGCAGTGGTAACACTCCTGTTCGCACTCAATCCACCGGCAATCCTTGCGTTCCTTATCTGGATGGGGATCGGCGTTATGCTCTCAACATTCGCAATCCCGCTCCTTGCCGGCCTCTACTGGCGGGGTGCGACCAGAGAAGGGGCGATCGCGAGTATGGCTCTGGGCCTTGTTGCATCCGGGGTATTTGGCTATTATTACCAGTACATCGCCAAACTTCCGATGCATTTCAGCATCTATGCCCTCATTGTATCCCTGCTTGCCATGATTGTCGTCAGCCTGATGACGAAAAAGACAAACGACACGATACTGAACGAAACGATGACCGGCTGGTATATCCAGCCTAAATAATTCTTTCATGGCGGGTTGATACCTGTTTTGAGCTCTGCAATGATGCAGGATCCTCTCCCTGCTCATTCCCGTTCCCGGAGCTGCGGGGTATCGCTTATAAGTGTACTCACGAGAACGGTCCGCACGCAGGGGATGCGCAACAATATAAATTTCAATGTCGAATAATTAGAGAAGTGAAGACGGTCATTCTGGGTGGTGGACTCACAGGAATAACACTTGCCCGCCTGTTGAGGGAGAACGGCGAGGACGTCATTGTACTGGAAGCGGAAGACACTATCGGTGGCCTCTGCCGTTCCCGGATTGAAAATGGTTTTACTTTTGACACAGGAGGCTCTCACATATTATTTTCACGCGACTGTGAAGTCCTCTCATTTATGGAAAATGTGCTTGGTGAAAATATCGACCACCGCCACCGCAATACAAAGATCTATTACAAGGGGCAGTATGTAAAATACCCCTTCGAGAACGGCCTGTACCAGCTCCCAAAGGAAGACCTCCTCTTCTGCATCAGTGAATTCATCAGGACCCTCGTAAAAGTTGAAAAGGGCGAGATCCCGGCCCCTGAAAATTTCAGGGAATGGATATACTATACCTTCGGGAAGGGGATTGCAGAGTTGTACATGGTCCCGTACAATGAAAAGATCTGGAACTATCCCACCGACAAAATGTCCCATCACTGGGTCGACGGAAGAGTTCCCCGTCCGCCAGTCGATGATGTGATCCGGTCTGCCATCGGAATTGACACCGAAGGCTATACTCACCAGTCCGTCTTTGGTTACCCGGTTCAGGGCGGAATTGAAGCACTGGTAAAGGCAATTGCAGTTCCTTTAGCGGATACAGTGCTCTGCCGGTTCCCTGTCACTTCTATTCGACGGGAAGGTGATCTCTGGAAGGTATCAGACGGTGACCGGACTATCGTTGCAGAGAGGGTCATCAGTACAATACCTCTCCAGAACCTCGTTGCCGCCCTTGAGGACGTGCCCGGGACAGTCCGTACTGCGGTCAGCAACCTGAAGTATAACTCGGTCGCTTGCGTCTGTATCGGCGTGAAGGGAGAAGTTCCCGATATCTCCTGGCTCTATATTCCCGATCAAAAAACAGGCATTGAAAACAGGGTTTCATTCCCCTCAAATTATAGTACGGAAGTGGCGCCTCCGGGACACAGTTCGATCCTTGCAGAGATTACCTATAACGAGGGAGATTCTGTATCAGGAATGTCTGACCGTGAACTCATCGACCATGTCACCACGTCGCTCGAAGGGATGGGCATCATCTCCCATGACCAGGTTGTTTATACAGGAACAGACCGGCAAAAATTTGCATACGTCGTGTATGACCTCCATTATCTGAACAATATCAGGGTAATCCGTGATTACTTTGAACAGGAACAGATCCCCCTTGTCGGGAGGTTCTCTCAGTTTGAGTACCTCAATATGGACGGGTGCATCAGGAGTGCCATAGACTTTGCCGGGAGAGATGTATGCAGGTAAACTTTTACGTTGAAGACCTGCTCTTTTTCAAATATATCGGGTGTGCAACCGTTGCAAAAACGCTCTACCGGCAGCTGGCACTTATGCCCGGGACAAAGGTCTCCTGGAAGAGTTTTTCGAATCATTCAGATATTGAACATTACCATACATTCGGACCGGTTGCACTTTTCCACAGGAGAATTACTGATGGAAAGAAAGTGATCACCGCCCATTCAACACCGAGAATTAATGAGGGAAATATTGCCTTTGCACGGACTATCAACAAGTTCTATCCCAAGATCTACAGGAAATTCGATCATATCATCACCATATCCCCTCCCTGCCACCAGGAAATAACCCGGATGCTGCCGGGAAAAGAAGTGACGATGATACCAAACGGTGTCAACAGGGAATATTTCAGGAAGGACCCAAAGAAACGGGAGCAGTTCCGCGATGCCCACAACATCCCTGATGACAGCCAGGTTGTCCTTTCTGTTGCACAGCAGACCCCTCGAAAGGGGCTTTATGATTTTCTTGCCCTTTCGCGCCGACATCCTGATATGACATTTGTCTGGGTGGGCGGCTTCCCATACGGGGCCCTTTCCAAAAATTACGCTAAAATCAAGGCACTGAAGAGAAAATGCGGGAATAACGTAATTTTCACCGGGTACGTGGACGAAATTATTAAACCGTACAGCGCTGCCGATGTCTTCCTGATGCCCTCCTATGCCGAAACATTCGGGCTGGTCATCCTTGAAGCCCTTTCGTGCGGTCTGCCGGTACTGGCACGTGATATCCCTGAATTCCGGGAAATATTCGGGGATAATATCATGTATTTCGGGGAGAGAGATGAAGCGGCCGGTCACCTTCGGGATGAAGGCCTCATGAAACGGTACGCACGCAATGCACGGGAATACTCGGCCGGATTTGATATACGGGATGTTGCACTAAAACACCTGGACCTGTACAAAGAGCTGATGGAATCATGATTTCAGTAATAATTCCCTCGTACAACGAGGAGGCAAATATCGGGGCATGCCTCGAATCACTGTCCAGGCAGACGGTGAACCGCGACGAATATGAAATCATCGTCGTCGACGGCAATTCAAAGGATGCAACCCGGGAGGTAGCATCGCGTTATGCCGATCTCGTATTCATCCAGACCAGCAAAAAAGTCGGCGGGGCACGAAATGACGGTGTGATGAAGTCAAAAGGAGATATCGTTGCCACAACCGATGCTGACTGCATTATCCCGGCAGACTGGGTTGAAAGGATCGGACGCGATTTTACTTCAGACCCCGACATTGTCCAGCTGTATGGCCCTGTCTACCCGATCGAGGGCGGGATAAAAAACCATGTATACCTCGCCCTTGCAAATACATTCTCCCGCCTTGGATATTATTCCGGAACACTCTATTATACACTGGGGTGCAATACGGCATTTCGCAGGGATGCCTTCCTGGAAGCAGGGATGTACCACTGTATCGACGCCGGTGACGACCTTGAGATCGCGAGAAGGATGCGGCTCATTGGCAGGGTCAGGTTCGACAACCATCTCAAAGTCGGGTTTTCAATGCGGCGATACCAGCAGTTTGGCACCCTGAAGTCGCTCTATGAATGGCTGTATATCGTCCTCCACGGCGGGGAATCGGAAAAATGCAGCTATACAAAACGTGAGTATAAATAATTCGTTTTCATAGTACCCCAGTGACCAGGCATGTCCATCAACCGGGATAACAAACATTCACACGTGGACGACTTCAACCGGAGTGAATTCGCCCGTCTCCTGCAGATGGTGGTGACAGAGACCTGGGATGGTGGCGCACGGGTTGCCATGGACGTGTCAGGCAAGCGAAACCCGCTCGGGAATGCACACGGGGGTGCAATATTTGCCCTTGCGGACCACGCGTTCGGGATTGCTGCAAACCAGGAGATATTTTCTGAAGTGGCAGTATCGGCCAGCATCCATTACATCGCACCGGCAGTGGAAACACTTGAGGCGGTAGCCGAAAAAGTCTCGGAAAATAATCTAACCTCCCTCTACCGTGTCGTCGTGTATGAAGGGCCCCGCATCATAGCCACTTTTGAAGGTGTGGGAATGAAAATGGTCCGTAAGGAGCCGGAGCGTTAAGGGCAGGTATAAGTTTTTTTGGCCCCCTTCTTATTTTGTATACCTGAATCTGGCAAGGATATTGGTGCGATATCTTCACATGTTTTATCAGAATAGAGAATGAGGAGGAGCGTTATTTTTCAGGCTTTTCGCTCCTTTGCGTGGGGGAGGATGAAGAATATGATACAATATGCGGGGTTTATTGCCGCCACATCCCTGTGGGATAAACCCCGCCGCCCCCGAAGGGCGCCCTGGCGGCGGTTCGGTGACTAAGTCATAATAAATTCGGGCTGGTATGAAAAAGTCCAGGTAATCGCGGTTATCTGTTTTTCATGCTCATCCATGAGCCATTGGCTCATAGCGCGCTTTGCTGAAACAGAGCCTGAATTTTAGGAAACCGGCATCACTCTGCCCATACGAAACAGCGGGGAGATTTCTTCGGTACCGTCACCTGAGTCCCGACGGATGCACTCCGGTACAATAAAAACACTACTCCTGCAAAATTAAGGGAAACGAAACACTTTTCCCCCTGATGCCGGAAGATGCATCTTTACGGAGCAAATGGCAAAAAAGTGTTGAGTTTAATTGAATGACCGGAACGCAAGTTCCTGGTCATAGATCTTATACCGTTCCCCGTTTACAAGCCTCACAAAGACCTCGACCCTGTCAGTACCCCGGGTTCCCATGATAACCACATTATCATTGACTGCGGGCTTGTTCATGGTTTTACTTGTCACAACACCGTCAGACCCTGTGACAACCGCCTCAACCTGTGAAACGAAGTTAATACCTTTCCCACCCCTGAAGGTAACGGTTATGTCAGGCTCGGTTGATACGGTATTTCTCACCACATCAACCGCGACCGTATATGATGTGGGGAGGGGGCCCTCGATATAGTCAAGTGTGGGCATCACGACAGGTGTCGTAGGCAGCGGAGTAACGGGTACCTGGGTTGTAGGAACCGGAGTAGGTGTCGGTGTTGCCGGTGTTGCCGGCGTCTGGGTACATCCTGCAGCGAGCAGGCATGCACATACCACACCGAAGATCAGAATCAGACTTGTAATTTTCATGGTGTACACGTATATGCATCCCCCCTATAATACTCTTCTTGATACGCCCGGAATCGGGGTTTAAAGGCTAATTAAGTTTAATTAAAGCAGGGTATCCGGTTAAAGTACCCTGGTAACCATTACGATAAGGTCTGAAAAAAGCGGGTTAAGATCAGACGCCGAGGGGGAGATTTGAACTCCCGAGGCGCAGGGCGCCAGTAGCTTTCGAGGCTACCGCCTTCCCGGACTAGACTACCTCGGCACAGGGATCAGATATTTTTCTTTTCGGTTCGTATAATGCTATCGAATGATCTGCCGCTGCCGTTTACGGATGGTCCCTGACGGGGACGTATACGAATTCACAGGAGAGTCCGGTGACACCTACGAAGATGCACTCCTCTCATTACGGATAAACCCGGATACGGTCCTGATACTCTTTCACGGAACAAGTCTCCCGCAGGATAAATGTATAGAAGAAGAGGAGGTGGAAATTATTACCACCTGTTCACGTGGCTGAATTTACCAGTTCACGTGGAACCCGTTCATCGCCTGGACTTATGCACCCGGGGTGACCGGGTGGTCCCGGGTGATCATCATATCATCGACGCGGAGGAGGAGTGTTGCCGCTTCCGTCGCGCTCTGTATTGACTGCCTCTTTGAACGCTTCGGTTCAAGGACACCCTCTTTTAACATGTCGACGACCTTTCCGGTATACACGTTCAGGCCGGCATGCTTTTTGCCCTTCGCATGAGCGTTCTTAAGGTCTACAAGCTTGTCGATCGTGTTGTATCCCGAATTCTCAGCGAGTGTAACCGGGATTACTTCAAACGCATCTGCATATGCCTCGATAGCAAGCTGGACCCTGCCCCCGACGGTCTCGGCATATTCCCTGAGCTTCATGAGGAGTTCGGTCTCGACCGATGCCCCGCCGACGACCAGTTCCCCGTCCTCCATGACGTCCATGACCACGCGGGTGCCATCAACAACGGCCCGCTCCAGCTCTTCGAGCAGGTAGTCGCTTGAACCCCTGAGAAGGATGGTAACCGCCTTCGGGTTCACACAGCCGGATATCTTGATGATATCAACATTTTCTTCCTGTTCAACAAGTTCCGCCCTTCCGAGAGTTTCAGGAGTGAGGTCTTCTGCCTTGGTGACGATCTCTGCATTCAGCGCCCGTGCTGCGTACTTCATGTCCTTTTCAGGGACGTCCTCAACCGCAAATATTCCGGCATGTGCAAGGTAGTACTGGACTGCATCTGCAACGCCTTTCTGGCAGAGGAGAACGTTTGCACCGCTGCTGATGACCAGATCTGCGTACTTCTTCAGGGCCTCGCGTTCCTGCAGGCTGAAGGCACTTATCTGATCGCTCGAACTGATCTTGATCTTAGCCTTGACCTGGGTCTTTTTGATCTCGAGTGGCGTGGCAATGAGTGCTACTTTTGCATCCTTTACCTTTCTTGGCATGTCCTCGCTGATCCGTGACTTATCAAGCGCAATACCCCTGACGAGCTCTGCGTCGTCCATGGTCTCGCCCTTCTGCTTCTTGATCATGACGTTTTCGGGATCGACGGTGACCTTCCTGCCATCCTTTTCGGCGACGGCAAGGACCGAATCGACAACAATGCCGTTGAGCTTTGCCTTTACCGACTCGATGGACTTTCCGGTCATTGCGGTGTCTGCAATACGGATGAGTTTTTCCCGGTCATAGGGGTCAATATCAATCGAAAGGTCGTCAAGAATTTCAAGGGCTTTTTTCATCCCCATGCGGTATCCCTGTGCGATCACAGTCGGGTGGATCTTCTTGTTAATCAGGTGTTCTGCATGCTCCATCATTGAGCCGACAAGGACCACTGCAGTCGTCGTTCCATCGCCGACTTCGTCATCCTGGGCCATGGCAACCTCAATTACCATCTTGGCACCCGGGTGCTGGACTGAAAGCTCCTGCAGAATTGTTGCACCGTCATTCGTGATGGTCACATCACCAGTGCCGCCAACCAGCATCTTGTCCATACCACGCGGACCCAGTGTGGTCCTGACCGCACTGGATATTGCCTTTGCTGCGGCTATGTTCGAGCGCTGGGCTTCACGGCCACGGTTACGCTCAACATTATCTTTTAAAATGATGATTGGTTGTCCTCCAAGCATTGTATTTTCCTCCGATGTTGTAAAAGGTGGAATTGAACTTCTATATAAACAATTCTATATGTGAGGGGATAGAATCATCACCTCAGTCGATTCGCGATATTTTGAAGAGAGAATATACCGGAACACCGTCTATGTCCTTAAAACCGCGCTTATCAAAGATGACCCATATTGAAAGTGGCACTGCACCATGACGCCTTAAATATTTGATTACTTCCTGCATGGTTTTTCCCGAGGTAATGACATCATCCACGATAATGCATTTTTCACCCGATATCGTTGCAAAATTACCGCTGACAGAGCCGATCGGCGTATCGGCCGTGCTGTGTTTTGCCGGGTGGTATATAGCGAGTTTTGCCCCTTCCCCGACCGATATCAGGGTTGCCAGGGGAATACCCGATATGGCGATCCCGACAAATGCCGTCGGGACGTCCTCTCCCTCCCGGGGGGTCCTGACTCCTTCGTTGATGGCTGCGTAGTACCTCTTTAACATCATCATGGCCATCTCATCAAGGAGCGGGCCCTGGCCACTGATCATGGTCCAGTCAATGTGCACGTCTTTTGGTATTACCGCACCCTTCTGCTGGGTCAGGAGCCAGGTGACCGTCTCCATGGAAAGCGAGAGTTCATCGGCTATCTGGCCCGGGCTATGCCCTTCCGACAGGAGCATCTTCGCCTTCTGGATAAGCTCATCGAGCGATGTCATGGAAAAAAATTCACACCCAGCTATTTAAGTTTTCTTTTAATCTCCGCACCGCACACCTGGCATTCGCCGGGGGCAGAAAAATACCTGCCACATCCTGAACACCGGTATTTCCACCTCCTTTTTGCAGCACTTCTCTGGTGCACGGGGTGTGACTCGACTCCAAGCTCAAATGCCACATTCTGGATGGCAAAATCATCGGTATAAATGGACGCACCAAGTTCCGACGCGAGGGCAAGTACTTCGATGTCTGCCGGTGATAATACCCCGGCATCACCGCTCCGGACCGATGCCTTTACCACACGGTCAACCGACTCGCGTCCGGGCCCGGTTACGGTGAGTCCTTCCGTTTGCAGCAGTTCGAACCTGCACCGTGACTTAAAGTCACTGAGTTCCTGAACTACAAGGGGTGTCGTGAACAGATCTGCCGGTATGCGTATCTCTGAAAAAAAAACCGTTGCATCGAGAACCGCTTTCATGCCGATACCGTCACCTGATCTCCCTTTCTGACCCCGATATGGAACCCGAATTTTTCAAGAAGCCAGCATCCCGTCATTGCATGGAGGGAAAAGGTATGAGTACTGAACCAGCCGCCGTACTGAGCGAGATAGATAAGAAGTTGATCAGCAAGGAACGGATCGACGTTTCCTGCCTGTTCAAGTTCCCTGACCAGCGCCTTTGCCGCATCCTGGCCCACATCTTCTGCCGGGTATCCTCTCCTGCCCAGGGCCGAGCCCCCTTTGCACCCTTTCCAGGCGGTGACCGACGTCCCTGTGCTTAATTCAGTCCGCCTGTCAAAAAAAACCGGGAATGCATACCCGGTGTGGCGTTTAAGGACCTCGTTTGCACCCCCGGCCTGCCTGAGTGCAACATGGTCCGGAAGGTTTGCGCTGCATGAGACGATTCCCGCATCGCATGTACCGGACACAATCCCTGTATCGATCGCGGTCATGGAAGAAGGTTTTGCAACGACCCTGACTTCTCCATTCCCCTGCGGGTAATATCCCCGGTGCCTGATTTCGACCGTTACCAATGCGCCGCTGCTCTGCAGTACCGGAAGAAAAACACGGGTGAAGTAATCGATGGTCGGGCTCATCGGGACTTCGGTACCGCCCCTCACGGTAAGACTTCCCCCTTTCCCGAGAGCGGCAGGAAGCCAGGCCTGCAGAACAAGCGGTATACTGCCTGCTGTACCGCAATCGACCATTGAATGCGATTCTTTTATCCTGCCCGGCCTGAACGTAAGTTCCATGCTGCGGGGAGTGCACCCTTCAACCATGGCACTGCAGAGATCCTTCAATGCCATAACTGCAGTACAATGCTGTGCTGAAAGCCCGGGATTCTGCCTTTTTTTTCGTATGTTTATAATTTTAATGTCCTTTCCCGTGATAGCAGAAAGTGCAGCCGCCGACCGGACTATCTGTCCGCCTCCCTCGAGGACTGCCCCATCAATTACAAGCATTCCCCTATCCCGTCAGAAATCCTGCGGGCGGCAGTATACCTGCTGCATGCCCGCTCAATCGTATCGCTGCACACAATATCACGGATCCCGGCAGAGATGAGATGGGTATATGCTCCCCCGGTCATGACCCCGTGGACGCACATGGCATGGATTACCCGTGCTCCCTGTGCATACAGCATCGAAGTCGCCGTGGCGAGCGTGCCGCCGGTCGAGATGATATCATCAACAATAACAACGTCACGGCCGTTGACAGCGAGATTTTTTGGTGCCATGCTCACGTTCTCACCGCTGAAACGGGTCTTTTCAAGATGATCGGAATCCCAGTTACCAACGGCGGCGATTTCGCAGGCAAATTTCCACGCTCCCTCATCCGGCGCGAGGATGAGAGGCGCGGTCAATTCAAGTTTCCGGATGTATTCCCCGATATCTTCTGCAAGGGTGAGGTTTGTCGCAGGGGCCATGAAGTGCCTCAGCACGTCCTCTTCATGTATATTTACCGTGATCACTCTCTCGACGTTCTGTGAGAGCACCCGCGCCACCGCCCGGGCGCTGAGTGGCTCTCCCTGGTTGAACTGTTTATCCTGCCGTGCATAGGCCATGTACGGGATTACAAGCGAGATGGACGACCCCTCACACGCATCGATAAGAAGGAGGAGCTGCACCAGTGCATCGTTACTGGTGACGCTCCCTATCACGAGCATGTCGGGGTCCGGACATGCCGTTCTCAGATAGAGCTCCCCGTCAGGGAAACGGGAGAACTTCACGTCGACAATATCTGATTTAAGAATGCCTGCGATTCGTGCGGCAAGGATCTGGGAGGACTCGGTGCTGATTACCTTCATCTCATGCTACCTCATGCTGAAAGTACTTAAACTACCATGAATAAATTATATTAGTACCTGAGCGTGCAAAGAGGTAAATCCGAGAATGGAAACCACAAATAACCAGGAACTCACGCATGACGACCCGGATGCCGGAGAAATCTCCCTTGACACTTCATCACAGATAGAAGTGCCCAAAAAGCTGATCGACCAGGTAATCGGTCAGGAACATGCCGTGGAGGTCATTAAAAAGGCAGCCATCCAGCGACGGCATGTCATGATGATCGGGAGTCCCGGTACCGGCAAATCGATGCTTGCCAAAGCCATGGCAGAACTCCTCCCGAAGGAGGAGATGCAGGATATCCTTGTATATCCCAATTCGGATGATAACAACAACCCGGTGGTCCGGACTGTCCCGGCGGGAAGAGGAAAAGAGATTGTTGTGGCACATAAGGCAGAAGCACGCAAGAAAATTCAGTTCAGAAATACACTCCTCATGCTCCTGATGATCGGGATTATCGGGTATGCATTTATCACGTTCCAGTGGCTGATGGGTATCATTGCCGCAGCATTTGTCTTTATGGCACTCCGTTACAGCACTCCCCGCGAAGAATCGATGGTGCCAAAACTCCTTGTGTCAAACGACACCACGACCACTGCGCCGTTCATTGACGGTACGGGGTCGCATGCAGGTGCCCTGCTCGGGGATGTCAGGCATGACCCGTTCCAGAGCGGCGGGCTTGAGACCCCGAGCCATGACCGGGTGGAGGCGGGAGCCATTCACCGGGCGCACAAGGGCGTGCTGTTTATCGATGAGATCAATACCCTTACTCCCCACTCCCAGCAGAACCTGCTCACGGCACTCCAGGAGGGAGAATTTCCGATTACCGGGCAGAGCGAGCGTTCAAGCGGCGCCATGGTCCGTACTGAACCGGTCCCGTGCAAATTCGTGATGATTGCCGCGGGAAATCTTGATGCGATACAGGGGATGCACCCGGCACTGCGGTCACGTATCAGGGGATACGGGTACGAAGTGTATATGAGCGAGAGTATGCTCGATACCCCTGAAAACCGCGAGAAGTTCATACGGTTCATTGCACAGGAAATAAAAAACGACGGCAAGATCCCGCATTTCGATAAGGGTGCGATGGAGGAGATCATGCGTGAGGCCCGCCGGCGTTCCAACAGGAAAGGACACCTCACACTCAAATTACGAGACATGGGCGGCCTGATCCGTGTCGCGGGCGACCTTGCCCGCCAGGACGGTTCAGAGATAACCACGGCAGAACACGTTATTGCCGCTAAAAAGACTGCACGGTCCATTGAAGACCAGGTATCTGATGAATATATCCTGCGAAGCCGGGAGTACGAGCTCACGGTCATTGAAGGCACCCGCGTGGGCAGGGTAAACGGTCTTGCAGTGATGGGCAGTGATTCAGGTTCGGTCCTTCCCATTATGGCCGAGGTCACTCCGGCGCAGGGTGCAAGCGGCACGGTCATCGCAACCGGGATGCTCAAGGAAATCGCACAGGAATCCATAAAAAACGTCAGTGCCATCCTGAAAAAATTCACGGGCAAGGACATCAAGAACATGGATATCCACATACAGTTCATCGGGACATATGGCGGTGTTGAGGGCGACTCAGCATCGATCAGCGTTGCAACAGCGGTGATCAGTGCGATTGAAGGGATCCCGGTCAGGCAGGACGTCGGCATGACAGGTTCACTCTCGGTCAGGGGAGATGTGCTGCCGGTTGGCGGTGTCACCTATAAGATCGAAGCTGCCGCAAAGGCAGGGATTAAGACCGTCCTCATTCCGAGGTCAAACATGGATGATGTCCTGATCGAGGAGCGCTTCAGGGATAAAATCGTCATTATTCCTGTTGATCACATAGAAGATGTCTTAAAAGAAGCGCTCGTGCCAGAGAACAGCGAGGGATTCCTGACAAAATTAAGAAAGATGGCATTAGCCACGTCAGGAAAAGTCCTTGAAGGAACCGGGATAACCCCGACTGTTGTCTGATCCCGATGAAGGACATCAGGTATTACGATATCAGGCACGTGCAGGGGCAGGTCACCCATATCGACATCGACAATACCGAGGTTGAATCCGCGGGCACTTCCTTTTTTGATCATGCCGTCATCCGTGTCCTCGGCCCAAGGGGATTCGGCATTATCACGCTTGACAATTACAAGGATACAAGCAAAAAAAAGCTTGGAGAACTCCTCGATGCTGCAAGGGCACTTGCAATAATTACCGAAGAAAATGCAAACCTGGCCGATACTCCCGGCAGGGTGCTTGCAGTCCCTTCGATGAGAGAAGACCCGGGAGAGACAGGGATAGAGGAAAAAACAGGTATCCTCCTGGAGATTGAGAAATCTGCAAGAATAAATGAGATTGTCAATACCCGGGCAAATTATATCGAGAAGATCGAAACAGTCCGGTTCGAAAACAGCAGCGGACAGGAATTTAGTTACGAAACCTGCCGGTCGGGTTTCGGTATTCTTGCTGTTGCATCCCGCAGCGGTATCGTCCAGATGGGATACGAGCGGGAACACAGC
This sequence comes from Methanoregulaceae archaeon, assembly GCA_041305745.1. Classification (GTDB taxonomy): domain Archaea; phylum Halobacteriota; class Methanomicrobia; order Methanomicrobiales; family Methanospirillaceae; genus UBA467. The sequence goes on along the minus strand of JBFYKV010000120.1, from coordinate 11,050 downwards.
ATACACGGGCTTAATATCAGGCACAGGCAGGAACTGGGCAGGGTGGCTGCAGAAAGGGCAGTACAACTCCTGGGAGCAGATAGTGCAAAAGGTGGCCGGATGCCGGCAATTCTTGACCCCGAGCTTGCAGGTGTTTTTGCTCATGAAGCAGTCGGGCATGCAAGCGAGGGCGATCTTGTGCAGGAAGGTAATTCAGTCCTGAACGGCAGGATCGGGGAGAAAATCGGTAGCTCAGTCCTTACCATCGTAGACGACCCGTCTCTCCCCGAATTTGGTTTTGAACCGGTCGATGCAGAGGGTTCCGAAGTGATGCGGACCGAGATCATCAGAAAGGGAGTCGTCAATTCATATCTCCACAGTAAAGAGACGCTTGCGGCAGTCGGTAACGGTATTGCCGGCCACGCCAGGGCTGTGCCGGGTGAACCCCCTCTCGTCAGGATGAGCAATACTTATATCGAAAACGGCGAGAGTTCGCTTGAAGAAATGCTCGAAGAGTGTAAATCAGGGATCCTGCTGAAAGGTTCCCGTGGAGGTCAGGTAGATCCGGGGCGTGGGGTGTTCCAGTTCAATGCCGAGTACGGGTACCTGGTTGAATCCGGTGAACTGACCCGCATGGTAAGGGATGTGTCACTTTCGGGTGAAATCCTGCACACCCTCCACTCAATAGTACTCTGCGGAAATGACAGGATAATGTCACAGGGTTATTGCGGGAAAGGGGGGCAGAGCGTTCCTGTCAGCGACGGGGCTCCGCATGTACTCCTCAATGATGCGGTGGTGGGTGGCAGTGGAAGCGATTGAAAAGATCATCAGGGATGGCCGGAAACGTGTGGATGAAGTTGAGGTCTGTTACTTTGAAGGGAGAAGCATCTCTGCAGATCTCAAGCGTGAAAAGATAGGGTATGCAACTGAGTCACGGTCATCATGGTTATCGATACGGGTTATCGACCATGGCATGATTGGCGCATCATCCACAAATAACCCGGAAAAATGGTCTGACTGCCTGGATGCTGCCATAAAAAGTGCACACTTTGCAACACCACAGCCATGGGAGGGACTTCCTGAACCCGTTCCCATGAAGGGAAAACCACTCTGTTACGACCCCTCGCTTGAGCTCGCTGCATCAACCGTGTCATCACTCCTGAAGGCACTGATCGAGGGGGCCGGTCATCACCCTTCTTCGGTCACATCAGGATCTGCCGAATTATCTGAATCGAAATCAATCCTTGCGAACAGCAATGACCTTTGGTACAGTCGTCCGACAACGATGACCGCGGTCTCGCTGGAAACAATAAGCGGCCAGTCAACAGGATACGAATTCAACCATTCCTGCAGCCTTGATTACGATGCAACCAAAGTTGGTGAAAAAGCCTCGTTTCTTGCGTCTCATTCAGAACATGGCAGGGATATCTCCACCGGCCGTTATGACGTTGTCCTCTCACCGGTCGCATTTGCGCAGCTTCTTGGAAATGTGCTTATTCCGGCCCTCAATGGGAGGAATGTCGAGGCAGGACGGTCCCGTCTCGGAAACATGCTCGGAGAGGGGATGTTTGATCCCTCTCTTTCCTTTTACGATGATCCGGATAATCCGCGCGGTCTTGCAGGCACCAGGTGGGATGCAGAGGGAACACCGGCAAAAAGAGTGGATTTTGTAAAAAAAGGTGTAGTACAGGCCTTTGCATACGACCTTAAGACTGCATACAGGTATGCGAAAAAAAGCACAGGGAATGCAACAAGGTCAGGAGCCGGAGGTGCCACGGGAATCGGTCACCATAATTTCAGGGCAGACGGGAAGAGGAGATCGGTGTGCGATGACCAGGCACTCTACGTACACGATGTTGTCGGAGCACATACTGCAAATCCCATGAGCGGGGATTTTTCCGTCGAACTTTCCAACCCGTTCGTCGTGAACGGGGGATCCTTTGAATATCCGGTCCGGAAGGCCATGCTTTCAGGAAATGTTTTTGACATGCTCAGGGAAATCGGAGGACTCGGAAAGGACGACCGGTGCCTGGGGACTTCAATTCTTCCTTCAATAAGGTTAAATAAACAGCAAATCATTGTTTAAGAGATATGAATTTCGATCTGGGACTTCTCGTACTTGGATGCCTGATAGCAATAGCACTTTTTCTTTTACTGAAAAATTTTGTTAAAATAGTCATAAATTCAATTCTCGGCCTTTTACTGCTGTTCTTTATCAATTATTTCCACCTGATGAGCTACCTCGGCCAGCCCGATATTCCCTATACCTGGATATCAGTCCTCTTCTGCGCCCTCGGTGGTATTCCCGGTGCACTTCTCGTGGTGATACTCCACCTGCTCGGACTCATCTAGAATACATTCGCTTCTGTATAGACCAGCACCTGGTCCTGCATGATCTCATACGGTTTAATCTCTCTCGAATGTGAGGACATCCTCATTTTTACCACTTCCAGTGCGAGGTGGACATCGGTCAGGTCCGACGGCCTGACATACCTGAGGAGAATTACCGTATCGGCGAGATATTCAATCAGGTTATACCTGCTTGAGAACGGGTTATCCTTGTCTGTCTCACTGGTCATGAGAATAGTACATTTCTGATCGCGGACCCCCTCGACGAACCGGAACATCTCGCGTCTCCGTTCAGAGTCCTTGTCAAAGATGTTCTCAAAGAGGGACACAGGGTCAATAACCACACGTCTGGCCCCGGTCTGTCGTACCAGTTCAGGCAGCTCGTTTTTAATACTGTTGATGGCAAGGCTGAAATCCGACGGATCAAGTCTGACGATGGTAAGGGCTTTTCCTTTATACGGGGTGATATCCCAGCCCTTCTGCGTCATGTACATCAGGATTCGATCTTCCCGCTCCTCGAGGCTGATATAAATGACATTTTGCCCGCTTTTTAGTCCTTCCCAGACGAACTGGAGTGCAAAGGTTGTTTTTCCTGTACCATAGGTCCCGATAATTGCGCATATGCTCCCGGGAATGAGTCCTCCGCCCATCATCTGGTCAAGGCCCTCTATTCCAATCTTCACGCGTTCACCGTTCATATGACAACCCTGATATTACTTACTTCAAATCCGCCTGCTGAAGATATCCGAACTGAAAACTTCACCAGGTCACGGTCTTCGAGATGTGGCATAATTCCCCTGAATTTTTCCACGGACATGACCCTCTGCCGCCGTGCTCCGGTTGTCTCTTCCCAGCGGAAGAGAAGGACTGCATCAGAGGTATCGGATATTTCAAGTTCCTGCTGTATATCCAGTATCCCGCGCGCAAGCATGACATACACGGTGATATTCCGCTGTTTGCATATCCTCTGCAGCCCCCGAAGAAACGCAATAAGTTCCTTCCACAGGTTTGATGCTGCCACCTGTGCCCCAAGATCAGTAAGAGAGTCGATTACAACGAGACTGTTTTCTTTCAGTGAATTGAACGTCGCTGCAAGCCGGGACAGGGCCGTCTCCCTTCCGGAACGCTTCTGCATGCGTTCAAGAACATCTGATTTTGCATACCATTCGACCGGGACAACGCTCGAGTCAAAATAAAGGGCCGACAAATCCACAAAACTTATCTTTTCAAGTCCTTTCGCCAGATCGGGGTTAAAAGAACGCAGGATTTCGTTCTGGATATCTTCCTTCATCTTGGTGAAGGTCACATAGGTGATCTCGTCTGGTATGACAGTTCCCGGCTCCGCCCCTTTATTCATCAGGGCGAGGTTAAGAATTGAGCTGTACGCAAATTCGTTGCTTCCCGCTCCTACATCGCTCAATAAAAGGATAACCGAACCGGGAGGAATCCCCCCTTCAAATACCGGGTCAAGCGACGATATCCCGGTGGGCATCTTTGCACCAGCTTGTTCACTCATGGAGAACTTCCCGCATGATGAGATGAAATTGAAAACCATTTCTATGTTTCGTTCCCCCGGGTCCGCAGGACCGGGTGCCCCGGGTATCGCACGTATATACCATTTTTTATTTGAGGACCCTCGCACAGTGCCGGTTTTCACATTATACTACTACCTGATTGCTGAATAGTTCACTGATCCGTCAGGAATATCTTTTATAGGATATCCTCCCTTATCTAATTCAGCCAAGGCTTTTACGCTTTTAAGAGCGAGGGGAGTAAATAGGTATGCAGTTACCGGATTTAAAGCATATCACTGATAAATTGAAGCCCAAAAAGGGCGAAGATGTGGCTGAACTACCGAAAAAACCTTTTAAAATGCCTGCGATGCCCACATTGTTCAGCAAAAAAAAGGCGGCCCGGGCAGTCGCTGAATATGATTTTGCTGAACACGGACCCCTTTTTGAAGCTGATATCCCCCCGGGATTTAAGGAAGTCGACCGGTACTGGATTGAAAAAGGCCGCTCAGTCGTCATAATCGCTCTGAATACGCGCACAAACCAGAACGAATACCTGCTTTTTGAGCCGGCCCTTTCTGAGTTTGAATACGAGTTACTGGAGCGAATCCACGAGGATATGCGATCTGCACTTATCCTCTCAGATGAAGAACTCGAAAAAGACAAGAAAAAACTCCTGATAGAGAAAATGAGTGCCCTTCTTAAGGAGTATGGAATAGCACCTGAAGAACAAAGCCTCTTTAAACTTCATTATTTCCTGATCCGTAACTTCCTCGGGTGGGGCAGGATCGAGCCCCTGATACGGGACCACTACCTTGAAGACATATCCTGCGACGGGACAAATATCCCCATCTTTCTCTATCACCGTAAGTACCGGAACATCAAGACCAACATCATGTTCCAGGCCGAGGTCTTAAACTCACTTGCCATCACGCTCGCACAGAGATCGGGGAAGCATATCTCAACCGGTTCACCGATGCTTGATGCAACCCTGCCTGACGGATCACGTCTCCAGCTCACGCTTGGAACCGAGGTGACAACCCGCGGTACATCCTTTACTATCAGAAAATTCAGGGAAGAACCGTTCTCTCCTGTTGAACTGATTGAGACAAAAACGTTTAATACCGACGAACTGGTCTATTTATGGCTGGCAATTGAAAATAATAAAAGCCTGCTCTTTATCGGGGGCACTGCATCCGGAAAGACCACCTCGTTAAACGCCGTTTCGCTCTTCATTCCCCCGATGGCAAAGGTCGTAAGCATCGAAGACACCCGTGAAATTACCCTTTTCCACGAAAACTGGATCGCGAGCGTTACTCGGGAAGCAATTGCTGAAGGTTCAAGCTCAATCGATATGTTTGACCTTTTACGTGCGGCAATGCGTCAGAGGCCTGAATACATCCTTGTCGGGGAAGTGAGGGGCGCTGAGGCCCAGACGCTCTTTCAGGCCATGAACACCGGACACACAACCTTTTCTACAATGCATGCAGGGAGTGTTGATGCCGCCATTCACCGACTCGAAAGTGAGCCCCTGAACGTGCCACGAAACATGATCACCGCGTTAAATATTGTCAGTGTCCAGGCCCAGGTCAATGTCGGGGCCGACCGTGTCAGGCGGTCGCTCGAGATCGTTGAGATAGCAGGTATTGACCCTTCAACCGGCAACCTGCGCGTTAACACGGTCTTTGAGTATGACCCGATCCGGGACGTAATAAATTACAAGGGCAGGTCCCAAATCTATGCAGAGATTGCAGAGCGACGCGGTTGGACGAAGGAACACCTTGAAACAGAGATCGCAACGCGGAAAAAACTTCTCAACGAAATGGAAAAACAGGGGATAATTGACTTTATCAGCGTATCCCGGCTCTTCCAGTCGTATAATATCAACCCGCAGCGGGTTATTGATTCAATTGAAGATTTAAAACAGGTAATGGAATGATCCTGAATTCGCTGGTGAGGAAATGGGTCAGACGCGACCCGCTGAAATACCAGAAACTCAAAGGCAATATCATCGCCACCCGCATGGGGGTAACACTTGAACATTACCTCACCCTCGCGCTTGAAGTTGCAGTGCTCGCAGGGATTGGATTTGCCATCTTCGGGTTCTGGGTGGCAGGAATCGTATTGCACGGTCCGGAGATACCCGGATACACTACCGGCGTATATAACATTTTCAATATTCCTTTTCCCGAATTGAAGGGTGGCACGCCCATTTTTATTGGAGGACAGATCGCAGGAGCACTTATTGCCTTTTTCGCAGGGGCGCTCTTTGTCCATATGATTGCCATCCGGTATCCTGGTCTGAATAAAGGGAGCCGGGCCACCAAGATCAACCTGACCATCCATAATGCAGTGGCATATATGTACGCCATGCGTAAGGGTGGCGCCCAGCTGATGGTAATATTCCGTTCGATTTCTGAAAATGCACGGATTTACGGGGAAGTAGCCCTTGAGTTCCGCCAGATCGTACGTGATTCCGACCTTTTCGGCTACGATGTCGTTACGTCGGTGCGGAACCTGATGGATACCACCCCGTCGGATAAACTCAAGGAATTTCTGGAAGACATGATCTCTGTCGTTGAAAGCGGGGGGGATCTCACCTCATTCCTTTCGGGCAGGGTACGGCTCTACCAGGAAGAGGCGCGGTTCGAGCAGAAGGAATTTTTAAATTTCCTTTCAATTGTAGCCGAGTCATATGTGACCCTTTTTGTCGCCGGTCCTCTCTTTTTAATTATTATCATGGTCGTTATGGGACTGATGGGGGGCATGGCGGTTATCCAGCTGACGATGGTCACCTATGCCCTGCTCCCGATCGGGTCGGCAATATTCATCATCCTTATTGACATCATCTCCATCAAGACTGAAGTAGTGGAGCGGTTTATACAGGTAAAACTGCTCCAGGAATACCCGGATGTGAGGGTTTATAAAAAAGAGGGAGACGAAGCATTTTTTGCCCGGCTCCTCCATTACGACCGTGTCAGGAACATCAGGCAGTTTTTCCGCCAGCCGTTGAAGGCATTCACGTCGGATTACAACCGCACCCTCTATATCACCCTCCCCGCAGCCATCATCTATCTCGTGGCTACGTTGATCTCTGTACCCCGGTATTCAGAAATGGAAATCTTAATCGACGTCATTGATGACCACATCGTGATAGCCATCCTCATCGTGTTTATTCCCTATGCGATCTTCTATGAACTCTGGCGTAAAAACGTGCAGGGAATGGAAAACCTCATCCCGGATTTCCTTGAAAGGATGGCCGGCATAAACCAGGTCGGTCTCACCATTGCCCAGGCGATCACCATCATGGTCAATACAAACCTTGGCCTCCTTTCATACGAGATAAAGCGTATCAAGCGTGATATTGACTGGGGGGCAAGTTTTTCTGACGCGCTCGTGAGGTTTGAAGACAGGATACGTACACCGCTCATTTCCCGCACGGTCACCCTGATTACCAAGGCAAGCCAGATGAGTGGATCCATCAGTGATGTGCTGACCATCGCTGCGAGCGATGCAAAGATGTCCTATATCCTGAAACGGGAGAGGCTGTCAGAGATGTTTATCTATACTGCCATCATCTACCTGGCGTTCCTCGTCTTTTTATTCGTGGTTGCAGTGATAACAAGCCAGTTCATCCCGGTTCTCGGGACCATCGACACGGCGGGTATCCCTTCCGGTTCAGCTCTTGCAGGCATCTCTTCTGTTTCGCTCCGGGCAATGGAACGCCTTATGTACCATGCAGTACTGGTACAGGCATTATTTTCAGGGCTCATTGCCGGACAGATGGGTGAAAGCTCCCTGAAAGCCGGAGTCAAGCACGCAAGTATCATGCTCATCCTGACCCTGATCGCATTCAACTACTTTATCTGAAACCGGGATTTTAATCCATAAATAAACGAATCCACAGTGAAAACGAGGGGATATCCTGTCTAAAAAAATCATTACGATTAATCAGCCGCACAAAGTACTCTGTATCAGGGGAGAGAATTCCTTTTTAATCGCAGGAAAAGTAACTTCCCCGTTTCCACTCTGTATTGAAACCCGCGATGACGAGTATTGCCAGTTTCTCGGTGAGTCAGATATCATCGTCGTCTCGGCCCCGGAGGGAGGGTCAATGGCCGCTGCCTTTATGCTTCTCGATCTGGTGAGAATACACCATGTCCCGCTGATTGTCCTTCCACGTGGCCATCCTGGTTCGAAAAGGTTACGGTATGTGGTATCTGCCGGGCCTTCGGTCGAATTGAATTGCACGATACGGCGCGGGACACACCCTGAACAACACCTGATATGTTCATCCCCCGAACTTGCCGGGATTTGTCTTACCGGAACCTGTTCTGATATCATTATTGAGAACTTTCCCGCTCACGCAACCGCAGAGGTTATGAGTACACCGGAGTGGAGTATATAAAAGGAGAGGAAATCGGCATAATTCCAAAAAAAATGATGAAGAATTGAAACATTCAGAGAAAAAATTCCCCCACCCTTTCCTGAAATACCTGACCCGTTCAGGGTATGATTTCCATGCGCACACCTGATTTTAAAATTCATTTCCTTCCAGACCCGGTATAAAAAATCTGACAGCCAGGAACCATATTTCATTCTGTTCACAGATTCAGAAAGCGACTGGTTGGGGTCAGCGGAAAATGATAATTTCAGCTCGAACAGGATAAAGAACAATATATTACCTGTATCAGTGACATTCGCGATCTGCTGGTGATCATGGCAACTGGTCCTGAAAACCTACATGCTACAATTAATCCCCCGGGGGAGAAGTCCTCCTGTACCAGGTAAAATTTCTGGTCTTTTACCGATTCCGGGTTCCGGAAGATTCTCACGGTGAGAATTGAAGTCTCATCAAATAACTCCCTCAAACAAATAACAACAGCTATAAGAATAATTCCTATCAAATATTTTATTGCCGTGAGAGGAGGGTTGGATGAAGACTGAGGTTTTAAAAAACATCAGAACTATTGAAGACGAGTATCGATCGACGATCAGTTCCGTTCAGGCTGAGCGAAAGCGCAGTATTTCGAATGCTGAACTGGAAGCTGACAACTTGATCATGAAGGCGACCAGTGATGCCGAAGAGTATAAGAAAAAGAGGCTTGCAGATGCACGGCAGCAGGCTGAAGCAAAACACGCTGAGGTCACCAGGGATGGCGATCGCAGGGCAGCTGAACTGAGAGAGAAAGGCAGTAAAAACCTTAATAAAGCCGTGGAGCTCCTTGTTTCACGTTTTAAGGAGAGGCTGCATGTTAAAGCCTAGGCCGATGTGCCGCGTACTTATAGCGGCACCGAAAGAGCAGATGGAACCTGTTATCCAGGAACTTTACCGCAGGCACCTGTTTCACATCGAAGATTTTGTCGAACAGGGCAGGGAAGGGTATGAAGGGTTCAAGATTGGAATGCCCCTCCCGGGAGCGAATGAAGCTTCGAAAGAACTCCTGGAACTCCGCTCGGTTACAAATTCATTCATGCTAAAAAGGGAGGATATTGACCCGGTGCAGAAGCGGTCTTCTCCTGAAATGAAAAAAATTATTGAGCGGGATCTTCCTTTGATCGAGGGGGAAGCAACAGAACTCCTCGGCAATCGTTCAAAACTGGAAACCCGGATAAAAGAGTATGAACAGAAGATTGAAGGCTTAAAACCGTTTACCGCGGTGTCAGTACCTCTTGAACTTTTACGCGGGTATTCAGACCTGGCAGTGTTCGCAGGATACGTATCGAAAAATGTGACTCCTGCCTGCCCGTTTGATTCGGACTATATCCCTTCCAGGGAAGGGAATTTTATTATTCTTATTGTTCCGTCAACTGACAGTGCTGAAGCAGAAAAAGCCCTGAATGCTGCAGAATTTCAGCCCGTTGCAATTCCAGAAGAAGAGGGGTATGCAAAAAGCCGGATAGGTTACTATTCAGGTAATATCGCTACACTTCAGGACCAGATCAAAGAGATAAATGCGAAACTCGATGATCAAAAGAAACAGCATTCTGAATTACTGCTCGCGTGCGATGAGCTTCTGTCGGCTGAAGTCGAACAGTCAGAAGCCCCGCTCAGGTTTGCCACCACAGACCAGGCATTTGTTGCCGAAGGCTGGGTGCCGGAAACTGAGGTGGAAGAACTGTCACGTAGTATCCTGCAGGTAACCGGCGGGAAGGCCTTTGTGACCAGGCTTGAGATCGATCTCGAGCATGACAAGGTCCCCGTGGAGTACAACAACCCGTCATTTGCACAACCTGCACAGGTGCTTATGGACGTGTATTCCCGTCCGAAGTACACCGAGATTGACCCTACACTTATCCTTTCCATCATCTTCCCGATATTTTTCGGAATTGTCCTTGGAGACGTAGGGTATGGTCTGATTCTTCTGGCTATGAGTCTGGGACTCCGGAAGTTCCTGAAGGGTGAAGAAGGAAGACTCCTTCTGGCCACGCTTCGAAATGCGAGTATCTCGAGCATAATTTTTGGTATTCTTTACAGCGAATTCCTCGGATTTCCACTCTGGTGGGCGTCGGTTATGCCAAGCCGGCACCTGAGCATCGGAAGTCATGGAGGAGGTCATGGTCCGGCAATTCCCGCACTTATGGTCATGGCGATATGGATAGGGATATTGCATATTACGCTCGGCAGGGTCCTTGGAATGATCAATCATTCGCGGCAGGACCATGGTGCACACAGGATGAAGGCCGTACTGGCAAACCTCGGCTGGATTTTTGTGATGTGGGGCATACTGGCCATGATATGGTCAGCGTTCACAATTCCCTACATGATTGATTTGACAGGGATGCCGGCAGTAATGGGTGTGAGTATCGGCGCCATTATTGGAGCGGTAATGCTCGTCATCGGGGTTGCCCTTATTGCGAGGGATTCGTTCCTTGAAATTGTTGAATTACCCAGCATCATTAGTCACGTGCTCTCCTATGCACGTCTGGTTGCAGTGGGGCTCTCATCGGTTGCCATTGCGATGGTTGTCAATTTTATTGCCATCGGAATGATAATTGAACCCCAGCTTGAGCATCTCACCGTATTCGGTGTTATAATTATTATTGCAGGAGTTGTTGTCTTCCTTATAGGGCATGCTTTGAACACAGCCCTTGGAATTCTCGGAGGGGGACTTCACTCCATCAGGTTACATTATGTCGAGTTCTTCACCAAGTTCTACAAAGGTGGAGGAGAGAAGTACGAACCATTTGGAATGAAAAAGAAATTTATG
>JBFYKV010000119.1:0-27782 GCA_041305745.1 Methanoregulaceae archaeon | reverse complement strand
CACCCGATGAGAGAGAGCGCCACAGCAGCAGTATCGAAAAACTTCTGCTTGCCGAGCTCAATGGCGAAAACCCGGTTATGATCTATGTCTCAAAACCGCCTGAAGTGATAACCACGGGAATTATCGGGTCTCTTCTCGGGCGGGGGACCGGCGTGGTGGTCCCGATAATCCAGACTGCCGACTGCAGCCTGAGGCTCTCGTACCTCCGCGACCTCTCGTCACTTTCTGTCAGTACCTTCTCGGTACCGGAACCGGTAGGAAACGAGATCCCGGCATCCCCGGAATCGATTCCCGTGGTGGTGGTCCCGATGATCGCGTATGACCGGAACGGTCACCGCCTCGGCTACGGGGCAGGGTATTACGACCGTTTTCTCTCTGCGTCCTCCCGGATGAAAAAGATAGGGATCGCATTCTCCTGCCAGGAGATCGAATCCGTCCCGGCGGATGAGAACGATGTGCGCATGGATGTCATCATCACCGAAGAGGGCGTCCTGCATATCTGACACTGTTCCTTATAAGTACCTTTTATATACGATAACTCACTAACTAAAAGTAAACTCAATTATCATGAGGGGTTATCGTTGACAAATAAAGATTACATAGAAGTTATCGTCAAAGAGGCAGCCAGGGACGATGCGGGCCGGGGCATCGCGCGGCTCTCCATCGAAGTGATGCGTGCGCTTGACCTGGTCAGCGGAGACGTTATAGAAATCGAGGGTAAAAAGAAGGCCACCGCGATTGTATGGCCGGGATTTGCCCAGGATACAGGACACCTGATACTCAGGATAGATGGCACCGTCCGCGGCAATGCCGCAACCGGTGTTGACGAGAAAGTCAGGGTCAGGAAGGTCGAGGTCGGATACGCAAAGAAAGTCGTCATCCAGCCCACCCAGCCGATCAGGCTGGTCGGCGGTGAACAGTACCTTGCCCGCGTGCTGCGGGGAAGGTCTGTCATGGAAGGCCAGACCGTCAGGGTCGATGTTATCGGAAACCCGATCACGCTTGTTATCTCCAAAGTAACCCCGAAGGGGATCGCCGTCGTGACCGATGAGACCGAGATCGAGCTGAAGGAGACCCCGTATAAACCTGAAGAGGGGACCAGGAAAGAGATCTCGGATGTCCACTACGAGGATATCGGCGGGCTCGGACGGGAGCTGGAGATGGTCAGGGAGATGATCGAACTCCCGCTCCGCCACCCCGAGATCTTCGAACGTCTCGGAATCGAGCCTCCGAAGGGAGTTTTGCTCTACGGTCCGCCCGGAACGGGAAAGACCCTGATTGCAAAAGCGGTTGCAACCGAGGTCGACGCCCACTTCATCACCCTCTCGGGCCCGGAGATCATGAGCAAGTACTACGGTGAGAGTGAGGGAAAACTTCGTGAGGTCTTTGAAGAGGCGCAGGAGAATGCGCCCACCATCCTCTTCATCGACGAGATCGACTCTATCGCCCCGAAGCGTGAGGACACCAAGGGAGAAGTAGAGCGCCGCGTCGTCGCCCAGCTCCTCTCCCTGATGGACGGGCTGAAAGCACGGGGCCAGGTCATCGTCATCGCTGCGACCAACATCCCTGACGCCATTGACCCGGCACTCCGCCGCGGCGGCCGGTTCGACCGCGAGATCGAGATCGGCATTCCTGACAAGAAAGGCAGGATGGAGATCTTCCAGGTCCATACACGCGGCGTTCCGCTTGCAGACGACGTGGATATCGAAAAATTCGCGAATACCACGCACGGGTTTGTCGGGGCAGATATCGCGCTCCTTGTAAAGGAAGCTGCGATGCATGCCCTTCGGAAGGTCATCCCGATGATCGAGATCGACAAGGAGATCCCGGCAGAACTGCTGGACCAGCTCAGGGTGACAAACGCGGACTTTGACGAGGCCCGGAAGCACGTCGAGCCGAGCGCCATGCGCGAAGTCCTCGTTGAGGTCCCGGACCTCTCGTGGGAGGATGTCGGGGGCCTTGAGGATGTCAAACGTGAACTGCAGGAGGCAGTCGAGTGGCCCCTGAAGTACCCGCTGGTGTTCCAGAAGCTCCAGACCAGGCCGGCAAAGGGAATCCTTCTCTTTGGCCCGCCCGGAACGGGAAAGACCCTGCTCGCAAAGGCCGTCGCAAACGAGAGCGAATGCAATTTCATCTCGGTAAAAGGGCCAGAACTGCTCTCGAAATGGGTAGGCGAGTCTGAAAAGGGTGTGCGTGAGATCTTCCGGAAAGCGCGGCAGGCCTCACCGTCCATCATCTTCTTTGATGAAGTCGATGCCCTCGTCCCGCGGAGAGGGACCTATGCCGGCTCGTCCCACGTGACCGAGAGCGTGGTCTCGCAGATACTGACCGAGCTTGACGGCCTCGAAGAGCTGAAGAATGTCACTGTCATCGCGGCAACGAACCGCCCCGACATGCTCGACCCTGCCCTGATGCGGCCCGGACGTATAGAGCGGCACATCTACGTCCCGCCACCGGATAAAGAGAGCAGGAAGAAGATATTCGAGGTCTACCTCAAAGGAGCGGACACGCTGCTTGCGAGTGATGTCGATGTCGATCTCCTCGTAGCCGGGACCGAAAATTACGTCGGCGCTGACATCGAGGCACTGGTCAGGGAGGCAAAGCTTGGGGCAATGCGGGAGTTCATCACTGCAATGGCAGGCAAACCCGACCAGGAAATGGCCGACGCCGTGATCAATGTCCGTCTCACCAGGAACCATTTCGAGGAGGCGGGAAAGAAGGTGAAGGGGTCCCTCGACCGCGACACGCTCGAGGCATCTGAGCGGCAGTCATGGGAGATGCTCTATAACCAGGACCAGCGTACCATTCTCGAAAACGGGGTCAGTGCCCTTAAGCGGGCAGAATTAAAAGGAGAGTCCGACGCCGTCACGACAAAACTCCGGGAGGCAGTCTTCCGGAGGACAAAGGACTGGAACGAGATTAAAAGGCTGACGCATGAGAGAGAGCAACATCTCGAAAAAACCCTTATGCGGGCCGGATGAGGAGATACAAGGGCAATGAGCGATTACAGAGACGACAGCAGCAGGCGAATCGAGGACCTTATCAGGCATATCATCGAACAGGCTGAACAACCGGACGGGAGACCGGTCTTCATCGCCATGAAGATCTTTATTCCCGCCCCGGGGAATTCCCCCCCCGGGGACCCCCCGATCAGACCGCTCTCAGTCAGGGGCGATTCCACCGAACCGGATATCGAGGTCCACCGGGTAAAGGACCGTATCATGCTCGTCACCGAGCTTCCCGGCATGTCCCCGGAGAACATACAGGTCCTCTTCAGGGATGACCGGGTCTTTATCTGGGCAAAAGACGGCGAGCGCCAGTACCAGGCGAGTGCCGAGGTGCCGCCCGCCGGGAAGGAGAGTACCGAGATCTCGTTCCGGAACGGTGTGCTCGAGGTCAGTTACACTCCTGCAGACCGTTGTTCTGCGATGACCGGCACCGAAGAATAAGAACGGGGGTAATGACCCGTAACCCATTTTTCAGTATCCCATATTTTTATTATTCTTTCGACCATGTAATAATGAGTGATTTCTATGCCAAAGACCACAATTTCTCTGATTAAAGCTGATGTGGGCAGTTTTCCGGGCCATTCCCGCACCCACCCGAAACTTCTCGAAAAGGCTGCACGCATGTTAAAGGAGCAGGAGGGCAGGCTCCTGATCGATTCGTTCGTGACGCACTGCGGGGACGACCTCGAACTGATCATGACCCACACGAAAGGCGAGGACGACCCTGAAATCCACAAGCTTGCATGGGACGTATTCATCGAATGCGCAAAACTGGCAAAGGAGATGAAGCTCTACGGTGCAGGCCAGGACATCCTCTCGGACGCTTTTTCAGGAAACGTCAAGGGCATGGGACCCGGTGTGGCAGAGATGGAGTTCGAGGAACGCGGGTCAGACCCGGTCCTGATGTTCATGGCCGACAAGACCGAGCCCGGCGCATGGAACTTTTATCTCTACAAGATATTCGCAGACCCGTTCAACACTCCGGGCCTTGTCATCGACCCGAGCATGCATGAAGGGTTCATCTTCGAGGTGCACGACGTCATCGAGAAGCGCATGATCCGGTTCCGCACCCCTGAGGAGTCCTACAGCCTCCTCGCATATATCGGGGCACCGTCACGCTACCTGATCAAGGCAGTGTGGAGAAAAGACGGGATCATTGCCGCCTCTACAAGCACCCAGCGCCTGAACATGATGGCAGGACGGTACGTCGGCAAGGACGACCCGGTCATGATCGTACGGGGACAGAGCGGACTTCCTTCAGTGGGCGAAGTGATCGACCCGTTCACCATCCCGGTCATCGTCGCCGGCTGGATGAGGGGGTCCCACCACGGGCCGTTCATGCCAGTCGGCCTGCCTGATGCAAACTGCACACGGTTCGACGGCCCGCCCCGCGTCATCTGTCTCGGGTTCCAGATCTGCAACGGCAAGCTGATCGGGCCTGCCGACATGTTTGACGACCCCGCGTTTGACCGCGTCCGCGACAGGTGCAACGAGATCGCCGATATGCTCAGGGCACACGGGCCCTTTGAGCCCCACCGCCTCTCCCTTGACGAGATGGAATATACGACGCTTCCTGCCGTGGAAAAAATGCTCAAAGACCGCTGGGAACCGATCCCGGAATAACTTTTTTTCTTTCCCATGGGTCCCGCCAGGTGGACCCGGTGTGTATACCTTAAGCAAACTTTAATTACCTCACCTCCCAAATTAAGGCAGATGGTCAACGGAATCGTTTTGCCGATCAAAAAAGTGTTTTCTCTTGTTGATTCTAAAATTACCGTCGAAATAAAGGACGATACACGGAAACTTCAGGGTCGACTTGTTGCGGTGGATGAATATTTAAACCTCCATATGGACGAAACCATAGAGCTGGTTGATAACCAGCGCGGGAGAAGTCTGGGAACCGTGGTTATCAGGGGAAACAACATCCTCTCAATTTCACCGAGTATCTGAGGCTATGACTTCTGTAGAAGAGGCACTGCGGGTAATTCAGTCAAAGCCGGAGGGGGTCCTGCAGAGTGAGCTCTGGAAGATCCTCGATGTCGACAGCCGGAAATGCTCGCGCATTGTCAAAAAACTGATCGACACCGGCCTTATCGAGCGTGCTGAGTTCAGAAAAGAAGGGATCAAGACATTTGTTCTGAGAGCGAAGAAGCGGCCGGTTGATCCCTGCCAGATCATGGCCGGAGAGGAACTTATTCCCTGTGTCGGCTGTGATCTTGAGTGCAACGTTATTGAGTGCAACCGCCTGCTCGACTGGATGTACCAGCTCGCAATATGCGAAGTTGAAGAATAACGTCCGGCAGGCCCGGTGCCGGTTTTTTTCCGGCCGGTCCATTTATCATTCCGTGTTTTTACCCGGATCTGCTGAACCCTGCCTTCCCGCTGTTTTGTGTGGGGGGAGCACCGTTCTTCAGGGGTGTACTGGAGAGTCACTGGATCGCCGCCGTTTTAAAAAAACACCCATGAAAACTATGTTCACAGGCCTTACTTATGAAAACCAATGGGACTTAATATGAAAATGTCCCCCTGACATTTTCATCCTGTGTGCCTGTGGCCGCAGGCATCGTGGGTGTTTTCATGCCAAATGAGGCTTTCAACATCGCTTTTCTTTCTCATTTCGTACTCTTCTGCAGCCGGCCGGACGGTCGCCCCGGATTGCAGGGAGGCACCCGTACGATTGCCGGGTATCCATCACGGGAGGTTCATGGGGGGGATTGGTGCAGAATGAGAGGTCCGGGAGAACGGGAATAATCTCAACAGGGCAGTTATTTCAGCAACCAGCAAATTATTCGTCATTTTAAGAGGGTATCCCGGTGGACGTCAGGCTGCGTTTACCGGCTGGCTGACTTTTTGTTGCCAATTTTATCCCCACCCCGTGCCGGAAGTGCCCGGATGCTCCGCGCCGGGACCGGTCCCCCCTCCAAAGACCGCCTGAAGTCTGCCGGTCTTTATTCCTGCTCATTATGCATTACCGGCAGGGCCATTATTCGTACGCAAGGTGCCGCCACCCGATGCACCGGGCGGGTATCCCGGGAATGTTCCCGGGACCATGTACATACGAGGCAATTCCCTTAAATATTCATATTTAGTACTACTAAAATAAAAATATTTATTACTCTCAATGCACAACGATCCTGTGCAGAACAGGCCCGGTGAAGAGATGCTATTTCCCTGGTCCCTGATCACTGCGGCTCCGAGAGACGAAGGGGAATCGGATTCAGCCCCCGGTGACCACGCTGCACGAACCCTCCCGCTGCCATACCGGTACCACACACGACCGTTCCCCGGTTATTCCGCCGGATAACCGGGTACTCACTTATCACTATTTTATCCAGGAGAGAGAGCCTCTGTTTCAGCCCTTTTACGTATGAAATTTCAACAAGAATACCCTGTTAAAATATTAATCTGTCAAATAAAAATACTATTATTGCATATTAAATTTCCAAATTTAATTAAATATTACTAAATAATATGAAAAAAAATGAAAATGTTATGAAAAGAAGTATGCTTGTTCTCATGGCAGGGCTGGTCCTTGTCATGCTTGCCTTATCCGGCTGCACCAGCAGCTCTGAAGAAGCCCACGCAAAGCCGGCTGCCTCTGAGGCAGCGGTGAAGGAACTGACCATCACTGACGGGTTCGGGCGAACGGTTACCGTTATTTCCCCGCCGGAGTCTGTCGTCTGTTCCGGTTCCGGGGGCCTGCGTTACCTCGTCTATATGCAGGGACAGGACCTTGTCACCGGTGTCGACAGCATTGAAACGAAACCCCAGGCGATAGAAGGGCGCCCGTACGCTCTTGTATACGGGGACCAGTTCAAAGACCTCCCCCTGATAGGTGAATTCCGGGGCAAGGACGACCCTGAAAAGATAGTCGGGATCGCCCCGGACCTCATCTTCAAGACCGGTTCAACCGGTACTGCATATGCAACAAGCAGCGATGATGCCGATAAACTCCAGGTAAAGACAGGTATTCCTGTCGTGGCATTCCCGTACGGCTCTCTCCGTGACGACGCCGAAAAGGCAGAGATGTATGGCGGGCTCCGTGCCATGGGGAAGGTCCTTGGAAAAGAAGACCGTTCTGAGGAGATCATCGCCTACATTGACGCCACTATGGCGGATCTCGATCGCCGGACTGCCAATATCTCCGATTCTGAGAGAAAGACCGTGTATATCGGCGGCGTAAGCGCTGCGGGGGCGCACGGAATCATCTCGACCGAACCGGCATACCCACCCTTCCTCTGGGTACACGCAAAGAATGTCGCAACCGGGATGGGTGTCGCACATGCTGACATCTCAAAGGAGGCGCTCGTCGACTGGGACCCTGACTTCATCTTCATCGATGTCGGGACCATCCAGATGGAAAGCGACGGTGCTATCGGCGAACTGAAATCAGACCCTGCGCTCACGGGCCTTACCGCTGTCAGGGAGGGGCGTGTATACGGCGTATTCCCGTATAACTTCTATAATACAAACTACGAATCAGTCCTCGCTGATGCCTACTATGTCGGAAAGGTCCTCTATCCGGACCGGTTCGCAGATATCGATCCCGAACAGAAAGCCAACGAGATATTTACGTTCTTTGTCGGAAAGCCGGTCTTCCCTGACCTCAACGGGCAGTATAAGGATCTCGGATTCCGCCAGATCCCGCTTTGATGGCACCTGTATCGCGGATGTACGAACACTGCAGAAAGGAGGATGAAAAACGTGCACTTTGCTGACGGGGCGGTCCCGGAAGACTACCTCGCCTATATCAGGCGAAAATCGCTCTGGATAGGTGTGGGAATCCTCCTTGCGATCCTCCTTTTTCTGGTATCAATCTCGGTCGGGGCGGTCGCAATACCGATTGCTGATGTTATTCAGACGCTGCTTGGCCAGAATGTCTCTCACAAGTGGGACACCATTATCTGGAACATCAGGCTTCCGCAGGCGCTGACTGCCATCGTTGCCGGGGCAGGCCTTGCGGTAGCAGGTGTCGCCATGCAGTCGATATTGAGAAACCCGCTCGGCTCCCCCTTTACCCTCGGTATCTCGAATGCGGGTGCATTCGGTGCGGCATTCTCGGTCATCGTGCTTGGGACCGGGCAGATGCATTCAACGGTCGCCGATGCCGTCACCATCAACAACCCGTACATAACAACAATTTGTGCATTTCTTTTCTGCCTGCTTGCCACCGTGGTAATCCTTTTCATATCAAGGATCAAGGGAGCGTCTCCCGAGGTGATGGTGCTGACCGGTGTTGCACTCTCGTCGCTCTTTACCGCAGGGACGATGTTCCTCCAGTTTTTTGCATCCGATGCACAGCTGACCGCGGTGGTATTCTGGACGTTTGGCGACGTCTCGCGGGCGAACTGGAATGAACTGGCACTTATGACCGTGATAGTTGTCGCCGCAGCGATATACTTTATCTGGAACCGCTGGAATTACAACGCGATCGATGCCGGGGATGAGACTGCAAAGGGGCTCGGGGTGAATGTCGAACGCGTCAGGATGGTCGGGATGGTCATCGGGGCGCTTGTAACAGCCGTTATCGTCGCATTTCTCGGGGTCATCGGGTTTGTCGGGCTTGTATGCCCGCACATGGCCCGCCGGGTCATCGGTGATGACCAGCGCTACCTTATCCCGGCGTCATGCGTGGCAGGCTGTATCCTGCTCCTTGCATCTGATACCGTCGCCCGGATCATCGTGGCACCCTACGTGCTCCCGGTCGCCGTGCTGACCGCGTTCATGGGTGCGCCGGTCTTTATTTACCTGATTATACGGGGGTACCGGCGGTGAACCTCTCTGTCGGGGAACTCCGGTTCCTTTACCGCAACCGGGAGGTGCTGCGTGAGGTCTCATGTACGATTGAGCCGGGAGAGATTGTTTCCGTCCTCGGCCCGAACGGGGTCGGCAAGACGACCCTGTTAAAGTGCCTGAACAGGATCTTAAAGCCGAAAAGCGGTGCAATTTACCTTGGTGAGGAGAACCTGACCGGGCTTCATACCATGGAGATCGCACGTCGTATCGGGTATGTCCCGCAGCGGGTGGAGACCGGCAGGCTCACCGCCTTTGATGCGGTCCTCCTCGGGAGACGTCCGCATATCGGGTGGGATATCACCACAAAAGACTTAAAAATAGTCGATGCGGTCTTCCAGCGCCTTTCGATGGAACACCTGCGCCTCTGCTATATCGACGAGATGAGTGGCGGGGAGCTGCAGAAGATCGCCATTGCCAGGGCACTTGTCCAGGAGCCGAAGATCCTCCTCCTCGATGAACCGACAAGCAACCTTGACCTGAAGAACCAGGTCGAGATCCTTGACGTGATTGCCCGGGTTGTCAGGGAGCACGGTATTGCAGCGGTCATGACCATGCATGATCTCAACCAGGCGCTCCGCTTCTCTGACAGGTTCGTCTTTTTAAAAGACGGCAGGGTCCACCTCTTCGGCACCGGGGACGATGTGACGCCTGGCGTGATAGAAGAAGTATACGGTATCCCTGTCATCATCGGGGAGATTGGGGGGGTACGGTGTATTGTCCCGGAACATTGCTGCATTGATCGTGTCAGCACCCCGGCATGTGAAATGGCACCTTTTTCCGCAGGAAGACGTATCGGACCGGTCGCGCCGGTCAGGCCGGATTGACCCTGGTTTTTTTCCTCTCCGTAATTCCGCCGGGTCATCTTGCCTGGGGTACGGGGCCAACGGCCCTTCCCTATCATTCGCAGATCGGAATTTTACACCCTGAATGTAACAGTTAAAGGATTGGCTTTTCAAAAATAAGCCTATTTGTTGCTTCGTATCTGAAAACTACCTCTCGAGAAACCGATTAATTGAGTCATGTGCTGCCTGAATCCGTGATTCTGGGATGCAACGTGATGCCCCTGTGCATGTGCACATTCGATATGATGCGATGAGAAATCCGATGTAATCTCTCTCCGTATAACGCGGTGGATTCACGAATTATTACCCCGATTACAGATTCACTATTTATAACCTGTTTTCATGAGTTATGGATCTTTCGGTCAACTGCGTAAGTCCTGTTATCATTGGAACCATCGTGCTTCTTGTCCCGGTACGGCGGCAGTTTATCAGGAAACGCGAAAAGGGTGAACGAGGACTATAGTTGGGGGGGGAAGAGACAGACGTCATTACCCCCCGACGCCTTTTATCAGCCTCTCAGGATAGTAGTTGAACTGTTCAGAAAGGATCCTTAGTTCAATCGTGACCGGATATCCAAGCGTCTCCTCCAGTGAGTCTGCAAGCTGGTTAATAACAGGTAATTCGCCATTGCCTGCAACCACGATTAAGATCTGGGCAGGCCCGCTGAGCGTGACATCATCTTGGCGATAAGTCAGGGATAACTTGGTAACAAAATAATGGGTACCTTCCAACCATTGATTCACTGTAGTGGTGGCCAGTTCAGTATCGCGGTCCTGCTCGAGAGCGCGGTACCCGTTGAAACCAAGAAGGATCGCTACAAGGATCAATCCAAGAACCGCTATCGAAACGGCTCTCGAACGATTGATACTGTGTGCCGGGGTTATCCGGATAATGTTTACCCCGGAAAACCAGAGAACGGCACCCCCGGCAAAGAGAATAGCAAAGAAATTAGTCATGAAGAGGCTGAACGCACCGCCGGCACTTAGCCACTCTGCATGACTAATCGAGATACCCACAACAGTGAGTGGGGGGACGAGCGCGACGGATATGGCAACCCCGGGAAGAGGATCAGGGATATCCTCCCGTGAAATAGCAAATGCACCTGCTGCACCGGCTGCAAATGCAACAAAGAGATTGAACAGGTTGGGATAGACACGTGAAGTGATCTCCGGGTTTGTGCTAAAATCGATAACAATCGGGGAGATGAGGGTGGAGAGCATGATTGCAAGCCCGATTACGTAGACGATGCTGAACCCGACGACCATAATCGACCGTCTTATACGGTGCCCATTCCCGAGAACGATCGCCAAGGTTGCAGCCATGATGGGGGTCATCAGCGGTGCGATGATCATGGCCCCGATCACGGTACCCGTGGATTCAGAAATCACACCATACGTGGCGATCACGGTAGCAAGGGTCAGCAGGACGATATAGTTCGTAATCGAGCGGATCTTTCCCGCTCCCTCAAAGAAAAGCTTCCCTTCCATGACTGGAAGGTATCCCGGATCAAACCGGTTCTTGGTCACCCATTCAGATAGCATACACCATATTCTCCTCATTCAGTCGGACAGTACAATCTTCCATTCTCATTGTTCATTAACACTTTTTCCAGGCAATGAACATTTTAGGATCGTGCAGAGAGAGTACGGACTTGTCGGAGTCAGCTGAGTAAGTCATGAGGAAAAAAACTTACCAGCCGCGGGAATAGTGTCCTGAACAGGGGATGCAGACGATTTTTCCGTCCCTCACACGGGCACGCGATTCTGCGACCATCTCGCCGCAGATGCCGCATTTTACCGACCCGAAGATCCTGGCCTTTTCTTCAGGTTCCAGCTTCACGTGAGTGACCGAAAATATCTTTTCTGCGGGCATTTCAAGGATTTTCTTCACGACATCCCCGGATCGTCTCCGGAACTCCCTTTCTTCGTCCGGTGTTGCAGTATTTTGCATTACCTTTCTCCGCAGAAGGCCAAGGGTATCATCGATCCGGTCAAGCGTAAAATCAGACCGTTCGGCAACCCGCACCGCGTCACCGGTTGCCCGGTTCAGGAACGTATAAACATGTTTGCCGTAATCGCGAAAGATCAGGTTTCCTTTCCCGATGGTGCACCCGGTCAGGACCTGGATGGCATCAATCCCGCAGGCGTCATTTTCGACGATGGCGAGGATCTCTTCGTCGACATCCCTGCCTGACCTGATCTCTTGTAATGCCGCCTTTGCAGCGCGGTATCCCAGTGCGATTCCCGGACAGGTATGGCCGTGGAATTCGACTGCCTGCTCAAATGTTTTTAGTTCTGATGTCATGGTTCTCCTATTTCATTTTTTATTTTGTTTACTCTTTAATAATTTCATTGAAACTTTTCATACCGGGAGACCTGTATATACTATTCACCCGGCAGCTGATTATCCACCCTTACGGACTTCTGCATGAATCTTTACACATTTTAACCAGGCATCCCGAATCTTTCGGAACTGACGGGTCTGGCTGTTAAACCAGGCGGTTATTATTACCCTTCTTACAAAATAAGGTTAGATTACCATGAAAAAGAAAAAGACGGGGATTGATTCTTTTCTTTCCCCGGTAAAAAAAACTGGTGTGGGTCCATACTGGCAGAGGGGACACAACTACGGATAATGGTGCCTTTACACTGCTTTTTCACCACGCTCCCGTGTCCGTACCCGTATGACATCCTCTACCGGGATGACAAAGATCTTTCCGTCGCCGATGTTTCCCGTGTTTGCGATGGTGCAGATGACATCGACGACCTGCTCAACTTTTGCATCAGGGACGACGATCTCGATCTTTGCCTTCGGGAGGAGGTCAACGATGTACTCGGCCCCACGCCACTGCTGCGTGATTCCTTTCTGCCGGCCCCGTCCCTTCACCTCGGTAACCGTCATCGATCCGGCTCCGGCCGCATCAAGGGCTTCTTTTAACGCTTCAATCTTCTGGGTCCTGATTATCGCTTCAATCTTCTTCATCTTACTCACTCCGTATCGCCGGCTCGGTCACTAAAAAGTCCGGGTAGGCTTCCATTCCATGCTCGCCGATATCGAGACCTTCAACCTGTTCACGGTCAGAGACACGGAGTCCGACAGTCTTCTTCAACACGAGGAAGAGAATCGCGCCCATACAAAATGCCCAGACCGCCACGACCACCGCAGAGATTACCTGTGCGACCATGAAGTCAACGTTCCCGTAGAGGAGTCCTGTGACTCCGCCGTACGTCCCGTCAGCCAGGAGGCCAAGTGCAAGGATACCCCACAGGCCGTTTACAGCGTGGACTGATATAGCTCCGACAGGGTCATCGATCTTGAGTTTCCAGTCGATGAACCAGACACTTGCGACGACCAGTGCACCGGCGATAGATCCGATCAGGACAGACTGCCAGGGACTGACCCATGCACAGCCTGCGGTGATGGCTACCAGCCCGGCAATGACACCGTTCCCGGACATCGGGACATCAGGCCTGCCGAATTTCCACCAGGTGACAAGCATCGCCACAATCCCACCGGCAGCCGCTGCGAGCACGGTGTTTGCTGCAATTATTGAAATACGGAGTTCTGTTGCCGCCAGCGTGCTTCCGGGGTTGAACCCGAACCAGCCAAACCAGAGGATGAACACCCCGAGGATGGCGAGGGTTATACTATGGCCAGGGATACCATTCGGAGTCCCGTCCTTCCTGTACTTGCCAAGCCGGGGTCCGACAATCCATGCCCCTGCAAGCGCAATAAAGCCGCCGAGGGCATGTACGACCCCGAAACCTGCAAAGTCAAGCGCCCCGAGTTCTGCCAGCCATCCGCCGCCCCACATCCAGTGCCCATAGAGCGGGTAGATGAATGCGGTGATGACAATGCTTGCAAGCAGGTACGTGCTGAACTTCGTACGCTCGGCCATCGCGCCGGAGACGATTGTTGCCGCCGTGGCACAGAAGACCATCTGCCAGAACCATAGCTGGATGGTCGTGACATCATAGGCATTTCCCGTCAGGAAGAACCCGTCGAGTCCTATGATAAGACCGGTGATGCCGGTTGCAGTACCCATCATGAAGGCAAAACCGGTTGCCCAGTACCCGAGGGCTCCGACGCAGAAGTCCATCATGTTCTTCATCATGATGTTCGCCGCATTCTTTGCACGGGTAAGGCCTGCCTCCAGGAGCGCAAACCCGGCCTGCATGCTCATCACGAGGAACCCGCAGATGAGGACCCAGGCAAAGTTTACCGCGGTAAAGGGATCTTCTTCAAACGTTGCCGCACCAGACGGATCTCCCCCGCAGGCAGGGGAGATCACCAGTGCCAGGAGACAGATCATCAGTATGATCAGTGACATTCCGTGTTTCTTTATCATCAGGCATTCTCCCTCCAAGGAGATAGAAGGAAGTTACCTTCTATGTCTTATAAATATATCTTTTATGATGAGTAAGGGCCATTCCATTATTTCATAGATTTGAGCTCTGATTCAGGAATTAATACAAAATATTCGAATTAAGAGTAATATCAGAATCGACCGTTCATCCATCCCGGAAGATGGGGGGGGCCCCCATGATCTCGCCGGACTGTCGCTCTTTTGAACATCCTGCGTACCAATTTCCCTGGTTTTCCCACATAGAACAGTAAAAAGAGCGCAGGAGGGGCATCCTTTGATAATAAAGGGAAAAATGTGAACAAATAACCAGTCTTGAAAAACAGCATTTTATTGAAGTCTTTTTTTTAAATTCCACGGTTCTGTACAGTCCCGGTGCCGCATATCACCGGCCGGGGGGATCATTGCTTCACAACCAGGCGTATTCGCCCCGTGGACTCTTTCACGTAACCCGGTGACAGGCGAGGATTATGTTCAGCCCCGTTTTCTTCGATACCATTTAACGTATGATCCCCAATAGTCACTGTAACAAGAGGTGCCAATCATGGAAAATCCAGGAATAAAAGGCCAGGGCGATCCCGGGACGGGAAAAAGAGAAAATGGCAGGCCCACGCTTTTCGGTCCCGAAAGCGGGGTTGACCCTGCAACAGTCTGCAGGTTCCAGGACAGTATCATCGACAATGCACATATTCTCATTGCAGTCCTTGACAGGGCCGGAAAGATAGAGGTCTGGAACCGTGCCGCCGAAGAGATCACCGGATACCCTGCCGGTTCCGTGATCGGAAAAAACCAGGTCTGGAAAGACATGTACCCGGACCCGGGGTACCGGAAAGAGATAACGGGCCGTATCCAGGACATTCTCAAAAAAAAGAATTATTTTGAAAACCTCGAGACCACTATCAGGACACGGGACGGCGACGTACGCACGATTGCATGGAACACCCGTGAGGTGACCTATGACGACAACTACCGGGCAATTGCAGTGGGACGGGATATCACCGATCTCAAAGTAGCAGAAGAACGCGTCCATGCCCTGAATAAATTCCGGGAGAGTATCATAGACAACGCCCACATCCTCATCGCCGTCCTTGACCGGACCGGGACAATTTATATCTGGAACCGTGCTGCCGAAGAGATCACCGGATACCCTGCCGGTTCCGTGGTGGGCAGTAAACAGGTCTGGAAGGACCTCTACCCGGATGCTGACTACCGGCGCTACGTGACAGGCAGGATCGAGGACATTTTGCGGAAAAAGCAGCATTTCGAGAACCTTGAGACCACTATCAGGACAAAAAGCGGAGAGAACCGTATCATCTCGTGGAATACACGGGAGCTCCTCATGGAAGGGGAGATGCGTGCCATTGCTGTCGGGTGGGACATCACCGACGAGAAGGAGGCCATGGAGATGAAGGCACGGCTGGCATCGATTGTCGAATCATCAGACGATGCCATCATCTCTGTCACACCCGACTCTTCAGTCGTGACATGGAACAGGGGCGCTTCCCGTATTTACGGGTATTCTGCAGTAGAGGCCATCGGGAAACCGGTTACGATGCTCGTACCCGAAAATGACGCTGCAACACTCCTTTCCCTGCTTGACTTCGTGAGGGCCGGACTGCAGGCAAAAGGTGTGGAATCACGGCACCTGACAAAATCAGGTGATGATGTCGAACTCTCTCTGAGCATCTCTCCCATCACTGATCCATCGGGAGCGGTCAAAGAGGTCTCCATCATTGCAAGGAACATTTCCGAACAGCGGAAGGCCGAACGTTCGCTCATCGCATTTGTCACCGAGGCTGCGCTCAGGCTCAAAAACCCTGTTGAGATCATCAGGGATAACCTGGAAGATATCTGTGAACTCTGGAGGACAGATAAGATAGATCCCGGCGATGTCATATCTCTCCTCGGGATACAGGCCAGGAACGCAAACCAGATCGTCGAAAATCTCAGGGAACTGAACACGGCAATCGTGGAGGGTTCGGACACCATCCCGGAGTCGTATAAAAAATTCCTCTCACGGTGAACCAGAATGCCGGTCCATTTAAGCAGGGAAGACCTGGAGACCAAGAAGATATTCCTGGTCCTCTCGTCGGCGGGACAGATACGCGAGCGGAACATCGAGATCATCAAAGAGATTTCGGGCCAGGGCTTCAAGAGTGTCGTGATAACGACCAATTACCCCTACAAAATCTTAAAAAAACTCTACGAGCAGAACGGGGTTGACCTCTCCCAGGTATTTTTTATCGACGCGATTACAGGCAGCTCGACAGTGCCCGAAAAGGACCCGATGGTGAGGTACGTAAACAGCCCGGCGAACCTGACGGACATGGGGATTGCAGTCACCGAGGTACTCAAAGATATCTCGGGCCAGAAGGTGTGTATCCTCTTTGACTCGGTGAGCACGATGATGATCTACCTCCCTTCGGCAAATATCTCAAAATTCATTCATTTTGTGGCAAACAAACTCCGCCTTATGGATATCTCCGGGATCTTCATGGCGGTGGAGAAGGGCCTTGACCCGCAGCTCCTTTCACAGCTCACCACCTTTGTCGACGAGATCCTGGACGTTTCCGCCGAGTAACCGGCCCGGCGAAAAGACATTTACACGGGGAATCAAAATCCTAATTTTTGGCTTTATTGAAACCCTTCCCGTAATCTCACTACTCATCTCACACCGCACTCCACATCACGACACTCCCGGGGGCTGATGCCGATGATCGTTGTGGCCCCCCCATAATGCGATAGGGACCGTGCTCTATTATTGTGAAAATATCAGGTTCAGCATCAACCCTGCCCACCGGATATCTTCAGCGGGGCGGGGCAGGGTGGGGTGCAACCCCTCCCGTCAGAGAAATAGACCAAAACCCGGGTTTTATCGAAATAAGGATATCAACAGAGCATTTTTTCATAACTGGATCTTCAGGCTGATCCCAGGTATCGGGCGTTTTGGCATGTTTTCGCCATATGCTGCCTTTCCCCTTTTCCGGGAGACGGCCTGGTGCTCACCGGTTGTCAGGGGAACACATTAAAAGAGGGTTTTTGTTGCTGAAATGACGAACGGGAAAAAAGGGTGAGTCCTTCACCTCTTCTTTCCTGTTGATGCGACATGATCGAGGACCCGGTCCCAGACGAGGACGAGGCCGGGGATGATCACGTAGGCGAGGAGCCCTGCACCGACAAAGATACCGACGATAATGACCGACTGTTCCATGCATGCTCCTACAGCGCTGATACACAGGTCATATCCGGCATCACGCCAGCGCCGGGACGGTGTCTGCCCAGGTCTCGACCGTGGCCACGATTGCATCGTCCGAGTAGGACGAGATCCTGACCTGGTCGCGTGAGAAGGTGACGTAGTAGGTCTCGCCGCCGGCATCGTGACAGCGGAGGGCACAGAGGTAGCGTTCTCCGTCGGTATCGCGTACCGGGTCTCCTCCCATTGCAGCGGTAAGGGGTGCATTCCCGAGGATTTCGGAGATGCCCGCATTGAAACCGGCAATCGTCTTTGAACGGGCTGATACCTGCCCGACATTCTTTGCTTCCTCATCTTCGTAGATGATCTTTGCGGTGTAGCTCTCGCGGTTCTTTACCACGGGGTCCAGGGTTACTTCCCCGACCGTATACGAGGTGCACCCGAACGGGTTGGTGGTGATGACCTCCTGCACGATGGTATTGAAGGTGTTCACATCTGCGATCGGGACGAGCAGTTCACGGACTGCCGTCTTGTTGTTGTTTTTGAGGACAAAATCTGCCATTTTTCTCTTTTCCTGCCCCCTCATCCGGGGGCCTTGTAATAATCATGCAGGGGGGGTCATCTAGTTCGGGCGGGGATCTAAAACAGACCGCGGATTATTCCCCGTTATGCATTTCAGTCTCATCGGGTTGCATTTTGAAGGATTTAGGCTTTAATAGCGGGTACTTTTAAAAAAGAATCCTCATCGGGGTTTTGTATGGGTTTATAAAGACTTCAATAGTTGAGGGATAGCGATACGTCACAGGATCACCGCCGTTTGCAGCAAAATCTATCCACCACTCTTTCAGCGCTGTTCTTCAGATACCCTGGCCGGCGACCGTAACCGTCGCCCCGGATGAGGAAAGGCGAACCTTCACGGTATTTTCCGGGGCGGCGAAGTTCATCGTACCGGGAGTGAGCGGGAAAAACCCCTGCTGCCGGGGGGATATCCGTAAATATTACCGACCGCACCGGATAGCGAAGGGCCGGAAAAAAACAGGCACAGGAATCAAATCCCGATGACCTCGAAGGAATAGAGCAGGCATGCTATCAGGACCGCAACACCGGTCACGACGATACCCTGACGCATCCCGGTCAGCTCCGGGAGGGTCCCGGACCGGAACGGCCTCCAGTTCAGGATCGTCTGGTCGAGGGCCGGGTACAGGCGGGCGAAGACCCCGGCACCGATCGCAATCCCGATCATGCCGATCGCGGCATCGAGGGCGCCGGACCCGAATGCACCGGCGGCTGTGCCCGGGCAGTACCCGAGGACGGCAAAACCCGCCCCGAATATCAGCCCGCCGACAACCGTTGCACCGACAGATCCCGTCCGGGTATGGAGCCGGACGAGACCTGCCTGTTTCAGGGCAAAGACACCGATCATCCCGACGATGATGGCAGAGAGCATGATCTTCACGACCGTGAAATCGGTAAGGAGGAGCTGACCGAGGATCACCCCGTATTCGGTCACACCCCCTTTCTGGAGAAGGAAGCCAAAGACGATACCGGATGCGAGCCCGAGGAGTATCTGGGCCCGTGAATTCGACCTTACCGTATCAAACACCATCCTCTTCACCTCACAGGAATGAGAACCCGTAGATCAGGCCTGCGACCAGTATTCCCCCTGCAAAAAAGCAGATTACAGCAACCCAGCTCGCAACCGAGAGCTGGAGTGCCCCGGATATGCCATGCCCTGACGTGCAGCCCCCGGCCCAGCGGGCTCCAAGACCCATAAGGACGCCCCCTAAGAGCGCCACTGCCAATCGGAGGGCTATACTCGTCCCAAAGGTCTCTGCAAAGAGCGGCGGCACGATCAGCAGCGTAAAGGTACCTGAGAGGTATGCCGAAAGGAACGCACCTGTCACGACCCCGATCACAAGCATCCACTGCCAGTCAGCCCCGGGGGGAAACTTCCTGTAATAGGGCATCTTACCCGCTTTTTCACGGGAGAGTGCAGATTCCACCATACCGGCCGTATTTGCATAGGCGGTCGAGGCACCGAGCGGGCGGTCAGAAAAGAGAAACGTCGTCCAGATAAGGACACCTATCGCAGCACCGACGATATATGGAGACCATGACACCATTGTGAACCATTCAGTCATTATAGGTCCTCCGGACACTCACCAGGCAGTTCAAATCCCGTCATCTGACAAACCCCGCCCTCTGGTAGGCAGTAAATCCACCGGCAAGGTTGGATACACGGTCAAAGCCGTGCATCTTTAAGATGCTTGCCGCAATACTTGCACGCTGGCCCCCCCGGCACATCACGACATACTGCCGTTTCGGATCAAGTTCGGCATAACGCGTCCTGATATCATGCCAGGGGATGTGGATCGAACCCTTGACACCTGCGGACTGCTTCTCTTCCTCTGACCTGACATCGATGATGACTGCTCCCTCTGATACTACCCGGGAGTTCGCCTCAGCAGGGGAGATCACCGGAACCCTTGCGACCGGCAGGCCTGCAGTTCCCCAGGCGAGCATCCCGCCGTCAAGGCAGGCCTCCACCCGGTCCAACCCCACGCGGCGGAGCTGGAGAGCTGCCTCCCGGGCCTGTCCCCTGTGCTCCACAACAAGCAGGATATTCCTGCCTGGTGGGAGAATCCAGCCTGCCTGCGTGGAAAAATTGCCAGAGAGATCGATATGCCATGCACCAGGTATATGCAGCCCTGAGAATGCCGGGTAACTTCGTGCATCGAGGAGGACGGCATCACCTGCACCCGCCAGATCGGCAAAGGGGCCGGGTGCCTTTGGTTCCGGATCCCGAAGGCTGCACATAAGCGCCGGGCCCGCCCTGTTGATCTCCGAGCACCGGGAGAAGTGATCCGGGGCTGCAGGCATATCGGAGGTGAGCGCCCTGATAAACTCCTCCCGGTCCGTGATCTGTAAGGCATAGTTGTATTTCTTCTCGTATCCGACCGTGCTCGTCCTCTTCGCAGCCATCGCCCGACCGCAGAGGGAGCCCATCCCATGGGCCGGATAGACCTCGCATTCATCCGGGAGAGTGAGTATCTTTCCGTGCAGGTTGTCAAAGAGCGAGGATGCCAGGTCTTCCGCCCTCCCGGGAAAGAGATCCGGACGCCCGACGTCGCCTACGAAGAGAGTATCGCCTGAGAAGAGGGCGACCGGACTCGTACCTCTGCTGGTGTCGGTTGAAATGTAGCAGATATGCTCAGGGGTATGCCCTGCGGTCTCGATGACCGAGAACCTGATGTGCCCGAGTTCTATGCGGTCCCCTTCGAAAAGGGGGACGTGCGGAAAGGCACACTTTCCGGACCCGGGGGCATATATTTGTGCTCCTGTCGCTTCGGCAAGGTCGAGGTGTCCCGAAATAAAGTCTGCATGCAGGTGGGTTTC
This sequence comes from Methanoregulaceae archaeon, assembly GCA_041305745.1. GTDB lineage: Archaea > Halobacteriota > Methanomicrobia > Methanomicrobiales > Methanospirillaceae > UBA467. The sequence goes on along the minus strand of JBFYKV010000119.1, from coordinate 7,184 downwards.
CAGGATATGAGTAATCGCAAGGCCCGTCGTCAATGCGAAATCGAGGTAGCGGCTGATGTCCCGCTCGGGATCGATGACCGCACACGCCCGGTCTCCGGCAACAATGTAGGAACTGTGGGCAATCCCGGGAACGAAAAACTGCTGGATAATCATACTTTTTCCATCATACAATGAAATATATGAGTGTTGTGGCGATGAGGATGAAGAGGATCGTAAGCACGCCGCCGGGTTTCACATAGTCCCGTGCTACATAGCCTCCCGGGCCCATAAGGAGAGCATTTACCTGGTGTGTCGGAATGATGAATGAGTTCTGGGCCGAGACCGCGACGAGCAGGGCGAGGGCACGGGGATCGATCCCGGTATCCGCACCGGTGAGCATCACGAGAGGTACGAGCAGGACCGTAGCCGCAACATTGGAGATTATGAGGGACAGTGCTGTTGCAAAGACGGCAAAAGCGGCCATGACGATGATTGGATGGGCCCCGGCAAGCGTCCCGGAGAGAAAACCGGCGATGAGTGCGGCCATCCCGCTCTTCTCCATTGCAATGCCGATCGGGATGAGGCCGGCTATGAGTACGATCGTCCGCCAGTCGACGGCGTGATAGGCCTCGTCGATCCTGACCACGCCGGCAAGGACCATCGCAGCCGCACCCGTCAGGAGTGCGAGCGAGATCGGAACGCCCGTGAGGGCAAGGGCGAGGGAGCCGGCAAAGATCAGGACTGCCAGGAGGCCAGTACGGTCCCGGACCCCTTCTCCCTCAGGTGGCGTGATGAGGAGCAGGTCCCGGTGACCGGTAAGGGGTTTCAGGGTGTCCCATGATCCAAACGCAACGATGGTATCGCCAGCCGCGAGCGAAATATCGAAAAAATCTGCACGGTGCTCGGTCTCTCCCCTGACAAAGACGATCGGCTCGATCGAGAATCTCTGGCGGAACCGGATCTCACGCAGGGTCTTTCCGGCGATCGATGCCCTGGGCCGGACGATCAGTTCTGCAAACCCGTATCCTTCGCCGTCGAGGATCTTTTTCAGCCTGCTCTCCTCTCCTGAGGGAATACAGCCGGATTCTTCAATAAAACGAGTGAAGCCTTCGGATGGTCCGAGGAACGCAAGTTCCTGTCCTGCTTCGAGACGGGCATACCGCGAGGGGGCGATGATTATCTCGTTGCCGGTGCGGACCGCAAGGAGATGGAGATCGTAACGGGCTTTGAAAAACACCTCGTCCCGGATTTTTCCGGCGACAGGTGATGAGGCCGGGAGGATGCAGGTCCTGACAGGATGATCGATCCCCCAGGTATCCGCGACCGTTGGTTTTTGCTCTTCCGCCACCCTCTTCGGGAGAAGGCGGTCTCCGCAAAAGGCGAACAGGGCAATACCCGCAAGGAGGAGAGGAATGCCAACAGGGGTGACTGCAAAGATCGTGAAGGGTTCCTCTCCGGCCTGGACCAGCAGGTCATTGACAACGATAAGCGGTCCTGATGCGATCATCGTCACGGTCCCGCCAAGGATTGCTGCAAATCCCATCGGCATGATAAGGCGGGAGACAGGAATACCGGTCTGCTTCCCTATCCTTCTCGTAGCCGGGAGAAAGAGGGCGGCAGCACCAATATTCTGTATCATGGCAGAGAGAAGGCCGACCACACCTGATATGGTGGCGATGACCCTTCGTTCGCCCGACCCTGCATAGGTGACGACAAACCCCGCCAGCCGGGAGGTAATTCCGGTCCTCTCGATACCATATGCGAGGACCATCACCGATGCCATCGCGATGACCGCATTTGAGGCAAAGCCGGAGATCGCCTCTGCCGGAGTGATGAGCCCGAGCCAGGCAAGCGAGACTGCTGCCAGGACTGCTACGAGATCGATCCGGATCCGGTTGCTTACAAGGAGGATGATGGTCGCTGCAAGCACGATCCCGACGAGAAGGATGCTGGTGTCCATGAGAGCAATAGGCATGTGCGCAAGAAAAGGAAAAAAGAGTTTCCATGCCGGGGACAGATGCGACTGGAACGATATCCGCACCTTCGGCCGGGGTTATACCCCACCCGCCCCAACCGTATCGTCACTGCAGGGTGCGTGCATTTCCTCGCGTGAGGTACATGACTCCCACTTTTTTGGTGAGCAGGGATTGGTGGCCGGATTCCCACCACGAGGATGGTCATCGTGAGAAAGCTCGCTGCATCCGAGTCTCCGATTCCTGCTGATTTAAAGAGGATGAGGGTAAAGATGAACGAGGTCGCGATAAGGAGGGTGTGCTGGATGGCAAGGATACGCGTCACGAACTCATACCTCCCCGGGAAGGAAGGCGTGACGAAGGCCCGGGAGGGATTGCTGTTCCTGGCAAACCTGGCCATCCCGGGTGCCCACCAGTGGCCGGCATCGGCCGGGGTACAATAACCTCCGTGACATATGCTCCTCGCTCTGCAGGGAGGGCCTTATCTCGAACGAAGAGCTGCAGGCCATTTTATACCGGATTATTTTGCAACGCCGGAAGAGATGAGGACTCTTTTCGAGGAAGATGCCATCAGGCAGCACTTTTCTCTGAAACGGATGGATACCATGACCATTCCCTGTGCCTATTTCTCACGAATGGGCGATACCATAGATAATCCCCGGCAAAGACGCCAGCTTGCCCATTTCCTTGCACGGGTCGTCAGGGCGTGGAGTGAGTCTTCCCTGCGGATCGGGCTTTCACACGAACATGCCAGCCTTAAAGATGAGATTTATAACCGTCTGGAGGACCGTTTTTATAAAGAACCGAAGGGACTGCCTTATCAGTATTGCCTGATGGAACTCGAAAAAAACAGGTGATACGAGAGAGTACCCTCTCCTGGATTAGAAAATAGGTTCATCCCCATTTTATTTTATGCAGCCGGTGTCGTTTGCAGTAATTTTTTGATGAGCCGATTTGCACTGGTGGCGGTTTGGCCTCCGGGAAACTTGGTTTCGGTCAGGATAGAACTCCATTCACGGCCCGGGGACGTAATAAAGAGTAGAAAGATCTCATAAGGAAATACTATGACCTCCATCCGGGTTTCCCAACAGCAGAAGGGCAAAAATCTGATGCTCATTCCGGAAGACAACGGGGCGGCTGAAAGAACACCGGACGTAGCCCTTTTCTCTCCCGTGAGATTCCGGCCATCGCGGGGATGATCCCGGGGGAGACCGGCGGGCCGGGTAAAGGCGCCCGGTTCTCCCGCCCTGCTCCCGTGCGCCTGTCCTGTTGAGATGCCCCGATCTTCCTCCCGCCCGCCCGATGTTCGCGCGACACGGCGAGGGTCGCCGTGTTCCGGCTCGCATCCTCCTCCCCGGACCGGACTCAGGTTGCATCTGATCAGAACATGCATTGGTGCTCCCGTTGAATCAGCGTGAATCTGGTCCACGAGCACCCTCAATTTTAGCCGAAGTTAATTATTGTACAAAATGTACAAGATTGTACTGTTGTGCAAGGTGTTAATATGAAGATGACATAATATTCCTATTAAGTGGAGAGGGAACGACATGGCTCAGACAAAAGACGAACGAGTAGAAACTGCAAACAAAAGGGTAGCACTCACCCCCAGCACGTGGGCTGCACTCTCGAATATTAAACCCCCGGGAAAATCCCTTGGCGATACTGTTGCTGATCTCATCACTGAGCATCAGAAGCGGATGCTGGAACGGGACCTTGACGAGATCGATGCAAACGGTAATTTCATTTCCTGGGAAGAGGCAAAGAAGGACCTCGGGATCTAAAGCAGAGGTACCGTGCGGATCAACATTGAAGACCGTGTGAAGGAATTCATACGGGAACTCCCTGAAAAAGACCGTCGGGTTATTGGTGAACATATCGAGCGGTTGTCTGATCATCCAGATGCATCAGGTAATATCAAAAAACTGCATACCCGCACACCACGCTGGCGTATGCACATCTCTCTGAAATATACTCTGTTCTACTTTGTCGAATCCGATACCGTATGGATTGACAAAATCATGACTACTGAACAGGCTCACAAGAAGTACGGGAAGATCTGATCCGTACGATATCATTTAATCCGTTTTTGCAGGAGCCGTTCGCCATCACAGATCCGGAATCAGCGATTCCCGTACAGGTGCCCGGCCCCCCATCAGGGGGCTATCCTGATGCGGCCCAGCGGCCCGACACTGAACGCCGCAACAGGGCGCGAAGGGAACAAGCCGCATCAGCGGTGAGTCCGGGACCCTTTGCGTCGCGTGAAGGAGTCACTGATTGTTACACCTGAGTACGATCAGCAGCGACAAATACGACGCGACGCATGGTGTGAGGAGCGGGCAGGAGCAGCCGCTGGAGCCGGAGCATGACGCCAGGCCGGGGGCGTCATCATCTCGATAATGCAACCGGAAAAAAAGCGGGGGAGAGTCAGTGAGCGAAGCGGAATGGAATGGAATAGAGAGGAACGAAACGAGCCGGAGTGAAGCGGAGATGAACAGTCCCGGCCGATCTTCATATGAGCAAAACAACTTCCTTTGGGGGGCCTTGCGGTGAGGGATAAATCTCTGGTGAGCGTTTCATCCGTAACTATCGTGCAGATCGCCGCCCCGCTTCGCACGCTTCGGGCACCTCCGGCGCCCTCGCACAGGTTACACAGACGGGCTATCGTATGCAGTCCGATTCCTTGCTGCGGATGTTGATTTTAATATCCTCCGCGTCAAATGGAATAGAACAAATTTTCTGTAAGGAAATTTGTGAAGTGTATTCAACGAAGACATTGTCCACCCCCGTAGTGTAGTGGTCAATCATGCAGGACTTTGGATCCGGCGACGGCGGTTCGAATCCGCCCGGGGGTATACAAATACAAAAAAAGGCGAACGGTTACTTCAATCCTGACCGGGCCTTCTTATACGTGCGGGTGAGGTCTTCCAGCTCCCGGTCCATCTCTTCGGACTGCTCTTTCCATGACGACCCGCCCGATTTCCCGAGGTCCTTTAATTTTTTATCGAGCGCCGAATGCTTCCGGTCAAATTCTTCCATAAGAGCCCTGAACCGGATTTGCGGTTCTTTTTCGCCACATTCTCCGGTATCGATGGATTTCATGTCAGATTCAAGCTCCCGGAGCGCGGCTTCAAGTCTCCTTACATATGCATCCTTCACGGTCTCTTTGCCCCTTATCCGGATACACAGCAGGGAACTATAAAAAACCATTCATCGCATTCACGGGAATCATAACGGCTCAGGAAATACCAGGTTCAGGTCTTTTTACGGTCGCCGTCCCCCGCTTCCCTTTCGATCTCCTCCATGCTCCGGCCGGTAAGCGCCGAATCAGGCATACTGCCCGTGAGGTCAATGCCAGGGTCTGCTTTTTCATCGGCCATTTTAAAGAAGAGCCATGCCGGTTTTTCTCCACCACGGGTCCGGATAAAGGCGTAGCCTCCCGAGACTTTGTGTCCCTCGAGCCAGACCTCGACCTTCCCGTCCCTCACAGACCCTGCCATATCCCTGGACTGGTCACCCTTTCCGGCCCTGAGGTTTTGGTATGCCCCGGTGTCCCATACCATCACCGTGCCTGCCCCGTACTCTCCCTCCGGGATCACCCCTTCAAAACCGAGGTAATCAGGGGGGTGGTCTTCTGTCCGGATGGCAAGGCGCCTGACGGCGGGATCTGCCGACGGACCTTTCGGGACGGCCCATGATACGAGCACCCCGTCGATCTCGAGCCTGACATCGTAGTGCAGGTGGGCAGACGCATGTTTCTGTATCACGAAGGCCGGGTCCTGCCCGGATCGTACATTGCCGCCAGTGGGCTCTTTCGTCTTTGAAAAGTCTCTTTTCCTCCGGTATTCATCCAGTGTGCCTGTCATTGATCCCCCGTACCCGTGGCCGGAACCGGTTAAGGCGCTTTTTGGTGAACATGATTATTACTCCGCTTCACACGCGTTGTGCTGGTTCCGTGTGTAACATATCCGTCATCGCGAACATAATTCTTCGTTCTTCCACGCGTCCTGGTCCAGGAATATTACGGGTCCCGGCAGGAGGTCACTATCCGGGGACCATATACGGGCACGGGCCTGCTGCGTGAGACAATTGAGTCCCGCATGGGACCTCCCCTGCAGGGGGTACCAGGGTGAATATGAAGATCGGTCCCTGCCGGCGGATCCGGTCATCAGGTACCTGACCGATACAGGGAACAAAGGAACTATCCCGGCAGCGATTCAAAGGGCGGGATACATCTCATTTCCTGAACGGGCCGGGACCATATCTGCACCGGATGAGGTCATTTCACGACGCGGAAACAGTGAAATGTTCCGGCACCGTACCCGTAATCACGAGTACGACATGGACCCTGAGTTTATCTTCATCCTGCATTCCGGCCTGCCACGGCAGGGGCCCGGTTCCGACGAATGCACTGCCAAGGCATACCGGATGCTTCCAGGGTTGCCTGAACATCCGGACATTCTTGATATCGGGTGCGGGACCGGGGCGCAGACACTGGTACTTGCAGGACTTTCAGGCGGTATCGTCGATGCCGTCGATATCTACCCGCCGTACTTAAAGGAACTGGCGCGTAAAGCAAAGGAATCCGGGTTTATTGGCCGCATCCTTCCTCACCCGGCCTCGATGTCATCGCTTCCGGTGCCGCCCGGTGCGTATGACCTGATCTGGTCCGAGGGGGCAGTCTACCAGATGGGGTTCCGCGAGGGCCTCTCATACTGGAGCAGGTTTGTCAGGGACGGGGGATATATCGTTGTCACCGAGATCTCGTGGCTCACCGGTGCCCCGTCATCTGAAGCACGTTCTTTCTGGGAACAGGAATACCCCGGTATGAAGACCGTTCCGGAAAATATTGAAATAATCGGGTCTCTCGGCCTTTACCTCGTCGGTACATTCGTCCTGCCGGAATCTGCATGGTGGGAGACCTTTTACACCCCGCTTGGAGCCCGGGTGGAAAAGTTGCGTACAGAATACCGCGATGACCCGGACGTACTGGCAATGCTCGATAATGTCGATACCGAGATCGCCATGTACCGGAACCATTCAGATGACTATGGCTATGTCTTTTACCTGGTGCAGAAACGCTGACCGGCCTTACACCCAATCTCTCTTTTTTATGATGCAGAAACGCTGACCGGCCTTACACCCAATCTCTCTTTTTTATGATGCAGAAACGCTGACCGGCCTTACACCCAATCTCTCTTTTTTATGATGCAGAAACGCTGACCGGCCTTACAC
>JBFYKV010000118.1:0-22759 GCA_041305745.1 Methanoregulaceae archaeon | reverse complement strand
TTGATTTTCAGATCGTTCATCATGCGGAGCGTGCGCCGGAGCACGAGCCGGACAAGGTATCCCTCACGCACGTTGGACGGGACGATGCAGTCCCCGAGCATATACGCGAGGCAGCGGGTATGGTCAACGATCGCGTATACCTTCTCGATCGGGGTGATCATGCGGTCAAGTTTCTCGATCGGCACGTCGATCGCACTTGCCACCTTCTTTCGCAGCTGGTAAAGGTTCGTTCCTGAAATATCCATTACGCCTGCAAATTTTGCATTAAGTGATAGAATCTTGGTATATTCCGGGTTATCAAGGAAATGTTCGAGCCCTGCCGACTCCATCACGCTGCTGACCATCTCGGGAAAGACGGCATCGTAAATGGTGGGAGACCCTTTTGATGCCCACACGAACCGCTCGAGACCGTAGCCGGTATCCACGATCCAGTTCTTCATCGGGTAGTACATCTCCCCGTTCAGCTCGATCCCCGGTTTTTCGGTCTTCTTTTTCCCGAGGTTCATGAATACCAGCGTGGCAACTTCAAGCCCCCCGATGAGGATCTCAACGCTTGGCCCGGCATTGCCCCCGCCTATCCACGGGTGTTCCTTGTAGGTGACCTTTGAGAGGTCGCCGCCGATCGATTCGATAAACTGGTCGCAGAGTTCGACGGTCCGGTCTTTCCAGTAAATTTCTTCAACATCCGAATTGAAGGCGTGGTGGGCCATCATCTCGAAGAGCGTCAGGTGCCTGCCCGATCTCCCGACCGAATCAAGGTCGTTTAACCTGATGCAGGGCTGCGAGATGGTCAGGGGGTTTGCAGGCGGAGGAACAATCCCTGCGGTGACATACGGCTGAAAATCTGCAATAGACGCGATTGTGAGGTAAATATCGTCTCTCCATCGTGCGACGACCGGGTAACGATTAATTCGTGTATGTCCGTTCCGCTCGAAAAATGAAAGGTAGGCTTCACGCATCTCGTCAACCGAGTGACGGCGGAATATAGGATTGCCAATAAAGTTATACGTCTCACAGGGCGCATCGCCGCAGATGTTCACGTCAGGGTTCCTGGTCCAGAACGCAGCTCCGCATTTTTTACATATTTTTCTGGTGAGTCCGTTTTCTTTAAAATAATCGAGCTGATATTCTTCTTCGAGCATTGAAAACCACGTGTTATCATTTTATTCGATTTCGAACGATAAATATTGTTTGTAGTGGCTGTTCTTATCCCCCCACACGTCCTGGTACCAGAGATCGATTCTTTCATAACTTCCGGTTACCCGGGCGATGTCGACCGCGAGCAGGTGCCAGCAGCGCCCCCCCCGGAAGATGAAATCCCTGCACGTGCAGAAGCCTTCATCAACGACATATTCTCCTGACGTTCCGGTGACAACGAAAAAATCCAGGTATTTTTTCACTCGTCCTTCATCGATGGCTTCGAGCGCCAGTTTTCCCCGCCGGGAAAAGAGCCTGATGAGATGCTGTCGTAATTCAGGGGTGAGGTTTTTTTGAATTTCCAGTTCTTTCCAGGCCGTATCTACATCCATATGCACATTCTCGGGATGTCGTCGATGTACAGCCAGTTCTTTTGTACAGCCAGTCTTTTCATTCCCGGGGCTTCCAGTGCATAATGCGTGGCCTCAACGAATGTTATCGGCATGCTCCGGAGGACCGAATGCTTCAGCTCCGATGAGAGGAACGTATCAGCACCGCAACTGATGGCTTCCGCGATGAACCCTGCATCAAAACCGCTGCCGCCGACGACGGCAAGCCGCTGTGGGAAACGGGCCTCCCCCCATACCCTCAGGGGGACATTTAATTCCCTTGAAATCTCCTGGAATGTGAGGTTGCAGGTGCCGATAAGTCCGACTGACATCCGTTCGATATCGGTGAGTCCGAGCATGCCTGCGAGGGTATCGTTTATCCCGCCCGGTGCATGGTCGTAATTCGTATGCATGACATACACGTTCATCCCGGAACCGAGAATAGGGCGGAGCAGTGAGCCAAGTGATGAGGAAACCATGGTGACCGGGTGCCAGAGCGGAGTATGATGCACCACAAGCATATCGACTCCTGCTGCAACTGCCTTTTCTACTACAGCGGGAGTCGCATCAAGCGCACAGGCGATTGCTGATAGTTCTGATTTTCCCTCGATAACAAGTCCTATCCGGCCGTTGTCAAATTCTTCGGCCATTTCCGGAGGAGCCACCGCTTCCAGTTCCTGAATGATTGTGCCGATCTCCATGCGTATGACTTGGACGTCATGATTTAAATATAATTTATTACTGCGGGTAATATACAACACTTATAAATATTCATAGTAAAATATTACTTGTTATGCATAAGTCCATCGGCCAGATCAACGAGCGGATCCGTGATGGAAATGCCCGGGTTGTCACTGCAGAGGAGATGCCCCTCATCGTGGCAGAACTCGGGGAGGAAGGTGCTCTTTCAGAAGTGGATGTTGTCACCACCGGTACGTTTGGCGCCATGTGCTCATCGGGTGCTTTTTTGAACTTCGGCCATGCAGACCCGCCGATCAGGATGGAACGCATCTGGTTAAACGATGTGGAAGCATATGGCGGTCTCGCGGCAGTTGACACCTATATCGGTGCAACACAGAAATCTGACACACGCGATGAAAGCTATGGCGGGGCCCATGTAATAGAAGATTTTATTGCAGGAAAATCGGTAGAGCTCAGGGCCATATCAAGGGGAACCGACTGCTACCCGAGGCGCACCATCACGACCGAGCTGCTGCTTGAGAATTTAAACCAGGCAATCATGTGTAACCCGAGGAACGGGTACCAGCGGTACAATGCTGCATCGAACACGACAGAGCGGAGTCTGCATACCTACATGGGCCTCCTGCTGCCGAATTGCGGAAATGTGACCTTTTCAGGCTCTGGCCTTTTAAACCCGATCTCAAATGACCCGAAATTCCGGCTGATAGGGGGCGGTGTCCCGGCATTCGTCGGCGGGGCAAGGGGAATGGTCGTCGGAGAGGGGACCCAGCACTCCCCGGCAGCCGGTTTCGGCACCCTCATGGTGACCGGGGATATGAAGGAGATGTCACCCGACTTCGTCCGCGGGGCGACCATGAACGGGTACGGAGTGACCCTGTATATGGGTATCGGGATCCCGCTCCCGGTGCTTGATATTGAAACGGTCCGGAGCTGTGCGGTGCGGGACGAGGATATCTCTGTCGATATCATCGATTACGGGATTCCTACCCGTTCGAGGCCGGCGCTCCGGAAGGTAACCTATGCGGAATTAAAGAGCGGGTCCGTCGAGGTGAATGGCGAAGAAGTCCGGACCTCCTCCCTCTCCAGCTTCAGGAAAGCGCGGGAGGTCGCTGACGGGCTCAAAAAATGGATCGAGAACGGGAGCCTTGAGATGACGCTTCCCACCCGCCGTATCAGTCCGGCCTGCGCCGCAAAACCCATGAAGGAGACCGTTCACGGTCCGCGTGTACTTGATATCATGGACCGGAGGGTGATCAGCATCAGCCAGGAGGAAGAGATCAGCAGCGCCGCTGCCAAACTGCTGAAAGGTGAGACAAATCACCTGCCCGTCATTGACGAATTCGGAAAACTTGTCGGTATCGTGACAACCTATGATATATCAAAGGCAGTTGTCAACCCGGCAAAAGGCTCGCAGGTAAAGGATATCATGAGAAAGAAGGTTATCACCACCACGCCTGACGAACCGGTCGATATCGCGGTCCAGAAACTTGAAAAGTTTAATATCAGCGCCCTGCCTGTTGTTGACGGGGACTACCGGGTAATTGCCATGCTCACGGCGATGAACCTTGGAAAACTCTTTGGCGGGAGGTGGCTCAAATGAAACTTATCGTGACCTTTTCACGGAAGGTCGGGAAAAAACCGATTATCGCCGAAGTGGTGAGGGACACGGGCGTCCTTATCAACGTGGAGCGTGCGATTATCGATTCGTCCGAAGGAGAGGCCCTCATTGACATCCCTGATGACCAGTGCAGACTTGTGAAGGAGAAACTTGCCGAACTCGGTGCATCGGTCCGTACTCTTGAAGATGTCATCACCCTCGACGAGAGTGAGTGCGTGGACTGCGGTGCCTGCATCAGTATATGCCCGCAGGAGGTCTTCTCGTTTGATGAAAACTGGAAACTCACACTTGATGTGAAGCGCTGTGTCCTATGCGGGCGGTGCATAGAGGTCTGTCCCCACCAGGCCCTATCACAAAAGATTGAATCGTAAGGGTGTTATTGCCCCGTTTTTTAATTTTTTTCTCTCTTACGGGCATCGTGAAGCGAGGGGTAGACAGTATCCGTTTCTGCAGACTGGATGTACCCTGCAATCTCCCGGAGGCTTACCGGGACATAGCCTGCCAGTTCGCTGCTCACGTTGATACGGTGGTGGCGACCGTCAAAAAACGGGTAGGTCCCGGTATCGTTGTTATGGGCATGCCCATGGACAACCCACCCGTTGAATGACCCAGGCGCCTGGTCAGGATTATGAATAAATAAAAACCGTATTCCGAAGAGTTCTCTCTCACAATACGGGACCGTTCCGGCAAGATCAGTGTCATGGTTCCCTGCAATGAGAACGACCCTGCCGTTCATACGGGAGAGGTAGTACTCTGCGGGGTGTATAACAGGCCCATAGGCGAGGTCACCAAGGAAATACACCTTGTCGGTCTCCTTTACACGGTAATTCCAGTTCCGGAGAAGAACCCGGTTCATCTCCTCTGCACTGGAAAAAGGTCTCCGGCAGTACCGGATAATATTCGCGTGGTTAAAATGGGTGTCGGAGAGCACATAACACTCGTCCTGTTCCGAATAATCCGGGGATTCCAGTTCAAACCCCTCATTTACACGAAACATCCTGAGCGTTTCGCTCCATGCATCCTTTGAAAAAATATCGTTCCGGTAAAGCCATTTCTGCCCCGGGAGATCGTATTCCCGCCATAATGTTCCGTTCCTGAGGATGCTGACCCGGTAACTGCTGAGGAGGCCGGTGCACCCGCAGAAGGGATCCTTATCGTGAAGTCCTTTCCGGTTCCGGAGGAAACCGGATATCCGGGTGCCAGAATGCAGGCGTGACCATACCTCGCCGGCAAGCGCTCCGGAGAGGTTAAAACCGACGGTGATGTGAAGCCTGCGTTTCTCCGGGTTTTTGTCAAATATCGTCCGGGTCTTCTGGTATGGTTGCAGCGATGCTGAAAGGGTGGTGTAAAAAGCCCGGAATTCATCAGTGATTGAGAGGTCGAATGCAATGGCAAACCCCTTCCGACCTCTTAAATAAAGAAAGCTTCCCGGCGTGCAGGAGAGATGCATCAGTCCGGCAGCAGATTTTTCGACCGCACCAGGGATCCTGACATCTGGTCCCTTTCCTGCGAGTGTGAACGGGCCGGCAAGGGTTATATGGGGAGTTTTCCGGTCTTCTCTCCGGAAACCGTATTCGTCTGAAATGGCTCCGATAAAATCCTGGATAGTCTGATCGGCGACCCTGACGAGGATAAGATAACGGTTTTTTTTATGCCTGCCTGCATGGTTTTTTGAGCGGTGAGCTCCGTTTCTCTCTCTCCGGGCCATCTCCCTGAAGGCTCAACTTCGTTCTCTTATAAATATGCTGGATCAGTTGCAGTGACGGGGGATTGAGGGGAACTGTGAATATGCGCCTGGTACAAATCAGTACTCTGTTACCATGACGGGACCGGGTCGTGTGGTGCCCGCATACCCGTCAGGCAGGATAAGGGTCCCGGTGATCAGGTATCATTTCCAGTTCAGGGAGACAATAGCGACAATTCTCGCAGATGAGCAGCGCTACATTGACATAGCGCGCTCTGCGCTTATGGATGCCCGGCAGGAACTTGAACGCTACATCTCCGGAGACCCCTTCTTTGTCTCTACGCTCGAACCCTACAGGGTAGATACCGGGATCAGGACCGCAGACCTGATGTCGTCGGCAGGTGTGCGTGCAGGAGTCGGGCCGATGGCAGCAGTTGCGGGAACGCTGGCGATGGCAGGTGTTGCAGCCATGAAAGACGAGGGAGCAGAATTTGCGGTCATCGATAACGGAGGGGATATTGCCCTTGTCAGTGACCGTCCCGTCCGTGTCGGCATTTATGCCGGGACCGCGCCTGTCAGTGGCCGTTCTGCGTTTATCGTCCCCCCGAAGGAGGATGTATTCGGGATATGCACCTCGTCGGCAACGGTCGGGCCTTCCATCTCGTTCGGGACTGCAGACGCGGTCACTGTTTTTTCACCCGACGTTGCGCTTGCAGATGCATGGGCAACATCGCTGTGCAACATCATCTCCCCGGATAATACACAGTGCCTTGAAACAGTTGACCCTGCGTCAGTAGAAGGGGTTTTTGCCGTTATGGGGAGGAGGACCGTTTCATGGGGAAATGTTCCGCCCATTACGGCAGCACAGGTAGACGAAGCCCTGATTACCGCCGGGTACCTGTACCGGGCCTGAAGAGGCCGGATTTTTATCGATTCTCCTTACCTGCACCGGAGAGAGAAGATACCCTAAAAAAAATAAGCAACGATTGCATACTGCCACATCATGGGCATAAAGGGGAATTCAGCAGTAAAACCGGGCCAATTCAGAGGGTTTCATCGATAAAACGGACCGCTTTATCATAGGAACCCCTTCCCCTGAAATTGACCAGTGTCCGTTCACCGTCACTGACTGATATCACTCCTCCCTCTTCGTCGACCCGGAAGATAACTTCAAGCAGCTCAATTTCCGTCATCAGTACGCCATGTTTCAGTGCAGAGGCCGGTTGCAGTATAAGCCGGTCCTTTTCCAGTTCACCGGGATCCTGCCGGTAATAATAATAAAAAACCTGGTATGCATTTAAAAAGTCAGAAGAAAACAGGTCTGCCCGTATCTGTGGAGGAAGCGATTCGAGAATCCTTACGAGTACCCCCTCATCTTCTTGGGCCTCTTCCAGAATTGCTTCTGCGATATCGCCAAGTTCGGAATAGCTGATCCCGTCACCTTCTTTTTCCATACCCAATTCCATGGAGCCCTTTACTAAAAAACTTCTTTGTCAGGGAGACCCGGACAAAATATTCCTGCACCGGTGAAAAGGTATATTCCTGCTCCTGTGGTATGAATACAGGTGAAAGATGAGGACGTCGACTGGCAGGTCTATCACCTGATGCGGGATCAGGAGCAGTGTACACCCGGCACCCTGGCAGAGCGGTCAGGACTTGCCGAAGATACCGTCCGTGCATCACTCTTACGGCTTGAAAATGCACTCCTCGTATCAGGCAGTGATGGCTGCTATTCAGTTCTCAGCCCCTCTGAAATGCTTATCCGGTGCCAGGCACGATACGACAGGTATTGCCCGGTCGTATTTGAAAACGGGGTTATCAAAGTCAGGAAGGGGGAGAGTGATTAAACTGACCGAAGTGGTGGTGCTGAGGGTCGGTCACCGGCCTGAACGTGACCAGCGGGTGACCACCCATGTGGGCCTGACTGCCCGGGCGCTCGGTGCATCAGGCATGTACCTTGCTGGCAGGGATAACGGGGTGGTGCAGAGTATCAGTGATGTCGTGGACCGCTGGGGCGGGGACTTTTTTGCAAAAGACGATATCAGGTGGAAACGCTGCATTACCGACTGGAAGGAATTGGGAGGCATTGTCGTCCACCTGACGATGTACGGTCAGAATCTTCCCGGTGTCATCGGTGAAATCCGGTCTTCCGATAAGATCCTTGTCATTGTCGGCGCTGAAAAAGTGCCCGGGGAGATCTATGGTATGGCGGATTTTAACGTTGCCGTGAGCGGCCAGCCGCATTCGGAAATATCAAGCCTCGCACTCTTTCTTGACCACCTCTTCGAAGGGAAAGAACTTCATAAGCAGTTCCCTGGCGGGAAGATCAGGATTATTCCGAGCAGGGCCGGCAAACATACCGAAGAACTATGAAAAAAAGTGTCCTCATCGCAGGGTTCGCAACGCGGCATGTGGCATGCTCTGCATGGAAAGCAGGGTATGACGTGTATTCTGTCGATCACTTCTGCGACAGGGACCTTTTCTGGTATACGCGCGATGCAATAAAATTCGGGGAACTGGAAGATCTTCCTTCCGCATGCATGGAGATGATCGGTCGGCACCCTATTGATATGGCCGTTTTTACCTCGGGGGCTGAGGCCATGCACCCGGCAGTTCCGGTGAAGGGTACACCGCCGGACAGGATCGGCAGGTTCCTTGACAAGCTAAAGACCCAGGAATTTTTTGAAGAACTGGGAATTCCCGTCCCCCGGATTGCAGGGGATTGCCAGTACCCGGTGATGATCAAGCCAAGGACCGGATCAGGCGGGTGGCGGAACCGGGTGGTCCGGAACATCAAAGAAAAACAAAACTGGGAGATCGAATTTGAAAATCCTCCCTTTATCGCTCAGGAAGTGGTCAGTGGAATTCCGGCGTCGGTCTGCTGCCTGGCAAACGGGAAACAGGCGCTGGCGGTCTCAACGAATGAACAGATCCTCCGCGGGGAGAATGCTGCCCCCTATGGTTTTTCCGGCTCGGTTACCCCGTTTTTGTCAGCCGGGTCAGGGCAGATGGTCTCATACGCGGAAAAAATTGCTGCTGCAAGCGGGTGCGTGGGGAATATCGGCATCGATTTCATTGCAGGGGACGATGTGTGGGCAATCGAGGTGAACCCCCGTTTCCAGGCGACCCTTGACACGGTCGAGATGGCAACCGGGATCAACCTTTTTGAGGCCCATATACGTGCCTGTGAAGGGATATTGCCCGTGAAGCGGCCGTCTGCAGAACACTATGCTGTCAGGACGATACTTTTTGCAGAGCGTGACCTGACAGTCACCGCTGATATGTCACCGCTTGCACCTGCCGTTGCCGATATCCCGTGGCCGGGAACGGAATTCGAGGAAGGTCATGCCGTCGTGAGCGTGTATGGCCGGGGGCGGGACAGGGAAGAGGCACTGTCAATGCTGGATAAGCATATTGTAACCGTGCGACAATATATGAAGTGAAGTCCCTATGGAAGAGCTACTGGAAAACCCGGCAATACGTGCATACCTGTTCCGGCTGATTGGACAGGAAGGACTAAACCTCCTTGAAAAGTTCCCCGAGGAAGGGGAATTCAGTGATGAAGATCTTGCATCACAGACCGGGATCAACTTAAACTCGGTCCGTCACACCCTCTATACGCTCTACGAGAAACGGCTTGCAGAATACCGGAGGATAAAGAATAACGAGACAGGATGGCTGACCTATCTCTGGCATCTCAGGACCGACCAGATCTTTGACGTGATCATGGAGGATATGGAGGTCATTTTGGAAAAACTGGAAGCACGTGAAAAGTACGAAGAGGAGAATGACTTCTATATCTGCAAAGAATGCCAGATTCTTTTTACTTTCAACCAGGCAATGGACGTCAATTTCACATGTCCCTCATGTGACAAGGGACTTGAACACTTTGAAAATGAAATCCTCTTAAAGGCACTAAAAAAGCGGATAAGGGCCATGAAAGAATCTTTGGGGCATGCCTGACGATAAGTTGGATTTTAACTCTCTCCTTTTTAACGCGGGGTGCGGCAGGTCGGTCATAGCGCACTGCAACCGCGTGCGCGATCTCTCCTGCCGGTACGCAGAACAGGTAACTTTTGCAGATAACACAAATGTTGAAGCCGGGGCAGCCCTCCACGATATCGGGAGAGGAATCACCCACAGCATTCACCATGCACAGGTTGGTGCAGATTATTGCAGGCGGCTCGGGTTTCCCGAAGAGGTTGCACGCATTGTCGAGTGTCACACCGGTGCAGGCCTGACCGCAGACGAGTGCACGCTTCTCGGGCTCCTGCCCATCGACTGCATGCCGGCAACGATCGAGGAGAAAATCGTTGCGAACGCCGATAACCTTGTCAGGGGACGGCACATCATTTCAATATGGGAGCGGCTCGACCGTTCGTATGCACTGCCAAAAAAAGTACGGCGGCGGATCTGGCATCTCTGGCTCGAAATGGAGCAGTGGTGCTGATACCAGTTGACAATACCCTGTTGTCAGGGCCGTCTTTACGTGTTGAATAACGTATTATCGGCACTTTTTAAATCCTTCTTATTCTTTCAGTTTTCCTTTTTCGCCGCACTCCTCATCGCGACACTCCGGAGGCTGATGCCCATGATTGTTGAGACCCCCCTTAATGCGACAGGGACCGGGCGTCTTTATATGAATACCAGAATTCCAATCAACCCTGCCTGTAGAGCATTCCACAGGGGGTGGGACAGGGAGGGGTGAGAACCCCTCCTGTCAGAGAAATGAATCAGACAGGTTTTATCGAAATGGGCATTTCCTATGAAAATTTGGGAACAACCTATAATTAAAGGAGATTTTGAACAGACATTTTCAGGGTTCCGGAGTGAACCTTACTGGTTCATGTCCGTTTCAACAATTCCCTGAATTTTCCAGAAAAGCCGCCATGTTTCGTCGGCCCTCTCAACTAGATGATGACCGATTTTACCTGGGGGAGGGCCCTGATCTGTTCGATGACCTCGGGCGGGTATTTTTCGTCGGTAATGATGACGAGTTTGGGTTCAGCTGCGAGGTACGGGTCGGTCACAAAGATCTGGCGGATACTCAGGTCATGGCGGGAGAGGACCCGGACTGCCGCGCCGACAATTCCTTTCTCCCCGGCATCCTTCGGGATGATGGTGATGACGGAAAGCCCGAGCGGGTCAGCAAGCCGGCTTAAGTCCGGCGTTGCCCGCATATTCGTGAAGATGTCTCGCAGCAGGTCAATGCGGAGCAGGTGCTGGGCGGTCGCATCGACGACCCGCCTGTCCGTCCCGATAGCCTTGGCAATCTGCGTGGCAGGTATCTCTATCCCGTTACAGACAATCCGGCCTTCAGCGCTGACCCCAAAGCCGTTTTCAAGTAAAAATTTTACAACCCTGCCCTGGGACGGCGAATCGGCAAACTCGCCCACGATCTCCGACCACATGGTGACAGTATTTCTAATGAACCCACATATACATTCGTGCCGTCCATATGGCAGCAGTGTACAATGAACGACAGTGCAGGAGGTGCTGGTACTGTCCCCTGCCTTGGTATTGTTACAGTGGAATCATATGGATAGATTATTTTAGATAGACAACCTTTCTGTATAGGCCCGTGCGAGGGTTGCCGAGCCAGGTCAAAGGCGCAAGGTTGAGGGCCTTGTCTCGTAGGAGTTCTTGGGTTCAAATCCCATCCCTCGCATTTTGTTTTCATCATTTTCGCTCCCGGAGCATACATGCTCATTTTTTGCCTTTTTTCTCTCCTTCACTCCTTCCTGAATTCCGGGATGACTGTTTTATAGCAAATTTTGAAAACAATGAACAGGTCTTTATATAAATTTCACCCTTATTCGCCATATCTGATATGGAACATCAAATTCTGGTATTTTGAGAACAATATCTCGAAACCATCACGAAATTCCACATATCAGGAGAATAATGAAAAAAATGAACAGGATGCTGGAAACAGTCAGCCGAACAGGAACGATTGGTGTACAATTATGACAGATGATATGGTAAAGAAAGGTTTAGCCGGAGCAGATCGGATTAAGCTCCAGACCGCAGATGCACTTGAGGAGGCTGCCCGTATGCTTCGGAGTGCCGATGTTGAAGATGTTGAGGACATAGTACAGGATGTTGAGTCCCGGATGGACCAGTTAAAACGGGATGTTGGAGTGAAATATCGTGAGATGGAGGTCGATTACCATAAACAGATGGAACCGGTCGAGACTATGATAAGCAATCACCCCATCCCTGCGGTCCTGATAGCGGTAGGATTAGGGTTTCTCGTTGGTATGGTTATCTGCAAAACCCGGGATTGATACGTGATCGCATGGGAAATGCAGCCTCCGATGATGAATTATCGATAGAATCGGAGTTTGCCGCGACTATCAAGTATATTGATCTCTACCTGCGGCAGAAGACCGATCTATTTTTGCAGCATTATATATTCGATCCTTTCGACTTTCTTGCAAAGAAGATTATGTACCTGTCGGTACTGGTTACATTGCTGGCAGCGGGAACGCTGGTTGTAGTGGCGGGCGTGATCCTCCTTATCGCAACCGTTGTGCCGCTCTGGGCAGCCCTGCT
Source organism: Methanoregulaceae archaeon (assembly GCA_041305745.1). Classification (GTDB taxonomy): domain Archaea; phylum Halobacteriota; class Methanomicrobia; order Methanomicrobiales; family Methanospirillaceae; genus UBA467. The sequence continues at coordinate 10,674 of JBFYKV010000118.1, read as the reverse complement.
AATCACTGGAGCATTTATTTTTATCGCAGGAGGAATAATTTACTACACGCTCTTCTCGAGAAAGATCATACTGCAGACCCCGACTGCAGCGGAGGTGATGAAACGTGGAAACACCTAGGCGGGTAACCGAAGAAGACCTCCTCGTGACCGAGGAACTGATCGCGTACTCGTATGGGCGGTTGAAAAAGTCTGTTGTCCAGGCTCCCTGCCGGGCCCTCCGTTCTATGGGCGAATCAGTGAGGAAGCACCCGTATGAAGCAGCAGCGGTAGCAGGTGGGGCTGGTTTAACCCTGTACGGGCTTTTCAAGCTGATGAATCGCCCGGGAGCGGTCAAAGGGAGAGGTGCAGGCAGGGGGGGAAAAAAGTCCCGGCCTGACATGACAATGGAGATCCTGTCAACAGTAATCCCCATAGTCGCACCTTTCATCGCCGGTTATCTTGAGAAATACATGGCGGGAAGGAGTTCCGAAGATCGGGATTAACCCGGCGGAACGAATTTTTAGTATCCTGTACCATTATTGCATAATAAGGCAGAAAGGAACTCTAACGCAATCATTCCCGGTCCGCAGCCCGGGTATCCGGAAGGTAAGAAACATCAGGGTATTATTCAATATTCTGACCGTTTCAGAAACCGGTTCCGAAAAAAAGGAAACGGGAAGCGTGAAAAATGAAAATGATGAAAAATGAGGGATAAAAAAATGGCAATATCTGTGAATTGGGGGATGATGGGATTATTCTCCGTAATTGCATTTCTGGTTGGCTGGCTCATATTTGGATTGCTGGGTGCGGTAATATTAGCAATCATTGTCATGATCGTGATGGGGATTATCAAATTTAATTAGGCCCCCGATCCAACTCTCTGCATGTGTCATCTGCCGTATGGCCGCACAGGTACCCCCGGGTGTAAAGCAGGTTTATGTACGCCTGAACGGGGGCACCGTGTAGGAAAAATGATACATTTTATTGAATGTACCATGATGAACATGACTGAGTATCTTCTCTTGAAATAAAACACAGGATATCAAAAAAACATTAAACAGCCAGGTCCATCTGGTTCCGAGCTGATTTGCGTTCTTTTTCATTGAGCGCTCATAATGTGATGATATCCTGACCCTGGTCCTCCTGTGACCCTCATACTGCAGGATTATTAAATACGTCCATTAATGACAAAACCAGGTTATCTATTATCGCAATTGTTCTATCGTTTACGATAATCGATCTCCTGGTTTCTTCTGTCACCCGGATTCAGGAATTGTATGCAAGCTCGTTTTGGATTATCCCTGCGGGAAAATTCCTTAAAGGGCCGGTAAATTCAGAAAAACCCGATTAATCACTGTGACCGGATTTTTTCTTAATTTTTTCCTGATCTCTGGTCAGGACCGGTGAAATAAGCTGGAATCACCGGTATGCAACCGCTTCCCGTTCACGGTACAGGTGAAAATCCCCGCTGTTTTATTTTAATCCGTTTAATCGCCATTCGGGCAATCCCAGTAATGACGAATAAAATCACTGAAGATACAATCAGGAAGATCACAGCTCCTACATCCGTTTGAATGACATACTGCTCCGAAACGTTTTATTACGGCCATGCGATGCATGGTAAAGTGAATTGGAGCGGGGATCCGGAGACCGCCTGCACACCGGAATTATCTGGTCGGCATTCATAAACAACAGCCCGGAAAAAAGAAGTTATATCGGCCGGGCCGCCAGTGCCCTCTCTCGCAGCCATGAAAATACCATGAATCTGAAAAAATGGTCAGAGGTCCGGACCTGCGCCTGAATGAAGGACTTCGCATGAAGGATTTGAGTAGGTGATCTTAATATCTGCCACGTCGCGCAGGAAATTTATCTTCAGGATTTCGAAGTCGTGAACAACAAGCCCGGTTCTCTCGCTGAGATCTTTAAGCATCTCTTCCCGCTTCTCCTTTGTTATCAGTTCGATCTTCTCATATCTTACGTTCATCTGGAATTGTTCGCGGTTGAATCCCCATGCCCGGTCCAGGATCCAGATGGTCAGGATGACAAGGAGATTGATGATTAGCAGCCGGTCATACTGCCCTAATCCCCAGAGTACCGAGTTTAAGATTGGCAATGCGGCCATCACGAAGAGATAGGTCATCTCACGTATGGGGACGGTCTCAGTCCGGTAACGGAGGATCGAGAAGAGCGCAAACAGGCCGAATCCTGTCCCGATGGAGAGTTCTATACTGGTAAACAGCCCCATTATGAAGTAAATGACCGTGTTGAATGCAAGGTAGGTGAAGACAAAATTATTGCATCGACCCCGCGGGTAGTACACGAACCGCACGATGATGAACGCGGAGAGGATGTTGACGAGAAATCCCGCGATAAAGAACAAGAGCGAGTCGTTTAGCATACTGCGTAACCCCCTGAAGTGATCCGGGAAATGATGAGGAGGTTTTCCTTGAACCGGTTATGCTTCACACTGTCATAGTGGAGCGAAACGCCGGTGCAGTACTTCGAGAACCCCCGCTTCCTGATTCCCATTGAACGGAGTACAGAGCATGCCGGGGAATGCCTCACACCCTTTTCATACTTGATCTCTCCGATAACAAGGCCTGGATACGAAACTGACGACTGGCCGCTGCCGAACGAAATACAGGTGTCAAACGTGATGCGTTCAGGGGTATCTCTCGAGACAAGGGTAAACCGGTAGTACCGCGTCGAGATGACCGGGTGGAACTCCCGGAAGTCGTACGGGAACGCCGATTTAAGAAATTCCTCCTCTTCTGGCTGGAACCCTGATGCCGGCCAGCTGGTCTTTATACGGGTCTTTTCGGTGGTGCCTTTGTTTGTCTTCTTCTTTACTTCGAGGAAGGAGTCCCCCGATGACTCATAGTGGCGGTACCGCAGCTTGTAGCGGTTTCCTTTCCCGTTATGGTGCTGGATATAGTTTATAAACGAGTTATTGTCGTAATACATGGTCTCATATCTGGAAAATTTTGTGTCTCTCACTTCAAGCACCCTGTACGAGTCCGAGATTTCCTGGACGAGATCCCTGCACTGCCTGATCGTCATCAGGTGCTTGCTCTCCATGCGGGTCATCAGCCGGGCCTTCATGACGTCCAGCTCGTTCAGGGAGATGCCCTCGATCGAGTTGACGAGAGCCTGCAGTCCTGCTACCGGCGATTGTGGTTCTTCAGGTTCACGATCCGGGTTTTGGTAATCTATACAGGTTTCCATGCTGGCTGCCCTCACGTTCAGGTGGAATCCGCTCCCGCGGATGCAGAAGAGAGCCGTGCCACACTCCACTCATCAGCGGTGTGTGATTGTGATACTCCGGGCCTGGCGAGAAGAGCTGCCCGTAATGAGCTCTTTGACAGGCCTTCCCCATCCGGCACGTCCGAACCTTCCTGTGATTGCGACTGCGAAATGCCGTGGCTGGCGAGGATCTCCTCACGCGAAGATGCCGAAGACGAGGTTGTTCCTGACCTGATCTCCTCGAGTGCCGATGACCGGGATCCCTGTGATGAGACCAGGCAGGTGCAGCTCGCCAAACCCGTGTTCCCATCGGTATCGGTGGCAGTGACCTTGATCATCAGCAGGGAACCGGTGCCTTCGGGCACGGTCCATTCGCAGGTTCCCCCGGCCGGGAGATCATCGGCGATCACTTTCCAGGTACGGCCGTTTCCCGAGTATTCGAGGGTGACGCCTTCAATTTCGCCGGTGTGGGTGACCGTCCACCCGATATCGAGCGTTGTTCCCGGCGTCACCGTTGTTGACCGGGCCGGGGAGGTTATTGTCACTGCCGGGGACGCGGTATCGCGAAGTGTACTTATAGCCGAAGTCGCCGTCGGAGTCGCGGTGGGTGTTGCAGTCGGGACCGGTATCGGGGTGAGTGCGGAGGAGAGGTACTCCATAACCGCGTCGTACCGGTTGTACGCATGGCTGATCAGTTCATCAAGGGCTAAATCGAAATCTTCAGGGCTGTCCAGGTGCGTATATCCTGCCTGCTCTCCCTCCGTCCCGGTTACGTACGGCTCAATCATGGAATGATAGTACTGGTAGGTCTGCTCCATCTTTTCCGGCTCAAACGACGTGGTTACGACCATCCCGAGGTACTCCTGGTACTGTGCGTAGTACACCGGGTCATCGGCGATGTACCTGATAAGCGGCCAGTTGTCGTCAACGTCGTCGAGGCCGAGCGAAATGGTATGGCCCATACCTCCGCCTGCCCCCATGCCGCCCGGTGACTTGTTTCCGGGACCCGGGTTTCCGGGTAATGCTGGGTTGCCTGCGATACCCTGGAAGGACTTCGCTTCGGAATCCGTTGAAAACCAGTTCAGTGACCCGGTTCCGGAACTGCCCGTAAAGGAACTGATGGACGGCCGGTTGGTAGTGCCGGACCCTCCTACTGCAACGATGGTATCCTTGTCCGAGAACGTCAGGAGATGGGACCGTGTTGAATTCAGGGTCTGCCCGCCGGTTGCCGAAGTACCCGTATCACCCGTGAACGCCGGGAATGAACCAGGGGTTCCTGTTCCGTTGGGCTGGTCCTGCCAGCCGGGTGTGCGGTTGCCAGGGGAATTTCCTGGATTTACCGGTGCGGCATTGCCATTGTCCATACCGCTGCTGAGGGCGTAGTTGTTGTCCCAGGGTATCCATGTGATCTTACCGTCGGCCGGGTCGGTATAGAGGTAGAAATTCCTGCAGTTGCCGCCGTAGGTATCCCAGTTCTGGATGGCGGTATTCGTCGCAAGCCAGCGGAGGAAAGTGTCCACGTCAAAGACTTCTTCGAGGTCGGATCTCCATTGCTCCGGGTCCGAAAGGCGTGTATCTGCATTCAGCACTGTGTAGAGCCTCTCAACATCGCTCCAGTCAGCCTCCTTTTCATTGGTCTGCTTCTTGAAGCAGTCGATATCGAAGGTTCCGGCCGCAAAAGTCGCACCGTCGCCCTCGGGCTTGTACAGGTTGCCCGAGTCGTCCGAGAACTGCGTCTCTATCACCGTGTCCTCGACGCTCTCGATCATCGTATAGAGACCGAAATAGACCGGCCCTTCCCCGTAGTCGATATAGACCCGGTAGAACGCGGTCATGGGCGCGGCGACGCCTGATTCACGGAAGATGGACGGGACAATCATGTCCCGCATGAGCGAGTCGTCGTTGTAGGCGCCCTGGAGGTTGAGCTCGTCGAAGCCGTAGAACCGCTGGTTCTTGAGTTCGGGGTAATCGTCCTCGTACTTGTCGAAGTTCAGCTTGAGCGCGATCTTGTATGACCCCTCGCTCCATGAGCCCTGCAGCGAATTGAACCCCTTGAACCGGATGCCCACATGTTCCCATTCAAGGCCATCGAAGGATACGTCTGCGCTGACATAAACGGGGTCGGCGCTGCCTGACATCCCCGGCATTCCCCCGGCCTGTCCGGGAGCCTGCGGACCTCCGGCCGCATTTCCGGAGGCGTGGCCTCCGAATTCGCCATACATCCCGGTCATATTCGCGAGCATCTTCTGCCAGTTTTCAGCAGGGATGGTGATGGTTATCAGATTGACCCGGTCACCGGGAAAGACTACGGAGTAATCAGGGTCTGCTTTATTGCTGTGTGATGGATCCGACATGATGTCGGCGAGAGTCCCGGCACTGTCGGCTGCCGCTGCAGGGAGACATACGCCGCAGACTGCGCAGACAGCGAGCAGGACTGCCAGGGATGCCTGAATTATTGTTCTTTTCCCGGATGTCCCGGGAATACGATGTACTGGCATGACAATCATACCAAGGTGATTTGACATATTGTTAAATATACTTTACTATTAGTTTTTTATTATTTACAATAAGTCTGGTAATAGTACCTGATTTGTGACGGTCGGGACACTCGACCGGTTTTCCTGTGCGGGGTGCAATGCGGCCGGGTGAATTGGTACCGGTATTTCCGGATTCCATGGGGGGATAGCCTGCACCGGCCTAGTGCCGGATCGTTCCGCGTGAATACGAGGTCCATATGCCGAAGAGACCGAGGATAAAGAAAAGGGCGAAGGTCATCGTGACGCTGAACTGAAGTTCGGGATAGACGACGGGGGAGATCGGCTGCGAACCGATGACGAGGGATAAGACGATCATCGCGGCCGCCATGCTGATCATCTGGCCGACGGCCCGCATTGTTGAGACCATCGCGGATGCGACACCGAGGTGGGCGACCTTCACCGAGCTCATGATCGCATTCGTGTTCGGTGACGAAAAGAGGCCGTACCCGAATCCGAGGACTAAAAGCCCGGCTATAATAAATGCCAGGGGTGTTTCAGGTGAGAGGAGCACCATCATCCCGAGACCTGCGGTGGTGCATGCCATCCCGGCGGTTGCGAGGACCCGGGGCTCGATACGGTCTGAAAAGGACCCGGCAAGGGGGGAGACAACCATTTGCACGATCGGCATGGTCACGAGGATAACCCCGGTTGTCTGGGGGTCGAAGCCCCGGTTATACTGGAGGTAGAGACTCAGGAGAAATCCGACCGCAAAGACGATCGAGTAGTTGATCATCGCGGCGATATTCGAGAGTATGAATGCCGTGTTGTTCCGGAAGAGCGAGAGATCGAGCATGGGATGGGGGGCAGCCCGCTCCCGGCGGTAAAAGGCGTACGCCAGTACCGCCCCGGCAGCCATCCATGCGATGCCTGCGGGTGTCGGAAGCAGGGTGAGACCATATAATGCCCCGATCAGCATCATGCTGTAGAGGAGCGTCCCGGCGACGTCAAATTGCTGACCTGCCGGTTCTGCCCATTCCCCGTGTATATACATGAGGGTGAGGACCGTCACCACGATCCCGATCGGGATGTTCAGGAGGAAGATACTCGCCCACCCGGCCTGCTGCGTGAGAATGCCGCCGAGGAACGGCCCGAGTGAAAGACCGGCATACACGGTGGCCGTTATAATCCCGATCGCACGCCCGCGTTCGCCGGGCGAGAAGACGGCGGTGACGATTGCAATCGAGGTTGCAAAGACCATCGATCCCCCGAGCCCCTGCACGACACGTGCGGTGATGATGGCATAGCCTGACCAGGAGAGGGCAGCAAAGAGCGAACCGCAGATGAACAGGAGATTCCCGATGATGAAGAGCCGTTTCCTCCCATACATGTCGGCAAGTTTCCCGAACGGCAGGATGCAGACCGCCGCGGTAAGCAGGTAGGCCGAGGTGACCCATCCCATGCTTACCGCGTCGAGGCCCAGGTCTTCCCCTATTGCCGGAAGCGCGACATTGATCGAGGATACGGTGTAGGGGACGAGAAAAGAGGCCAGGGATGTCACAAGGAGGAGTATCCTCTTCTGTACCGCGACGGTCACTGGATAAGATGTTTGCTGCGGTTGGAAATGAGGATATTGTCAGAAAGGAGGGAGCACCCCACAAAGCCCGCACTGCGTACGCACTCCCCCGGACCATGAAGTGCAGATAACCGGGGGGATTTTTTCCACGGGATTCGGTCTCGGGATGGGTTTACGATAGTGACCCTGCATCCCGGAACCGCCTGGTCCGGCGGGGGAATCAGTATTCGATGCGGCATGATCCCTGGTAATCACGGGAAATCCTGGTATGGCAGGCTTTATTCCCGTAGCTCCGGCTGGTTTTTATTCCGGTCCGGCAGGCATACTTCCAGCAAGGGGAACTCCTGCGGGTGAACGGCCGCTTAAGTTAAGATTATATTACTAAATGTTATATATATAATACATCTGGAAGATCATGAAGCAGAATACATTTTACCTCCTGGCCGGGATCGTGGGCCTCGTTGAAGTCGGTCTCTTCTACCTGTCGGTCGAATTCAGAAACCCGCTCCTGATAATCGCAGGGTTTATCCTTGGCATCCTTCTCCTGTATGCCGCACAACGCAGGATAACCGACCGCCGTGTAGACGAACGGGCGGCCCTCATCACGCAGAAGGCCGGAGTTTCGACCTTCACGGTGTTCTGGGTGGTATTTTTTGCAACCAGCCTCGGCAGTGCCGTGATGGGTCTCGGGGTACCCGAATTTCCGCACAACCCTCGACCGCCCAGGGATGGAGGACCGGGTATGACGAACGTGAGCATGAGTTCACCTGGTGAACTACCTGCCTTACCTGCTACAGGTGCGAACGTTCCGAATGACGGGCTGATCCGCCTCGGTTATTTCGGGTATATCCAGCTTGCCCTCCTGTTCCTGATGTTTTTCCTCTACGTCGGGTTCCGGATCTACTATGCCCGTAAATATGGGGAGTGGGAAACAGATGAAGAACAGGATTAAGGTTTTCCGGGCGATGCACGACCTCACCCAGGAAGCGCTTGCACAGGATCTCGGGGTGACACGCCAGACCATCCTTGCGATCGAGAAAGGCAAGTATGACCCGTCCCTTGAACTTGCATTCAGGATTGCCCGTTATTTCGGGGTAAGCATAGATGAGATCTTTGTCTTTGTTGAAACGGATATGATTTTATTGCCAGCCCGATAACTTTAAACGGACCCTCCTGAGGTACAGGGAAGGAATAACCCCTCACGGAAGGCTTTTAAGTGGCCGGGCAATCCCCGGAAGCCCTAGGCTGATCCTCCATGATCGGCACCGTTCCTCTTAAACACATACTGATCTCTGGTCAGGACCAATGTAAAAAGCCGGAATCACCGGTATGCACCCGCTCCCCGTTCACGGTACAGGTGAAAATCCCCGCTGTTTTATTTTAATCCGTTTAATCGCCATTCGGGCAATCCCAGTAATGACGAATAAAATCACTGAAGATACAATCAGGAAGATCGCAGCTCCCACATCCGTTTGAAGGACATACTGCTCCGAAACGTTTTATCGCGGCCATGGTATGCATATTGAAATTTTCATTTATTTTCTGGTAATATTCCAGGATATGACCTGCATTATTTCCGGGCTGAAATTGCACAGGGAAATCCTCCGGAGTGGGAGTTGTCTTCATCTATCCCGGGTATTGAATTGGGATTATTAAAGGTTTTTTCACGAAAAACAGATTTTGAAACAAATTTTGGAACAATAGAGCCGGCTCCGGGAGGCGTTTGGACTCATCATAACCGGGTTGACAGGGTGTTGTCAGAACCCTTTTTTTCCAGAGTCAGAGAAAGTTTTCCCTCAGAAAACCGTTTTTTGGCAAATATCATTTCATCGGGAAGGAATATCACTTTTTTATACTGCCTGCTGCTATCTGATGCGACGATAGTGATTATTGTTTTTTCCAGATCGATCCTGATTTTTTCCTCAGATATACCCGGCAGTTCCAAAATAAGATGGATGAATTTTCCTTCGTCGCAAAGAGTAGTAACTGGTTCCATGATCTCCTGCAGGTTTTTATTTTTTGAATTTCCTGTCTGCATAATCCCTGATCCGTGGTTTAATTTTTTCACAGGGGCGGAATCCTTGCTAATAACGGTTACACCAGTCAGCCGGGTCAATGAATTTTACCATCTGCAAGCCTGAAAAATGAAAGGAGGAATTATTAGTAGGACATTTCATATCGGTCTTAGAATCGGGTCTCACGGAATGCTGTGACATTGAGTAGATCCAGCCTGATGGTCTCCCAAAATTCAAATGGGACATTTCGTTGTCAATGATGACGTTCCACCTCAGTCGGGTTCCGCTCCACCCTGTTGGTTCCTTCTTCATGAAAAAAGATAAACCTAACCGGATTTTGCAATTCTGGTTTCAAATTTTATAAACTCCGGTCATGCATCATCAGGACTCCCGGCATTCTGAAATTTATCGGGTTAAACCGTGCTGAATGTCTGTTCTCTTCCGGGTGGTGAATCCATCCCTGTTATTGCATAGGCATTAAGCGTTCTCATTGAGAGATCGGGAAGGAGATTGACTACGACATGAGTTATTGAATAGCATGCTGCACGGGCAGGTTTTTTCCGCATCCCTGGACAGGCTTTCATGATTCCTGACTAAAAGAGTACTCAATTCATTTTTCCGGAAGACTCATGGAGGTAAAGAAGACTATTCTGAATGGTGACAGAGACTGGTTCTGACCTGCATATGCGGGCTGGTGCAGGTCGGGTTCACCCCGTGTTATCTCCCTCTTTTCCACGACGGCAAACCCGTATTCCTGTTATACTGCAATGTTTCCTCTTGAAATTTTTTCTGGAAAATTCAATAGCTGGACAGAAACCTTATCTGGAGGAGGCGATGGAAAATACCGGGAGAAGAGCTTCCGGCAAATTCAAACCTGGAAAGATCCGGGTCTTTTCATCCTGCTATCTCATTTTTCCCTGTGGGTACGAACCCCACGAAAACTTAAATACGCGGGTATGGGGAAAAATGTATCCGGTTTTTTCAATTCATGTTTCATTTTTTATAATGTCCAGCCGGACAGAAGTGATCTCCTCCTGAATTTAGTGTGAATGAAATTCGATGATGATCAATTTTTGCTATGACTCTGTATGATAAGTGAGAAAGAATGTCGACACTTTGCCAGCTAAACACCAGAATGCGGTGAAAATAATCTGTATTCCAGGGAAGTCGTCCTGAAAAATTTGTGTGTGAGGTCCTTTTTTTTGCGGAAAGTCCGATATATAAGATAAAACCGGTTTATTTTCTTGCCCTGCGGGATGAACGTGGTTTGGCATGAAAATCCCGATCCCAAAAAGGTGAGGGAAATTAATAATCACCCATTTCCTGGATTGGGTTCTTTTAGCACAATAGCAGCCTCATTTAAGATTGTGAAAATCTCCTCCAACGT
>JBFYKV010000117.1:0-18817 GCA_041305745.1 Methanoregulaceae archaeon | reverse complement strand
CAGCTTATTTTCATTCTTTATGCTCGACCGCACGGCGGTCATCGGTGGTTAATATGAAAATGTCCCCCTGACATTTTCATCCTGTATGCTTGTGGCCCGCCGGCATCATGTCCGTTTTCATGCCAAATAAAAAATTTAACCTTGAAATGATTTTATTTTTCTTCGAATATCTTCACCGGCACCGGCATGATTCCCGGTCTCCTGTCAGTCATTAAATACACATACCCCATAACATGGACAAGGTATTCGAGGTAGCCCTGTACAAAATCTGAAAGCCCCTCGCTCCGCCTCCCTAAAATCAGGATGCAGAACCACTGGATTAAGAGACAGAGGGTGGCGATAAGGCCGTATACCCATGCGACAATCCCGATCAGTATCCAGTAGACGATCCTGACAAGTAATTCCAGACGCCCCGCGTCATGCTCGTAGGTAAAAAGTCTGGTGCAGTTTTCCTGTTGTCCGGTCATTTTTTATCACCTGTAAAGAATTTAAGCAGAATAAATCATAATAACAGAGGTTGTGAACTTTTTTTGGGGGTATCCTTTTGCCGCGGGCAATGGATACGGCGCATAATGAACCGGCAGCACTCTTATGAACATAATGCAATGGTGATCAGAGACCGCCATACGATCTGACATGGTCCCACGACCGCTGCAGGGCGGTCTTATTTTCGGCAGGTTCATAGATTGTACTATCCTTCCGGGAGAAAAGGGTCCGGTCGTTTCCAACCGGGCATACCTTGATACAAATCCCGCAGGGTGAGATGTGCCGCTCGTGGAGCGTTGCAGTATATTTTGTACAGGCTGACGTATCGGTCAGCGAGAGCGGATAATCCTCAGTACCGAGTGCATGTGAAGGACAGAGATCAGAACATTTCATGCACCGGGTGCAGAGCTGCTCTTTCATTACAGGGTCGGACGGGAGTGCGGCAGACGTCAGAATCGTGGTAAACCTGACCCGTGGGCCATACCCGGGTGTGAGAAGCATGTTATTTATCCCGAAAGTCCCGAGTCCTGCAAGGTATGCTGCATGCCGGTGCGAGAAAAATGCCACCGGGTTCTTTTGCAGCACTTTAATACCCCCGTACCCGTCCCGTGGAATGAACACTGATGGATACCCTTTTTCACATAAAAATTCTGACAGGAGGTATGCATACTCGTCAAGAAGCCGGTTCAGGGTATTGTAGAGTTCATGGTACCAGATCGAGGGAGAGGTCTCAAGCACCGGGAGGGTGACAGGAAGGCCGATGACGATAGCTGACCGTGCTTCGGGAAGGATTGATGCCGGGTGAAATTCTTCAGGTATCCATGGGGTAAACAGTGGCTTTTTCCACCGGTCCACGTCTGCAATTCCACAAAGCGGGATGTTGTGTTCCCGGCATTTTTCCAGTACCTCGTGCCTGAGACCCTCGTCTGTACTCATATGATGTAATGATCGGTACGATATCCATATTAAAAAGAGTGGTGTGATAATGAGCGGTTTTTGCCTGCCGTTCAGGGATTGATCAGGACAATTTCCGGAGATGCCATAAACCTGTATTCCTGCTCAAAGTTGGAGGTTCCAATCCCCCGCGACACAAAGAGGGGTACATCGTCCTTATATGTCAGGCCGTAAATGTCGATCAGCCCCATGGTATTTATTAGCTGGATCCCGGCGATATTGAACTGACCCCCATGGGTGTGCCCTGCAAGGACCAGATCTGCATTCCAGTCTTTTTTACACTCGGGTTCGTGAACCAGGTAAATGACATATGAATCAGATCCGGGAACAGCCGGGGGATTATCAAGCCCTGCCCACATATCATCGACCCCGACTATTGTGGTATTCCTGCCATTAATATTCAGTTGAACAACCTCGTTCCTGAGTACATGGACGCCATTCTGCTCAAGAACTTCGACAAGCCGGCCGGCATGCTCCATATCGGGATCTGCTGTGCAGAACGCCCGGGTATCATACCCCCTTGCCCGAAGGACCGATTCAAGCAGCCAGCCAGCCCTTCCCTCGTATCCTGATCCCTTTATGCCTACGTGGTAATCGTGATTCCCAAGCACCGCATAGACCGGTGCATCAATTCCGCTCCAGACGTCCTGCAGTGCAAGGTCCTCTTCACCGCTCCCGAACTCAAAATCCCCGCCGATAAGCACTACAGACGGGTGAAGACGATTTATTTCGTCAACTATCTTCCAGGTATGATCATAGTTACCGGCTCTCACATGGGGGTCGGCGATATACACGATGCCGCCGGGAGCGCCTTCAAGAGTAAGGACAGTCACATTACTTGACTGCCCTTCCCAGGCCATGTACTGGACCCCGGCCAGGAGGACAAGAAAAGAGAACGAATAGACCATGATCCGGTTATAGCCCGACCCGGGAAGCTTCTGTTTCATTGAGTGAATATATATTGAAAACCGCTTCTTCAAATATATTGGTAACAAGGCATAGTCAGGATTTTTTTTGATCCCGGCACCTGATGTCGTCTGTCAGCATAATGCATCCTCCAGGGCATGCTGTTCCTTTACTGCAATGGTCTGGAGGGTATCAGCATTCAGCTCGTCGAGGCGGTAATAGTGCCCCGTGCTGATATCGGCGATCATCCTGCAGTACCCGAGACGGACCTGAAGAGCAGGTGATGCCCCGTATTCCGTATCGATTACCACCATTCGTATTCCCTGTTCCCTGATACGTTCGGATACCGCTTCAAGTTCGGTCCGGATATCGCCCCCCATGCTCATGTTTGCCCGGCCGTCAGATACAAGGAAAACGAGCGGGATAAGCCCGGGGCATTTTCTTTTTTCCCGCAGAAGTACTTCCATCGCTCTGACCAGTGCGGCGGCGAGGGGTGTCCGCCCACCGGTCGGCAGGTCCTTCAGGCACTTCATGGCAAGGTCGGTGCTTGACGAGAGCGGGAACACGACATCTGCTCCCATTCCCCCGAACAGGATCATTCCCACCCGGTCCCGGTGCCGGTATGAGTCCTGAAGCATGCCAAAAATGGCACCTTTCGCACTCTCCATCCGCCGGTCTGCACCCATCGAGCCGCTGCCGTCCACTACGAAGAGACATGCGGTGGAAGTATGCCCTGCCCTCCTTTTTGTCCTGATATCTTCATCCCGGATTGAAATCGCAAGTGAAGTGGCGGGACGACCGTTCTGGCGTGGTGACGCCGCCCGTATCGTGGCATCAAGCGCAATACCCGGGTAGGTACGGTCACTGGAATGTCTCCGGTATGACCCCCGGTCTGCTTCCTGTTTCACCTCAATCCCAGTACCATGTGCATACGCCACCTTCACCGATCCCTTCCGTATCATTTTTGAGATCTCACGGGTATCAGGCGGGTTTTGTATCCCGAATACTTTTGCCAGGCTCCTCGTTTCGCCGGACCCGGGTGAGGAATCTTTTCCGGTTTCCTCATTCGGACTTTCATGGGGTGCCGGGCCCTCTCCACCACCCGGCTGGTCATCGTGCTGATCTCTTTTATCAGGCTGATGATCTTTTTGGAAAAATTGCTCCAGGTCGTCATCGTTCAGACGTGGTTCCTCAAAGGGACGCCTGCGCATCCGGTGCGGGAGGGCGAGCACCATGGCATCACGGATATCCTGTTCCCGCACCTCCCTTCGCCCTTCAAATGCTGCAATAGTTTTTGCCGTGCGGATTGTTGTCAGTTCAGCACGGTGAGTCCTGATGCCAAGACCGGCACAGACCTCGATGACTTTTGCAACCAGTTTATCAGAGATCCTCACTTCAGGCAGGAGCACAATGGCTGATACTATCTTTCTCCGGAGGGCTTCCTGCTGTTTTTCATGCATGTTCCGGAACGCTGCCGGGTCCCTCTCAAACTGCTCACATGCCCTCACAAGACGGATCCGCTCAGTCGTGTCCTGCACGACGTCTACCGTCACCTGGAGGCCGAAACGATCAAGTAACTGCGGTCGCAGTTCGCCTTCCTCAGGATTCATGGTCCCGATCAGGATGAACCGCGAAGGGTGGCTGACAGATACCCCTTCCCGCTCAACCACGTTCACTCCCATCGCAGCGGCATCGAGGAGAAGGTCCACGATATGGTCATCGAGCAGGTTTACCTCGTCAATATAGAGAATTCCGCGGTTCACCTGTGCAAGGAGACCGGGTTCCAGCGCCATAATCCCCTCCCGCAGAGCACGCTCAAGGTTCAGGGTCCCTGCCACCCTGTCTTCTGTAGCCCCGATGGGCAGGGTGACAACCCTGACCTTCCGGCTGTGGAACGCGACCTCCTCACCACGCTCATGGATCTCATGGCACGAATCGCACTGCTCGTGTGGGTTCCCGGGGTCACACTGGAACGGGCACCCGTTCACAACCATGATATCGGGGAGGATCCCGGCAAGAGCCCGCACCGCAGATGACTTTGCAGTTCCCTTCTCCCCCCTGATAAGTACTCCCCCGATTGCCGGGTTGATCGCATTCAGCACCAGTGCCTTCTTCATCCGCTCCTGCCCCACAATCGCCGTGAACGGCATTATCTGGCGGTGAATATGGTGGCTCATACCGGTTCACTCCTTTTTGAGGGGGTGTCCCCTGCATTTTTCCCTGTTTTTTCTGAGTTCCGGGTAGTTAAAGCGGGATTCCCGTGTGACATCCTCTTTTTCCATTCAGCAACCTCATCCATGGAAAACACATCAATCGACCCTCCCTGCATACTCCCCTGTAAAGGCCCCATCTCGTCTTCCAGGCAGCCTTCGATCTCCAGGTACGCACCTTTCAGGTCCTTGAGCAACTCCTCGTCCGGTTCCCACATCCCCCTTGCCTGCGCTTCGAGCAGGCGTCGTCCCATCTCTTCCATGGCCCAGATGTTATGTTCCTTGAAAAACCTGCGGTTTTCTTCATCGAGCAGGAACGTGCGGGCGATATCGTCAAAGATCCAGTCATCCACCTCGCCGGTTGTCGCATCCCAGCCAAAAACTCTCCCGGCCCTGCGTGCGATCTCAGCTGCACCGCTATAACCATGCTCTTTTAATCCGTAGATCCACTGCGGATTTAAGAGCTTTGTCCGTGCCACCCTCCGGAGCTCTTCGGCCAGCGTCCGGACCCCGACAATTGTTGTGTCCCTGGTATCCCCATAATACGCATCAACCTGTTTTCCTGAGATTGCTCTTGCCGCCGCAGTCATTCCCCCGTGTGAACCGAAATAGCAGCAGCAGCCAAGGAGATCGTACTCGTCGGTTACTGCCTTATTAAAGGTGATATCCACGGACGAGAGGGAGCGGATGAACTCTTCCCTGGATTCTTCGCCATATACACCCTTTCCATATGCATACCCGTTCCAGTAAACAAAGATATCTGAGAGGTCCTGCACCTCCTTCCACGCCGAAGCGTACACCGCCAGGTTCACTCCCATCCCGTAGGTACCCTTCCTGCTCCCGAAGATTCTCCGTACTTCGGATCCCTGCGGGGAGTGTTTGCGGATGTAATTGATTTCATCCGGCTCATCGAGCATGGCAACGGTGGCAATTGCCTCGTCAAGGAGTTCAACGCAGCGAAAGAAACAGTCCCGCAGGATGCCGCTGACCCGGACCGTCAGGTCAATCCTTGGATGTCTCAGCTGCACTGCAGGGATCACCCGGAACGAGTGTATCCGGCCTCCCTGCCGCACAGGTTCCACCCCGAGCAGTTCCAGCATCTGGGCAAACTGCTCCCCGTCCGCCCACATGATATCCGACGCCATCCAGAGCATTGCTACGTTCTCCGGGTACTTTCCGTGTTCTCCGTGGTATTTCTCAAGGAGAGCAGCTGCAAGCCGTTTCCCTACCTCCCATGCTGCCGGGGTGGGAACAGACTCCGGATCGAGCGAATAAAAGTTCCTGCCGGTGGGGAGGATATCTGCCCGCCCGCGGCTTAAAAGCCCGGACGGGCCGGGTGCTATATACTGCCCGGAGAGGCCGGAAGTGAGGCCTTTCATCTCGTCGGCAGCATCGATCAGACCTGCGATACGCATGGCCTCCCGGTACACCTCCCCGGTCGGGTCGCCCGCCGTTACATACCGGTCACCGAGCACCTGTCCGGCTGCCTCTTCAGGGGTCGTCCCGGAAATCCAGGCCAGGACCAACTGTTCTGCCAGCCGGGAAATTACCCGCATGAGTGCTGTTTCTGCCTCCGAAATAGTCATGTCAAGACCCATCATTCCGGCAACGAGGGAACGCATCCGGCCATTATGGTCAAGCACCGATGTAATGATCTTCGCTTTCTTTTCTCCCGCCGGGATACACCCGAATACGTGCATGCCCTCCGGGATCTTCGTCGCTGTAATCTCGGAAAGAATCCGGTGGACCGCAGAGAGCACTTCTTCAAACCCCCCTTCAGTCGAAAGCTGTTTCTCCAGGTCAACCTCGCCCGAGAGGTTCCCTTTCTGAATAAGGTCTATGATCTGGTGCCGGACTGCGTGGGCTTTTGCCGGTTCCGATCCTGAAAATTTCCGGTATTCGGCTATCTGCTCCTCAAGCTCCTTCAGGATACCATAGGAACCGGTGGACGCCATTACCGTCTGCATATGGTCCACAAGTACCGCAGATCCACGTCGCTTGGCAATGGTCCCCTCGGGAGGATTGTCGGAATTGTAGATATACAGGAACGGGAGGGAGCCAATGACCGCATCCGGAAGGCATGAACCCGAGAGGGCGACGGATTTCCCGGGGAGAAACTCAAGGGTGCCATGGGTCCCGACGTGGATGAGTACGTCAGCTCCGAATACTCTTTCAAGGTAGCGATAAGTGGCAAGATAGTGGTGTGGCGGGGGAACTTCGGGGTCGTGAAGGACCCGGCAGACCTGCCCGTCACACCGTGAACCCGCACACCCCCGCTTTGGCTGCGTGCAGACCACGGCATTCCCATACGATATCCCCGAGATGACCAGCTCGCCCTTAAAGATCATGGCCGGCGGAACACCGTCCCGCTCCTCGCCAGGAGGCCGGCCCCATCCTGAAATCATCCGTTCACGAAGGTCAGGGGGAAGTTCTTCGAACCATTCCTGGTATGTTGAAAGACCGACCTTTCCGAGTGCTCCGCCACGGCGGACTATCTCTTCTACCGGAGTCCACCGGAACTCGGAGACTGCCCTCCGTCCGAGTATTGTCTTTGCCAGTTCTTCACCGGTTTCCGGGCAGTTCACCTGGTATCCCGCATCACGCAGGGACTGAAGGATCTTCACAACGCTCTGCATGCTGTCAAGGTGAGCCGCAGCACCCACATTGGCCTCAACCGATGCACAGGGAGATGCATTCAGCATGATAGCGACTTTTTTTTGGGAGTTGGGCTTTTTTTGCAGCCGGATCCATGCCCTGACCCTCGACCCGATCTTCTTCACACGTTCTTGTATCGGCTGGTGCCAGTCATGGTCAACCCCTTCAGGCCCCTCCTTCATTGCGGTAGCCACCGGAAGCATCTCGATCATGCCGTACATCTCAGGCATGATCATTGACCACCCGAGCTCTGCAGAGCTCATTCCGTTGAGGGATTCCTGCCATTCCCTTTCTGAACGGTAATACAGGACAACCGGGTGAAAAACGGGCACTCCCAGCTCCCGGAAGACCCCGACAGGTGCAGAAAAGTCGGGCGAGAGGGATGAAGACTGGAGTGTCACCAGGGCATCAACCCTGCCTGTAAAGAACTTTCGGATTACCCCGGTTCCGGGGATTGCACCGGCCTCATCATCACCGCTTCCGGTGGAAAAGACCGCGATGACGTTGGTATCGGTCTCGAATTCCCGGATAAGGGCATCAATGACCCCAAGGTCGTTATTCGCCCAGTAAATCCGGTAAAAAAGGATTCCCACGGTATTTTCATGCTTTTTGCCATACCACTCAAGGTAGTCTTCAGTATCTGCAAAAGGTCGTGGTGCATCGGGATGGTACACACCCTCCCAGAGACCCTCTACCGGGTCTTCATAGGAGAACGGGGATCCGGAATACTCCGAGACAAGATACCTGAGAAGGTTTTCCATGTTCGAAAGCCCTCCATAGACAAAATATGCATTCACCGATGAGGTAACCCTTACAGGTACTGTTGAGGCGGCCCAGTGTGACTGGTCAAAACCGAACGATATTACCGGAATACCGGGCAGAAGACCTGCAATAAGTTCGTCCCAGTATGCGTCCTGTGTTGGATGAAGGATGATGACATCCGCGGACATTAGCGATTCCATGCATTCCCCGAACACCTCATGTTCTTTTAACCGGAATGTCGCCCAGGTCTCCGCATCAATCCCTGTCCGCTGCGATGCCTCGCGGAACATCGGGATTTCGCTTCCCCAGAGTACTGCAGTAATCTTCATCGTCTTCTCACCTCACACCGCCCGCAAGGCTGTAATCTGCCTATACCCCGATACAGAGGCAATCCTTGCCTCAACTTCGTATACCTCCCGGATCATCTCCTCACTGAGAAGATCACCCGGGCTGCCGGTTCCCATGATAGTTCCCTCTTTCATCAGCATCAGGTGATCACAGTAACGGGATGCAAGATTGAGGTCGTGGATTGCCATGATAATACAGGCTTGTTGTTCATGGGCAACCATCCGCACCAGTTCCATGACCTCAAGCTGGTGTTTTAAGTCCAGTGCACTGGTCGGTTCGTCGAGCAGGAGCACATCGGTGTCCTGGACCATTGCACGGGCAACCATCACTTTCTGGCGCTCTCCCCCGCTGATCTGGGTCATCTTCCGGAATGCAAGGTCCCGTATTTTCAGGATACTGATAATTTCATGCACTTTACGAAGATCCTCGTCGCTCACCGACCAGCGGATATACGGCCGTCTCCCGAGCAGAATGGTCTCAAAGACCGTCATGGCCATGCCGACGGTGAATGCCTGCGGAACGTATGCAATTCGTCGTGCAACTTCAATTTCAGTCATTTTCATTATATCCGCCCCGTCAAGCAGGATTTTTCCCCTTGGCTCAAAGATGCGGTCAATACATTTTATCAGCGTGGTCTTTCCGCAACCGTTGGGGCCTGCCACTCCCAGGATGCCGCCGGCGTCTGCTTCGAAGGAGAGCCCGTGGAGTACTTCGCGGGGACCGTAGCTGTAGAACAGGCCCTGCACGTTCAGTCTCACCAGTATGCCTCCTTTTTACGCATGAAAAGGTAGAGGAAGAACGGTATTCCGATAAAGGCGGTCATGATCCCCACCGGCAGGATGACAGGGGCAAGGACAGTCCGGGCAAGGCTGTCGGCGGCCAGCAGGAGGGCTGCTCCCACCAGGCCTGATGCCGGGATCAGGAACCTGTGGTCCCCGCCGATGGCAAGACGGGTGATATGCGGCGATACCAGCCCTATAAACCCTATTGTCCCGGTGAAACAGATGATTGACGCCGTAATGAGTGAAGCGACCATCATGAGGCCGGTCCTCGTCCTGTCCACATTCACTCCTGTACTTTTTGCCACCTGGTCACCCTGGCCGAGGGCATTGAGGTCCCATGATCTGAGCATGATATAGGGAGTGCAGATTGCAATGACAAGAGTAACAAGCCCGAGTTGTTCCCAGGTCGTACGCTGGAGGCTGCCGAACATCCAGA
Source organism: Methanoregulaceae archaeon (assembly GCA_041305745.1). GTDB lineage: Archaea > Halobacteriota > Methanomicrobia > Methanomicrobiales > Methanospirillaceae > UBA467. The sequence goes on along the minus strand of JBFYKV010000117.1, from coordinate 9,278 downwards.
ATACGACTTCCTGCAACTGTTCGGTAGTGCCGGTATACTGGAGAAACGAGGTCATGGCCGAGAACAGGTACATCAGGATAATGCCTGCGAGCACCATGCTCTCAGCCGTGACGCCACGGTAGCGGGACAGTCCGTAAATGGCAAACGCAGCCACCAGTGTGAATATAAAGGCGCTGATAATTATTGCCACGTCACCGCCGAAGATACCGGTGCCGATACCAAGGACTATCGCGATTGATGCCCCGAATGCGGCGGCAGTCGCAATCCCAAGAGTAAACGGGCTGGCAAGGGGATTACGGAGCACTCCCTGCATCATGGCGCCTGCAATGGCAAGGCCAAACCCGGCTGCCACCGCAAAAAGGATCCGGTGCAGCCGGTAGTCCCAGACAATCGTATCTGCAAGAGGGGTGCTCTGGAAAACGCCCGGAAAAAAGCGTGCCATTATTGCCGAGTACACTTCACCGATCGTAAGGTCAGCCGAACCAAGCGTGGCTGCAATCCCAAGCAACAGAAGGATCAGGATACCGCACCCGGCAATGAAGATATACCGCTGACCTGCAAATGCCCGGTATTCCTCTTTTAAACTTCCGAAATCAGTCTCATGGTCAGGATCGCCCAGGATTACCCCCCCGAAGGATACACAAAGACCTGTGTCTCCGGATCGAGGGGTGCAAGCCCCTGGAAACGGACCAGGTACTCTGTATGGATATTTTCAGGTTCAAGGCTGTCAAACAGGTCCGGGTAGAACCACTTCGCCATGTACTGCATGCCGATGAAATACTGCGGTCCTCCGACGATATCGGTGTGGATAAGGTGGACCCGGCCTTCCCGGACCGCCTCCAGCGAATCCCAGCCTTTCCGGGAGAGAAGGTCGGAATAGAGAACAGAATACCCGGTCTCGTTCCCTCTCCCGTATCCCCCGAATGCATACTTCCCGGAGCCGACCAGCTTGACAACGACCTGCGGGGACCGGGCAAGCACGGCCTCGGGGTCTATTTCAGGGTATTCGGCGGATTCACTGGCAAAGATATTGTTCCCCCCGGCCATCGCTATCTTCTGCTGGTATCCTGACCCTCCGGCACAACTCTTGTAGTCGTTCCAGGTCTCAAAATAAACCCTTACCCTGTCGTTTTGCGGCATTTTCGATGAAATATCTGTGACCGACCGGACATTTCCGGTATAAAAGTCAAGGAACTCTTTCCCTTTCTCCTCGCAGTCCAGCAGCTTGCTTATTTTCAGGATTTCGTCCGGATAGGTATCAGGCTGGTACCCGTCAAAGCGAAGGATTGTAATACCCGGAACAGTTCCCGAAAGCCTGTGTTCTATCTCGTCGGCAGATGACTGGCTCACAGTCGCATAGAGAAATACCGCATCAGGGCGGAGTGAGATTATTTTTTCATAGTCTGGCGCCCATATTGAGCCTACACCCGGAGTAGCTGAAAATTCAGGGAAGAATTCCGGCTTTTGAAGCGTATATTTGTCAACCCCGACGATGCGGGAGGTGTCGTACCCTGTCGAACGCATCGTCTCAAGGGTCTCGCTGTTCATGACCACCACCCGGTGCAGCGGATGTGAAAGGGTTCGTACCGTGCCGGAAGTATCGGTAATCACCTTCGGGGTCCCGTTCCAGCAGGTATAGACCCAGCTTGCATCCATGGCATCCTGCAGTTGCGTACTGTTCTGCAGGGAATTGAGAATAATTCCGGTAATTTCAGATTTTTCAAGCGTATTGTCACCGTTTGTATCTCCCGGAAGTGCAGCATGTGCACAGCAGCAAAGAGCCATGAGCAGGATGGCTGATATCAGGATGAGAGGCAGTTTCATGATGCCTGCCTCCACCGGGCAAGTAATACTCCCGCAATTCCGACGGCCAGCAGGATAAGACCCGGGGAAACCGGAGCTTCAGGGGTTGGGGGGAGATCACCGGTGACTGGCCCGTTTCCCAGTACTGCTGTGATGCTGATCACCCCGTCCGCTGAAATCCGGGCAGACGGCAGGGGGCCTTTCTCACCAGTCAGCATATTAATCCAGGTACCGGAAATCTCCGTGTTCTTTCCCCGGGGAACAGATATTGTGTAACTGATCTCATCAGAATCAACAAGTGCCATATCCAGCTGGTTCTCATGAATCCTGTAAGAATCAGCGGGCAAGCTGGTTCCTTCAAAAGTTATTTCCCGGGAGAATGTCTCGGTGATTCCCCACACCTGGCCGGCAGGGAGAGTGAGGGTGACCGAATAAAACCCGTCTCCAGGGTTTTTTTCCGGAACGACAACTCTCTGGACCGGGCTATCCGCCATGACTGGGGGAATACAGAGAAAAATAATCACTACACAGACGATACACCGGGCTGCCATCCACCTGTTCATTACTAGGTATCAATTAATCATACGTAATTAATTATTTGTTTTACAGATTAGATACAAATCTTTTTTAATTATTATTATTTGGATTAGAATATAGCAAGTGGTATGACTTTCTTATGCTGTTTTTCATATCAGCACGATAACGAGAAAGAGGGTAATCAGTTTCGCAGCCATGCTGGTAAGGTACGTGACAATAGTCACATAGACCCCGTATTTTCCATACAGCGAGAGATTGAGGGGCAGGCTGTACCGGATGTAAATAAGCGTGATGACCAGCATGCTGCCAAGGATCAGGGTCATTAATGCCTGTTTAAGGGTCAGTATGCCGGTCGTAAGGAGACCTGCCACCACTGCATATCCTGCATAGGAGCGGAGGAGCTGTGCCATCAGTGCAGCAGAGCTTTCACCCGGAAGGCCGACTGCATTGAGAACCGGGTTAAAGATAGCACCTATCAGTTCCAGTAATCCGATAGAGAGCAGAAAAGAAAAAATCACTACTGCTGCGATGGTAACCGGAATAATCCGTTTCAAATCAGGTATTCCCTTTTTTATCCCCTTTGTGACGACCTCCCAGGATAAATGCACATGTTGCGGTTCTCCGGATGACGGGGAGACATATTCACCGGGGATGAATTTTTTTTTCATGACCACCCGTGTATAAAAAACAGCCCCGGCAGTCTGGATAAAACTTGAAAACAGGTTGAGGCATACGTGAAGGGTACCCACTACCGGACCGAGAAGCACAATGGCGGTTGGCAGCTGGACGCGGAAGAGCGATTCCCCGACGACAACCGGAAAGGTGCTCATGATGAGGGTGGGCACGACCTCCTCTTTTTTGACCTCGCCTTTTTTGTAGAGATCGGCAAACATCGCCTTACCCGCGGTCGGGTTAAGGAATATCGCAAGGATAGAGACCGTGCATTGTGATGAAAGCCCTGAGATCCTGCACAATGGCTTTGAAACCCCGGAAATCCGGGAAAAAATCCCGGACTCAACCAGGATATTTGCCAGAAGTATCCCGATAACAATGAAGACCAGCGCTTCGATCAGGTACGTAAAAAGCGGGTGGAGCGGGGCAAACCAGGAGTCCATGACCAGTATTTCTAGGTATTGAGACCGGACTATAAATCCGTATCGGGATTTTCTTATCAAGTGCTATGATTTTTATTTTTTGTAAATCCGGACTATCTGCAGGAAAGATATCTGTCACACGTTTCCATCGGACAGGTCTTTTTAATTGGGCTTTCATCCGGATATCAGACCTGTATGCCGTGGGGTGAATCATTACCACTATTCCGTTCACTTCTTTTAAATAGTAATATCCGTAAATTTTGTAACACAAAATAACACTAAAAAGATAATATTTATTACTTAAAAATACATACACACACTGTGCAGCCACTCTTAACGGGTAGTTGCCTGCCAGCTCATCAACGCAGGCGGAAACCATATGCACAGTCGCCTCAGCTACACACAGGAGTGATAAAAAAGGAGAGGAATTTTAGAAATGATGTTGACCGTATGTAATCCAGGGAACGCAATGATTGACACCGAAAAGGATACCTGCCTGTTCAGGGCACCCCGGGATATGAAAGGGAATGCCTACAAACGGGGACGGGACCTCTACATTCACCAGGAACAGAACCATTCTCCAATCTACTACCTTCACCGGTGGTCACGAAAAAAGGGAGAGAATGAGAGACTTACCGTGATCTCGAATATCATGGCCAGTCGTTTCCTTGAGGAGCGGGGACTGCTCTGCCCTGATGCCGGGGACCAGCGGGCCGCAGTTCTGCTCAGAAACTGGGGATACGGGATACTGGAGGAGTTCTGAGCCGTTCCGGCAGGAGTCATGGCACGATCATTGCGAAGGACCGCAATAAGCCGGCGGTATTACATGAAGAGGGGGGTGCGTCTTCAATACAGCGCCCTTCCCTTTCGTGCAACGCCTGAAAATCCACACATAACTTTTCCAGTGAACTAAGTAACCTTTTTCCGGCAGAAGGGAAAATTCATGGATTTATCCGGAAAATATCCTTCTGCTGATCCTTATTGCATTTTTTACCAAAGCAGAACGGCTTTTGAACATATTTCTTATTAATTTCAGATATTTTGCAAAATTAACCATAAAATAGAGATATGCATCGTTTCTCGGTAATTAAATAATGTAATATAATTATAAAAAGTGTTACTAATAGAGATAAAGATCATAATATTTATCATAAATATCCTCATAGTAACACCCATCACCGTGGAGATCCGCGGATGGAGTATTGCTATGAAAAAATGGATTATTCCGGGCGTAATCGCTCTTCTTATGCTCCTGGCACTGCCGGGAGCGGTATCGGCCGGGGACAATGTCGTTGTTTCCGGGAGTGTTGTGGATGAAGACCTGGTCATCACTGCCATCAGCCCCAACGTGGGTGCCGGAGCTTTCATGTTTGCGAATGAACCGAACGTTATCTCAGTCACCGTGAAGAACAATGGCGGACTTGGTGCCACAGCATCGACCGTTTCTGTCGTTGTCGGTAGTGAGACGTATACTGCAGCAGTCGGCGGTCTTGCAGCCGGTGCATCTGAAATAGTCACTGTTACAGACACGGTCTCCCACGACTATTCGACCAGCCCTGTCTCGGTAACCGCAACCGCGGACTCAACAGGGGTCGTAGCCGAATCTGACGAGACCAACAACGAGGTGACCTCGGACCTGACCCTGTATTACAACGGGTATAAGGGCAAGCGCTGGACTGACGGGAACGACATGACCACGCAGGCCACGTTTGACGGCAGGTACGATGTCATTTATTCTGCCGGGGACACCGCGTATAACGGCGCTGGGTGGATAGAGAAAACTTACAGCTGGGATACTTCAGATCTCCCAATCCCGGCTGGTTCAACTGTTGTAAGCGCACGGCTCTACCAGGGATACACCTACAACAAGATGGGTATCGACCCGACATTCACAATGTCATTTAATGGTAATACCGTGACACCATCTGCGACCTATCAGGATATCAAGGGATTCGGAAGTTACAGCTACCCATACGGTATGTACGTCTACGATGTGACCAGCCAGTTCAATATAGCCAGCAACAGTATTACAATCACGCCCGAAGCAGGGCAGAACTACGGCATCTATGGGGCCTATCTTATCGTCACCTACAGTGACCCGTCAACCACTGAGAAACATATCTGGATCAATGATGAGTTCGATATGGTACAATCCCAGGCTCAGTATTCAGTGACGTCTGATGAAGCAACCGTGTTTGCCACCTTTGCCAATGTCGACAACACTAATGTTGCCAGCGCACAGGCAGTGGCAATACTTGCAAGTGCAGGAGACACGGACAAGAGTAAGTTCTTCTTCAACAGCAACGAATACCCCGGCTTCTGGGCAGATTACCTCAGCGGTTCTCAGATCGGATTCTCGGTTTATGATGTGACTAGCGCCCTTGCGAGCGGTGCTAACGAAGCACGGCTCCAGAGCTACGATCCGGGAACAAAAGGCGACAACATGTATGCCATGAACACGATCCTCGTCGTCGAGAAGACCGAAGCTTCCGTCACTGCCGACTTCAGCGCAACACCACTTTCTGGGAATAAACCGCTCGAAGTCGCCTTCACTGATGCCTCCACCGGCTACATCGTCAGTTATGCATGGGACTTCGGGGACGGCGAAACCTCAACCGATGTAAGCCCGAGCCACGAGTATACTAGCCGCGGCACCTACACCGTAGCACTGACGGTTAACGGCGTTGGCAGCTCAGATACCGAGACCAAGACCGATTACATCACGGTCAAGGAACCAGCACCTGTAATCGACTTCACTGCAGACACGACTTCCGGCATTGAACCACTCACCGTTGCTTTCACCGCTACGAACACCGGCGGACAGGTGGACAGCTGGGCGTGGGACTTCGGCGACGGAGCAACATCTGCTGAGCAGAACCCAATGCACACCTACACTGACGGGACCTACACTGTGAGCCTGACAGCAACCGGACCGGATTATGCTGACACCGAGACCAAAACCAACTATATCTCAGTCGGTGCGCAGACCATTGAAGTCACCATAGTTGATGCAACCATCGACTTCGGCACGATGCAGGCAGGCGTTGACGAAACCGGCAGTACAACCGTGAATGTCGATGTCACCGGAGGCACTGCATGGTCGGTGACCGCTGAAGCCGACAATGGAGGCTACATGAGCACCGGTACTGCGACCCTCGCCAACCCGTTCCAGCTCTCGAACGACGGCACCAACTTCCAGTCAATGACCTCGAACTTCGCAAACTTCATGGATGGAACAGCAGGCATTGATGGAAGCGACACTGCAGACATCAAGCAGGCTATTGCAACATCCGATGCGCCCGGGGCATACTCGATTACGCTGACCTTCACAGGAAGCTTTGCCTGAATGGACTGATGAGGTGATCTTTTCCCCACATTTTTTCCGGCAATTCCCGGAAAATGCCACAGCATGCAATCAAATGGAGTACTGATACCCCTATGAAACGGAACAGCAACTACAGATCTCTCTGCATCATAATGCTCGTGATTATCATAGCCGGAGCCTTTTTTGCAGCGCCCGCCCTCGCCCTCAAGGTAGAGGGTGCCCGGATTGCCCTTGATGTCGAGCCCGGGAAGACCTACACATCTCCTATTGGCATCTCGATTTCGCCAGAGGAATCGGCGGGGATCTTCGCTATCGATGTAATGGGATTCGGGCAGTCATCTGGGGACGGGAGTTATACCGGTCTTGAACCTGCGGCTGATAACAGCCCGTATTCTGCACGACCTTTCATTACAATCGATAAACCGACGGTATCCTTAAAGCCCGGCGAGCGAGCGGATGTTACCGCGACCATTAGCCTTCCGTCTGGAACACAAGACGGCGGCCGTTATGCGATCATACTGGTACATCCGGCTGCATCTACTTCCGGCGCACCGGCAGCATTTGCCACAGCGGTTGCAATCCCGGTATTACTCACTGTAAAGGGCGGGACAATCACCGAAACCGGAGAGATCTCGGCAATTGAACCCGCAACTGTTGAACCCGGTCAATCGTTCCAGGTCATCACGACCTTCCGTAACACTGGTAACTACCACTACTACGGTGCTATGAACAACGTGACAATTGCCGACGAGAAAGGGATGTTTGTTGCGACTGTCAAAACAGAGCCTTTCAGCCGTGCAATTATACCCGGACAGTCAGTTGCATTCAGGAACATGATCAGCACCGGCCTCCCGCAGGGAAATTACCTGATGACTTACCGTATTGAGAAACAGGACGGAAAAATGCTTGCCGAGAAGAAGGCAACCCTGCAGGCAGGTAATCCTGCACCGGTCCAGGCAACAACACCAATCCCGACCACCATCCCTGGATTTGATGCATTGACTGCCCTTATTGGTATATCCGTTATGCTCTATGGGACACTAGGGTCCGGTAAGAGAAGAAAGTGGTCGATGAAATGAATACCAAAGCCTATCGACACAGGACATATCACCCACCTTTCTTTTTTACCCGTACTTTACCTGAAGCTCATGCTCTCGCCCCCGTAATTGAGAATATCCCGGCCAGGCAGGAAGAACACCACCAGTGTTGCGAAAAAATACGAGGATAACTTATGAAACGACTTTTGAAAAAATATGCACTGATTGTCCTGGTTCTTCTGCTGCTCATGAATATGGCAGCAGTTACATCTGCTGACAATTATGTCGGGGGAGAAAACCCGGTAACTATACAGTCCGGAACCGTTTCCGGCGGGTTGTTTATTGATGCAGCCCCGCCATCGATGGCAACAAGTATCACTAAAACGTTCTCTCTTCCTGCCTCTGCTGCGGGAAACATCCAGTGGGCCCGTCTTTATATCGCGGTATACTGCGGGAACATGCAGGAAAACAGGCAGGGAACTGTGATCACCACATTCGACGGGGATGGTGATGGCACCTACGAGACTGCTCTTGGTACAGAGGACCTGAATGTTGCATTTGTCTACGAAGCAGACGGGGGAATTACACCTGTAGTAGTAAATGATCACTGTAACAGGATGACAAGCGACTACCTGATGTGGTACGATGTCACTTCATCGATTACCGGTATAAATCCGGCAGTACGTGCAGTAACTTCGCCGGTGAGCACGAACTTTGATGGCCGTATCAAACTGGCAACGCTTATTGTCGCCTATAATGACGGCGACTCTGACCAAATCACCTACTGGGTGAACCAGGGTCACGATGTCGACTCCTATTTTTCAGATGATTATTACGGGGAAGATTACATAGGATCGTCCCAGTTTTCGGGAATACCCGGAGGAATCAGCTCAGCAATACTCACCGTGAACCACCTGGCCAGTACCGACGGAATTTACACCTTTGCCGGGACAGGCATACCGACAGATCCTTCAGGGGGAAATGTACAGGGAAGTTATTCCGGGTATAACACATGGGATGTCACCTCCCTGATATCTGGCAGTTCAGCAGCACTTACCTATGACCGTGCAGCAGAGTTCTACAAAATATCGCTTGCGACGCTCGCTGTTCAGGTAGAGGGAGGAATACCCCCCGGTGCGGAATTCAGCGCAGAACCACTGTCCGGGTCAGCACCTCTTGCCGTGTCTTTTACCGACGGATCAACAGGCAGTCCGGATTCATGGACGTGGGAATACAGGGAGGGTTCTGCTGAATGGACGCAGTTCTCGACAGAACAGAACCCATACCATACATTCGAATCTGCCGGAACCTATGATATCCGGCTTACGGCCAGTAATTCCGCTGGAAGTGACGAAGAAACAAAAACAGGATATATCATTGTAAATGAGCCGGTTCCATCATGCGACTTCACGATAGCTGGCGCTGTCAACACGTTCCCGTCCACCCTCTTTGCACGGGAACCAAACCTCGTGAGGATCTTTA
>JBFYKV010000116.1:0-3997 GCA_041305745.1 Methanoregulaceae archaeon | reverse complement strand
CCCAGTCCATGACCTGGCCGTGGACCTGGCAGACCCAGAGCGGTGTCGCCTCAAGGATTGAGGTCAGCATGTCGCAGCGTGCCGCAAGGTCCCGTTCCGCTTTTTTTCTCATCACGGCCTGGAGGATCATCTCCCGGAACTCGGTGACAGGGTTTCCCGGCTCGACTCCCCTTGGAAACTGAACTTCAGTCGCATTATTGACGTCTTCGAGCACCAGGGACCCGTTTGTCCGGGTATACATGATAAACGGGAGCGAATGGCCCCTCATCTTGAGGTACTTCAGCAGTTCGACCCCGTTCATGTCGGAAAAAAATTCTATGCCGTTGACTTCGGGAAGATGGTAATACGAGACAAGGACATCATAATTCCTGCTTTTCAGGATTTCAAGTGCCTGCTTGGTGGACTGCACCGCATCGACACGAACCTCCCCCATCTTTTCAAGATAGGATCGTGTTGCGTCGATAAGTTCAGTATTGTCATGCACCAGAAGAACCGTGATCATTCCTGTCACCACTACCCGGACCAGAAAAATTCAGGTTATTATAGGACGGATAAGGATTAAATAATTATTGAATCGCGGAAATTAATATTTTGGCGACCCGTTTCCGGCGGGCGTGACGCCCGCAAAAAAAGAAGTGAGATCAATTCTTTATTAAGAGGACCGGTATTCCCTGCTGCGGTCTTTCCGTCGGTATGGATTGGAGTTTTTTCGCTGGCGTTCCGGGCTTCTCTTACTGCTTATGCCGGCGAGATGACTCTGATCGGTCTGGCGTTCCGGTGTGGGGGTTGTGAGCGCCTGCATCTTGAGGAGCGCTGCCGCGACTTCAAGCGACGTGTAATCATCGCCCATCAGCTGCTGCACCTGCTTTGTCTGGGCTTCGAGTTTCCCCTCCTCGAGGATGGGCTTAATCTTCTTAAGAAGGAGGTTTGCCCTCTGCTCGGCAAGTTCATTGTCCGACGGGATCGGGTGGGGTGCGATTTTTATCCGTGCATACTTCTGGATATCCCGCAGTTTCCAGATCTCCTTTCCCGAGACGAAGGTGAAGGACCGGCCGGTACGTCCGGCCCTGCCCGTTCTCCCGATACGGTGCACGTAGTATTCGGGGTCCTGCGGGACGTCGTAATTGACGACCGCCTCTATATCGTCCACGTCGATACCGCGGGCGGCCACGTCGGTGGCGACAAGGATATCGATGTTTCCGTGCCGGAACTTGCCCATGACCCGCTCCCGCTGCACCTGGTTCATGTCACCGTGGAGCCCTTCGGCAGAATACCCCCGGGCGATGAGGTGCCCGACGACGTCATCCACCCTTCTCTTGGTATTGCAGAAGATGAGGGTGAGTTTCGGGTTGTACATGTCGATGACCCTGGTGAGCACCTCGAGCTTCTCGGACTCACGGACCTCGAAGTAGCTCTGCTCGATCAGTGGCACGGTGAGCTGCTGGTGGACCACCTGGACCGTCTGGGGGTCTTTTAAGTACCGCCCGGCAAGGTCAGTTATCTCGCGTGACATGGTCGCGGAGAAGAGGACGGTCTGGCGTTCTTTCGGGGTTTTCCGCAGTATTGCCTCGATATCGTCGCGGAATCCCATGTCCAGCATCTCGTCGGCCTCGTCAAGGACAACCATCCTGATGCCGGAAAGGGAGATCGAGCCCCGCTGAAGGTGATCGAGCATCCTGCCCGGTGTTGCAATGATGACGTTCACGCCTTTTTTCAGTGCGAAAAACTGTCGTTCAATCGGCTGGCCGCCGTATACCGGGAGAATGCTCACACCGCGCTTGTATTTTGCGAGGCGCATCAGTTCTTCGGATACCTGTATTGCCAGTTCACGTGTCGGGCAGAGGACAATTGCCTGCACGGCCTTTTTGCCGGTGTCGACCATCTCGAGGATTGGAATCCCGTAGGCAGCTGTTTTTCCGGTCCCGGTATGGGCCTGACCGATGACATCCCTGCCGTCACGTACGGGCGGGATAGAGAGAGACTGGATTGGAGTCGGCTCCTCAAAGCCAAGATCGCGGATCGCTCTCTGAAGCTCTTCAGAAAGAGCCAGATCTTCAAAGGATAATGTTTTCATGTGAGTTCACATCGCCGAACCAGTATATTTCCACTCTGTATAGTATCTGTTATGATCGTAAAATAGAATGATATGTCCTGATTCGTATCAGATATATGCATACCTTCCCTTTAATAGTGTTTGTCAGGGACTACTCTCTCCCGTGCCCGGGGAGATGGGAGCCATTAAGTGATGGGCATATGATAGTATCGTCAGTGGATGCTGCATGGACCGTTTCGAAGGGCTCTCAAAAGAGTTGAAGTCACTGAAAAAGGAGTACCGCCGGGTGTTCCTGGACGGAAAAAGGAGCATGTGTATCTGTCCGGACTGCCCGAGTTACACTGAATGTGCACGTGATTCGGGCGAGACGCTCTTCTGCATGTTCGGGATGTCGTTTCACTGCATTACGGCCGATAAAGGGTGCACCTGTAAAAGCTGCCCGCTCTACCGGGAACTGGACCTGACCGGCAAGGACTTCTGCATGAAGGGGTCGGAGAAGGCGATGCGGTACGATGCGGGGCTGGAGTGAGGTGGGAGGTTTTAATTCGTTCAAACAGTCAGGAGAGGGCTGCACCCCTCCTGTGCCTCCCCGCTGAAGGATATCCTGATAGCAGGGTTTATCCGGGTTGCTGGTTTTTTGATTACTCTGATTCGAGGTTTTTTTTATTTTCTGTATTTACAGGAAATCCCGGTTTACTCATCAGACCGCCGCCGGGGCGCCCTTCGGGGGCGGCGGTGTGTATCTTTCAGGAGAATTAAGAGAAAAATCAGGAATTCTGTCCCGGGTCCTCATCATCGGGATCGTGCACTCTGGTCCCCTCTTCCGGAATTTCTGAAAACACCCTGCATCCCCCGCTCCACATCCACCATCCTGCAATCAGGATGGCCGGTACACCGATGGGAATACTGATCCCGGCGGGACCGTTGAACAAAGGCCCGTATTGGATCATGCATGAGGCAAGGAAGAGAATTCCCGCACCGATCAGGATACCACCGCAATGTTTTCTCCTGACGGTTTTTTCTTTCTGGTCTGCAACGAGGAGAATAAGAGATATTAAAATTAAAATAACGGCAACCATCCAGACGATTACTGATAAAGCGGTTTTTCCGTTGAATACACCCATTGTGATATATTCAATATCCCTGCTTATCAGGAGTAAATTACTCCCTGCATAGGTCTGCTGGTAGCGGAAGAGTGCCCACTGGACTCCGGTACCAAGCCACTCACCGATGACATAGATATTAATTGGTATTACAAAAAGCAGGAGGTTAATCAGGATATCAGTCTGGCGTGGATGTATTGTTTTCATATAACGGCCAGCAGAAGTTGACCGTATCTTCTGATTAGTGTATCGTATTTTTCCTTGTTCGTCGCTGATTTGAGCAGATATGCAACCAGGGCCGTGAAAACGCATGACCTGCACACTTAATGCTTTGATTTTTATGAAATATCATCCATGATTAACCCATTACACCATATTTATTCATCAGGATATCCTGAATAAAGATACGGGCAGGAATTGATCGATATCCTTGAAAGAAGGGTCCAACAATAACTAATTATTTCAATAAAATCGCTCAACAAAGTCCTAAAAAGAAAAGGGATTAGAATTGTTTATCAAATAGGACCTGACTGCTTCCATCCGTGAATAATCCAATAATGATCATTCTGTTATTAGAAGTAGAAGTTGCTGGAAGAGAATAGGAACTTCCAACATTGTATGGATAAGTACCAAACCCAACTGCGCTATTATTGTTGGAACCCAATGCATAACTCAGGTTACTTAAGGTTGGAAGATCGGTTCCGCCCTGAATTGTCGCTGTAAAGTCTACATTAGTTTTATTTACAGCAACAGTTATTCCAACATTCTTTGCAGTTCCCGTGGAGCCTGCAAGTCCGAATACGAATGCCGCAATGACCGCCGCCAGAATGACGGTGATCGC
>JBFYKV010000115.1:0-9109 GCA_041305745.1 Methanoregulaceae archaeon | reverse complement strand
TCGAGGAACAGGGCTACGATGTCTCGGCAATCCGTGCGGCGGTTGAGAGCGGCGACATGGAGACAGCCCATGAATTAATGCAGGAATTCATGTCAGCGAACTCTGACGTCCTTCCCGCCCGTGGAAATGCGCAGGGGGCGGTAAATTAAGCGGACTGAACAGGAATCAGAATAATCATACCTATCAGGAATAACACCGTCTTTGCCCCCTTGATACAACTGCACAGGTCAGGAACGCAGTTAAAATATCAAATTTTTCTTTTTTTTAATTTTTCCTGAATTCTCATATGAGCGGGGTGAATCCGGGTATTTCACATTTTTCTATTACCGGCATGACAATATCCTGTTTCACAATCCTGATAAATACCTTGATAAACTTTTCAAGCCACATTCCTTACCATGGCAACGAAAGAAAATGCAATGGAGGCGTTTGCCGGAGAATCACAGGCGAACAGGAAATATCTCGCCTTTTCAGAGAAGGCAGAGTCAGAAGGATTTGGCAATATTGCCCGGCTTTTTAAGGCAGCATCGGAAGCAGAGGCGATACACGCAAAAAAACTCTTAAAAGCCCTTAATGCGATCGGTACGACCAAAGAAAACCTCGAACTGGCTGTTGCAGGCGAAACACATGAATACATGGAGATGTACCCGAAATTTGTCCAGGTCGCCGAAACCGAGAAACAAAGCGATGCCCTCCTTGCATTCAACTATGCAATGAAGGCAGAAGAGGTCCATGCAACCCACTACAAGGAAGCATTAAAGGCACTCAATGCCGGACAGGACATGTCGGGACGAAAAGTCTGGCTCTGTCCTGTATGCGGCAATATTTTCCTCGGTGAACCGCCGGAAAAATGCCCGATCTGCAACGTGTTCAAAAAGATTTTCAGGGAAATCGAATAATTTCTTTTTTAGCGGCCATTTTTTTTGGCTCTGGTGACAATTCCGAAAAAATCGTGACGACGGGGCATGAAACAGTATGCAGGGAACAGGTGCCGGTCCCGTGACAGAAGAACCCGCTCCCGGGAATGAACACGGGAGGAGAAGGGCATTTTCTCTCCCCATTTACCTTTTTGTGGTATTTCTGTTCTCGTGGCCCCGTCACGGGGTCATATCTGCATATATCCGGACGCGGACCCGAAGCCTTGGTGTAGGCGACCGTTTATCATCCGGCTGTCGATACAACCCGCGATTTGCTGCTTATCCTTGTCGGGTCCGGGCCATTCAACGGTATCTGGTCAACCCTCATGATCAGAATCATCGGAGTTATCCTTCTCGTCAGGGAAAAATGCAAAATCCCTGGAAGAATTCAGATCGAATGGGAGCACGGTTTAACCGGCCGGACTTCATCCACATTAATTCCCGGGACTGCTCCATCCACACGTTTATATAACGTAAAAAGTAATCTCGAATGAATGCCACAGGTCACTGTTTATACAACGCAGAACTGTCCGTACTGCCGGATGACGAAGGCGTTTCTCGACAAGCACGGGGTTGAATACGTCTCATTCGATGTCGGTACCGATAAAGAGGCAGCAAAGAAGATGGTCGATATATCCGGGCAGCTGGGTGTTCCGGTTATCACCGTCGATGACGAGGTGATCGTGGGGTTTGATGCCCAGCGCCTCAATGAACTCTTCGGAACGGCAAAGGCAGGGGATGTCTATGATGTGCTTATCATGGGAGCAGGGCCTGCAGGGCTTACCGCCGGGATGTACTGCGCCCGGAAAATGTTGAAAACGGTGATCATCAGCGAAAATATCGGGGGCCAGGCGCTCGAGAGCTGGTCGATCGAGAATTACATGGGATATCGTGTTGTCACCGGCGATGAGCTCATGAAGAAATTCGAGGAGCAGGTACGGTCCCAGAACATTCACCTTGAGCTTGACAGCGTAGTGACAATCGCCAGGGAGGAGGACAGGTTCCTCATCGGCACGACGACCGGTGCCACGTACCTTGCGCGGGCACTCATTCTTGCACAGGGCAAAAAGCCCCGTAAACTCGGTGTGCAGGGAGAAGACCGGTACCTGGGGCGCGGGCTCTCGATCTGCTCCACCTGTGACGGGCCGCTCTTCAAAGACAAGGTGGTTGCCGTTGTCGGAGGAGGAAATTCGGCCCTCCAGACTGCAATAGAAATGAGCGGCATTGCAAAGGAAGTCTCCCTCATTGTCCGCAGCACGATCAGGGCGGATGAGAGTTATCTCAAACGGTACAAGGAGAAGAAGAATATCAGGACGTTCCAGAATCATATCATTATCGCGCTTCACGGCAACGCACTCTTAAGCGGTATCACGATCCAGGAACGGACGACCGGAAAGGAGACGAACCTTACCCTCGACGGTTTGTTTGCAGAGATCGGGTGGGTCCCGAATACGGGATTCCTTGAAGGCTTTATCGAATTAAACGACCAGAAAGAGATTGTTATCGATATCAACTGTCATACCAGCATGCCCGGTATTTTTGCAGCCGGGGATGTGACCGCGGTGAAGGGAAAACAGATCATCATTGCGGCCGGAGAAGGGGCAAAAGCGGCCCTTGAGGCATACGAATACCTGACGCATTAGATCAAGGCGGCAGCAGGAGAGGCCCGGAATAAAAAATACCCTATCTCTCTGCTTTTTTAAACAGAACAATCCTGTTTGAGTTTGTTCCGCAGTTATTGTTCCCTATACCCCAGATATTTGACGTTTTTGTGAAATTCTGCCGGTTTATGACTATCCCTATGCATTCGAATCCTGCCCGTATTCCAAGGGGTACCACTTCTTCATCAAGCCGGATGGTCCCTTTTCTCACCTCTCCCACCTCGAAGGCGACATGGCCTCCGGGGGAGGTCACCCTGAAAAGCTCGGAAAATGTTTCTCCCATGACCATCGACCATTCGGTGAGCGAACGGGTAACGGTAATTTTTTGTGCGATCTCCCGGTCATCTATCCCGTTAAACCAGCACCTGAGCCAGTTGTCCTTTGAATACTGCACTATGTCAAGGAATGGCGGTGAAGTGACCGTCAGGGCAACAGACTCTTCTGCGATCTGCGGGGTGTGACGTGAATCGCCCGTGAGAAAAATGCCTTTTTTTCCGCTCTTCCGCAAATCCTGCCGTATCCCATCAGTAATATTCCTGATTACAGACCGCGATTTACGGATAATCAGTGCATGTGTATCGCGGTACTGTGGGACCTGTGATCGTTTCCGGTTGATTTTAACCTGGCTTTCGGGGGAGACTGCCTGGTTAGGGGGGAGGGTATAGACCGAGAAAAATCCAGCCGAATGGCCGGTGAGACGGTTTGTCGCCACCATCCGTATCCAGGCGTCAATGTCGTCCCCTGTCCCGGATTCATCTTTTGTGAAAAGGTACTCACGAAGTGAACGGATTTCTTCCTCGGTCTTCGCATCGTAAAACATCGAGAGGTCGATATCACCGTGACCCGCGTCGTTACGTGGGATTTCTGACAGCCTCTTCTCCACGGCATGTTGATCCGGAATAAAAAACCGCGGACAGGTAAGGATCCTGCTTAAGGGGTTGATATCGTTAGCCGCCACCTGCCTGCCCATAAGCCCTGCCTCGATGACGGTTGTGCCCCTGCCGGAAAAAGGGTCATAGACCCTGTCGGTTTTCTCTGTCAGGAGCCTGATGAAAAATGCCGGTAGCTGCGGTTTGAAACAGGCGCGGTATGATATTTCGTGGAGGGATGATGCCTTTCTCTGCTGTGATGTCCAGAACTCATTTGTAAACCGCGGAATATCTGCTCCGGCAATATTTACCGTGTCAGTAATGGTCACCGTTCCGCCAGGAGGTGATTGCTCAATGGTGGATGATAACGTGCGGGAGAACTGTTCCAGATACCGTGCAGGTGCCATGATGCGTTTTCCGTCTATAGTATTGGACCTCATCCGTTAATGAATAATGAGATCACTGCCGGCAAAGGAAAAAGGGGTCATGAGTAATTGCAGGTTTTATCCCGGTATTCCCGGTAAGATGAAAGATTTAATGCCCTTATGGCCCGATTTTTAACTGATGGAAGAATTTTTACGAAAAGTCGTGCACCTCCTCTTCGGGCTCCTCATCGTCGCGGTTATTGCATTTATTCCAAAACCGCTGGCGATTGTCATCATTGCAATCTCACTCCTTGCCGGAGCGCTCCTCATCGATGCACTGATACACGGGTTTTCCATCCCCCTCATCTCCCGTCTCGTGAAAAATCTTGGAAAAAGGGATGCCTTTCCCGGAAAAGGGGCCTTCTTTTTTGTATTAAGTTCACTCGCCTGCCTGATTGCCTTTGATGTATCCGTCGTTATTCCGGCCGTTCTCTCACTCGCAGTCCTCGACTCTGTCTCGACCATAATCGGTGTTCGTTTTGGCCGTCACCGCATCTATAACGGAAAATCGTGGGAAGGTTTCCTGTCCGGGATGGCCGTTACCGCAGCATGTCTCCTCGTGGTTGTTTCTCCTCTGTACGCCTGTATCACGGCTGTTACTGCAGGTATCGTGGAGCTCTTCTCACCGATCGATGATAACCTGCTTATTCCTCTGGTGGTCTGTATTGTCCTTTCGCTGGCAGGATTACCCGGGTAAAGGCAGTCTGTATTTCGATGCATCGCCTATCCGTTTTTAATCGGATGAGCACCGGCGGCGTGAAAGGAATGCATCAAACCCATTAACCCCCTGATCCGGGGAAGAAACGGAGATTGCAGACGAAAACGGGCAGCCTTTTTCAGGTAATGCATGCCGGAACGGAGCCTGTTGCTATGGAAAAGAGGGCTGTTTTTAATTCCTCATTTCGCGGTTCTGTTGAATTCCAACCTTCTCTCACTGCACTTTTTTCGGCATACCTCAATCCGGCACTCCATAGACTGTTGCGCATGATCGCAAGTGTGTGTGCCCAATACAGTGCGGCAGGGACAGAGCTCAAGGATTTTTAAATGTAATAAAAGGGTCCCATTCAACCCTGCCCGGAGACTATCTTTTAGCGGGGTGGGGCAGGGAGGGGTGAGAACCCCTCCTGTCAGCTAAATAAATCCAACAGGTCTTATAGATATCAGGATGTAAAAAGAGCCAATTTCACTATAATTTGTTCGATCCAGTCCTCTTACTGGAAGGATTCAGGAATATCCGGGGGATGTAAAAGTGCTCTCCAATCCATAACGCACGGTCCGGAGCAATCAGAATAAAAAAAAGGACAGAAAAAAAAATTAACACGGCTTTTGCTCTTTTGCCCGCCGGTCCTTTTCCCGGTAGCCCTCAAGCAGGAGCGTGGTCACGTTCTTCACCGGTTTGTCGGTGTGTTCCCGGATATGGTACTCGCAGAACGGGCAGGAGGAGATGACAATATCCGCCCCGGTCTTATTGATCTCTTCGCGTCTCTTCTCGGCAAGAGCCGACGCTTCATCGGGTATACCTGACTTCACCCCGCCACCTGACCCGCAGCATACTGCCGGCATCTCGATAAGGTCGACGACCTGCGTGATCAGTTCCCGTGGCTGTATTTTTATTCCCTGTCCTCTCAGCAGGTGACAGGGGTCGTGGTACGTTGCCTTGAGAGGCAGGCGGGCTGGTGGTTCGATCCCGTATTTTGTGAGGATTTCATTGATATCCATGACCTTGAACGGCGTTTTATAATCATTTTTCAGTGTCGACCCGCACCCTGGACACATGGTCAGAACGGTATCGATATTCCGGAAGACAAACGCATCGATATTTCTCCGCTTCAGGGTATCAATGAAATCAATCTGGCCTGTCCTGATCAGGGGAGAACCACAGCAGACCTGCTCCTTCGGGATTATCACCCGTATCCCGTTTCGCCGGAGGACCTCCATCCCATCCAGTGCGGCCTGCGGGAGCCGCAGGTTATACATGCATCCCACAAAGAAACCGACAGTTCCCTTCACTTCCCCGTAGGGCTCGAGCACTTCGGGGACCTGCTCGAGGAAGGTGGTCTCGGTCCTGACAACACTTCTTCCGGTATCCTTTACCAGCTGTGCCACGTCCTGGTGCCGGGGGAGGGTGAGGCCTTTTTTATTGGCGAGCGCACGCAGCTTCTCGATTGCTTTTCCCGGGAGCTGGATATCTTTCGGGCAGACCTTCCAGCAGGCCTGGCAGGAGGTGCAGGTAAAAAGGCCCTCTTTCACCGCCTCGGTGACACGGTCCTGCTGGTCACGGGGGTCGAGATGGAGGCGTAATTCCTGCCGCATTGCGGTCGGTCCGGTGAAATCAATGACTTTTAAGGCCGGGCAGGCAGAGACGCAGGCCATGCACTCGATACAACTCCTGAGTGGCTTGAGCTCTTCGACCTCACCGGGCGTGGGCATCCGGAACTCAGGCGCAGGTACAAGAGCATGGAGCGAAGCAAGGTATGGCTCCATATCAACAACAAGGTCTTTTACTACCGGAAGGTCGAGCGGCTCAACGGTCATCCCGTCGCGTGCCTCCTCCATGCATGCAAGGACCGGTTCACCGTTTACCCTGACGGCACAGCTCCCGCACTGGCCTGACCCGCAGCAGTAGCGGTAAGAGAGGGTCGGGTCATGGTCGTCGTGGATGGCATGCAGGACATGGAGCACGCGTGCACCTTCACTGACCCTCACGGAATAGGTCTGAAAATGTGGTTTTTCGTCATATTCAGGGTCAAAACGAAATACCCTGACAGTATAATCCTTCATTCCCTCACCTCAGTCTCGATCCCATCCCTGGATTCTGAAAGATAGGTATGGCGGTATGGCGAGGACGAAGGGTCCCACGCCTGAGTAACATCTTTTCGCACGTGTGCACCACGCGACTCCTTCCTGAGCAGCGCCCCGCGGACGATAAGGGATGCCGTGAGGAGCATGTTCCGGACGATACAGCACTCTGCCAGGTTCTCAGGTGACGCGGCCTTTAACCTGATGGTGGAGAGGTGGCCGATGATCCCGAGTGTCTTTTCGAGGTCTGGTGCCGTGCGGAATATCCCTGCCCCCTCCCACATCGCGGTCTGGAGTGACCTGATCACATGAGAGGGGTTTGTATCCCCTTTCCGGTAATTGTCAAGTGCCGACCGTATCGCATCGACCTGTGCATCATCGATGCATACCTCTCGCTTTCCTGCCTTTCCTGCAGCTTCTCCGGCCCGCTTTCCGAATACCTGCGTATCTGCAAGGGCGTTTCCGCCGAGCCGGTTTGCACCGTGTACCCCTCCTGTCACTTCTCCGCAGGCGTACAGCCCCGGAACCGTCGTCTCACAATGCGGGGTGATCCGGAACCCGCCCATGATATGGTGGGCGGTCGGTGCCACTTCCATCGGCTCGGTCCTTATATCGACCCCGAATTTCAGGAACTGCTCTAGCATGACCGGGAGACGGGTCTCGATCTGGGACCGCGGGAGATGGGTCACGTCGAGGTAGACTCCCCCGTGCGGGGTCCCTCTTCCCTCCAGTATCTCGGTGGCAATAGCCCGTGCCACGACATCACGGGTCGAGAGCTCCATCCGCCCGGGGTCATAGGCCGACATGAAGCGTTCACCGAGACTGTTCTTTAATACGCCCCCTTCTCCACGGACCGCCTCCGTGACCAGTCTTCCCCGTGCATCATAGGGATAGACAGCACCGGTGGGGTGGAACTGGACCTGTTCCATATCGATCAGTTCAGCTCCGGCGCGGTAACCGATTGCATAGCCGTCTCCGGTGCCGCTCGACGAGTTGGTTGATATGTCGTAGACCTTTGTTCCGCCACCGGTTGCAACCACGGTACTGTCCGCCTTAATCAGGACCAGTTCGCCCTTCCGGTCAAGAGCTGCAGCCCCGCAGACCGTATCGCCGTCTTTTAACAGGTCGATAATAGTGATCTCGTTATGGACCCCGACGCCGGTTGAATCGAGACGGTCGACAAGGGTCATCATCATCTCGTGACCGGTCCTGTCGCCTGCATAACAGGTGCGTGGAAAACGCTGTCCCCCGAACGGACGTTGTGCGACTTCGCATTCGGTGGTCACGTCAAAGACCGCACCCCACCGTAACAGGTCGTTCATACGTTCGGGGGCTTCTTTTACCAGTATCTGCACAAGCTCGTTGTCGTTTAAATACGCCCCGCCTTTCATCGTGTCTTCAAAATGAACATCACACGAATCAGATTTCCGGAGGACTGCGTTATAGCCCCCCTCTGCCATAGTGGTGCACCCGCCTTTTCCGGCAATGGTCTTTGAGACGAGAAGCGTCTCTCCGTATTGCGATGCCTCAACGGCAGCCCGTACACCAGCGCCGCCGCTCCCGATTACGAGGACATGACACAGAAGAACATCATCAGACCGCATCTTATTATTACGTGAGTTCTATACTTACATAAATAGATTGTAAAGGACAGAGTGAGCCAGAATGAGGTTTTTGATGAAATTTGGCGGCACATCAGTTGCGGATGCGGAGAGCATCACCCGTGTCGTGGACATACTTGAATACTACTACCGGAGCGGCAACGAAGTTGCAGTCGTTGTATCGGCCCAGCGTGGTGTCACTGACCAGCTCATCGCAAACGCCACCGAGATTGTCAACAGCAGGGATAACAGTACGATCGAGCCCTTTATCCAGTCCCTGCGGATCAGGCACATGAAGGTGCTCGCGGAGGTCGCCGGTGACTACGTGGATGAAGTCGCGGAGATCGTTGATGAAAGGCTCTGTAACCTGCAGAATATCTTAAATGCCATCTATAACTTAAGGGAACTTACTCCCCGGTCAAAAGACTATGTCATCACCTTCGGGGAGCGGTTAAACGCCCTTGTCGTGTCTGCGGCGCTCTGCCAGCGGGGAATTCCTTCAAATGTCCTTGACGGGTGCGAAGCAGGGATCATCACCACGCCCCAGCACGGGGAATCGATGGCCCTCCCTGAAAGCGAAGGCAAAATTAAAAGCCGCGTCCTTCCGCTTCTAACCGAGATGGTGCCGGTAATCATGGGGTTCATGGGCTGCACCGAGAAGGGAATTGTCACAACCCTCGGGAGGAGCGGTTCTGATTATTCCGCTGCCATTATCGGGGGAGGAATTGATGCCGACGAGATCTGGATCTGGACCGATGTTGACGGCATCATGACCTCTGACCCGAGACTCATCGACAATGCACGGGTGCTGGCGTCAATCTCCTATCTCGAGGTGAT
>JBFYKV010000114.1:0-64997 GCA_041305745.1 Methanoregulaceae archaeon | reverse complement strand
ACGTCACAACCGCGGGGAGCTTCGTTTGCTGCCCATCCCATGGAGCCGTCACCCTGCGGGATGTTGTCAGCAAGGACTTTACCGTTGGGGTTGTATTCATCAAGACACTTGATGATGGTGTACAGACAGTCAGGATATTCCATCTGGCGGGCAATCTGCTGTGCGAAGGTCCCTTTCTCATCAAAGTTCTTGAACTGCACCATCCGGGCGCGCGGGCCTACTTCTACCGGGGCGCCGTCATAGAGCGGAACACCGGTGCAGGCTTCCATCTGCGGGTTGGCCTTGGTGCCTACCGGTGATGTGCCGCCGATCGGGTAGCTCGGGTCAGCGAGGCTTACCTCAACTTCGCCCATGTACCAGTCCCATGGCCTGACATCGGTCCAGCGCCTGGGGTCCCAGCGGGGGCACTCATCAAGGTTGGAGCTGCCATAAACGGGGTCAGCTGCCATGTATCCCTGGCTGTGGTACCCGAGGGTTTTCGGGATCGGGACCTGCTTTCCGCCGACATCAGTCCAGTCACGCTTCTGCATGTTACGGAGTACGGCAATCATGAAGTCCATCTGCTCGTGGGCGAGGACCACTCCCTCTTTTGCGAGGTCGTACATCTTGGTGACTGCGCGTGGCTGGCATGCCTTGTACATACCGCCAACACGGGGGTTGCTCGGGTGTACGGCTTCTCCTCCGGCAATCTCGCCGATGGTCTGCGCTATCTCGCGGAGTCTCTGGATACGCTTTGCAACGCTCCGTACAGGCTCTTCAGGAGTAAACGGATTGATCTTCGTCTCCGTACCCGGGATATAAAGGTCAGGCAGGGTCAGTATGTTGTGCAGTGCATGGCTGTGTATTCTGTTTGCACACTGGAGAATGATACGAAGAAGCTTTGCATCATTCGGGATCTCACAGCGGATCGAACCTTCCATAGATTCAATACCGGCAAGGGTGTGGGCAATCGGACAAATACCACAGACACGTGATGCAATCTTTGGAACCTGGTCCATTGTCTTGCCGATGGCGAGCTTCTCAACTCCCCTTACGGGGGTGATGCTCAGCCAGTCACCACGCTCTATGATGCCCGCATCATCAACCTTTAATACGAGCTTTGAGTGTCCCTCATGCCTTGTGGTTGGGGAAATCTCTACTACTTTCGACAATATTATCGCCTCATTTTATTGAGTTGTTCACATATCGGTACCGGTGTAAATCCACACATATCTCTTCTTTCGAAGATGTTTGACCGTACTAAGTACGTTCACGATAATTAACAATCTCTTATTATATATCTGCTTTGCAATAATTCTCGCCCGTTCTGACGCCGAATATAAATACGAAAGGATTATAAGCCAATGCAGGATCTGCAGGGTCAGGGAAACTGAATTAATACAGGAAGGTATTTTCCGGGTGGTGCGGCCTCTGAAAGAAAAAATTGTCACAAGGCTTATTTTCCAGGACCAAAGACATCCGGGCCTGATTGTGAGTAAAAAGAGAGGGTTATCTGCGGGGTTACCTGCCACACACCACTGTTGTTTTTCTATGCATTCTCCCCGTTTAACTCGACATACAGCTCGGCCATCGTAGCCAGCCGTTCCGCATATGCATCGTGCTGGTGGATGCTCTCTTCGTTGGTCTGTTTTATGATAATGAGCGAATCTCCGGGCAGATCACTGAACTCGGCAAGCACTTTCTTGGCTACTTCCCGTACACAGTCCTCTACAAATCGTGGATTTTTATGCGCTCCAAGGACCACGTAACTTTCGTCGCCTCTCTTGAGAAGTTCATAAATTGATGCGCTCATCGACTCCTTCAGGATCCTGATTATTTTTTCCAGTTTCACGTGCTGGTCATCATCGATTTCGATGCATAAAAAGCCGCGCCCCCGCTGGTTGTGGGTTGCCATCGGGACTTCATCAAGGAAGTGCTCAATTATTGCATCCTCGACGCCGAGGTCCTGGAGGACATATATTGCCCGCTCCTTCATGATATTCTGGGCACAGGGGCAGGCAGTCATTCCCGTTACTTCGGCACCAATGCTCTTACGAACGATCGGGTCGCGAAACGTCCTCTGGGCTATGGCACGGGCATGCACTTTCACGACTTCGTGACAGCTCGTATGCGAGACAGGAGTCTCGCGCTTTACCATGAACTGGCTGTTCATCAGGACTTCTGTACGGTCGGCATACTCATGCCTGTCAAGCAGTTTTCGTGCGACGACGCTGCAGAGGTCTTCTATCTCCTTTACGTCGCCGTCGATAGCCTGCTGGAGTACCTCGTCGATAACCTCAAAGTTCCTGGAGAGATTGGCTCCCTTCAGGCTTCCGGGAAGGTCAACGAAAACATCGAAATTTGATATGAATATTACAGGTCTCTTATCAGGCCTGGATACTTCAACAAGTTTCTTTACGTTCTTAACGCCGACACGCGTCAGGTTGATGCGGATATCGGGAGTCGTGGACTGGACATCCGGTAGTTCTCGTCCATAGTGCGGACTTGTAGTGTTGTGAATATGTCATCGCTCCCAAGCGGTGGTTCCATCAGATGTGTGTTTTTAATCTTGTTATAAAATATTTAAGTGCTCTGTTGTCGATAACTGATGGATTAGTATATGCTCAAAAAATATTACGAGTCGGATGCCGACCTTTCCGTCCTTGACGGCAAAAAGATCGCGGTTATCGGATATGGCTCCCAGGGCAGGGGCCAGGCACTCAACCTGCGCGACAGCGGACTTGATGTAATCATAGGTCTGCGGCCCGGAAAAAGTTGGAAATCGGCAAGCGAGGATGGATTAAAGGTTTATCCCGTGTCAGAGGCAGTGAAGCTTGCGCACGTAATCCAGATCCTTCTCCCTGATGAGATGCAGTCAGCCGTCTACCGGGCAGAGATCATGCCCCACATGTCTGACGACAAGTGCCTGATGTTCTCTCACGGGTTTAATATTCATTACGGGCAGATCGTCCCCCCGCCAACCGTAGACGTCTTCATGGTCGCGCCGAAAGGTCCGGGCCACATGGTCCGCCGCCAGTACGAGGAAGGGAAAGGGGTTCCGGCCCTGATTGCCATTCACCAGGACGCTTCAGGAAACGCCCGGAATCTTGCGCTTGCATACGCGAAGGGAATCGGGGCAACGCGGGCAGTTGTGCTTGAGACCACGTTCCGTGAGGAGACCGAGACCGATCTCTTCGGTGAACAGGCAGTTCTCTGCGGCGGGACAACGTCGCTGATCAAGGCAGGGTTTGAAACACTCGTCGACGCCGGGTATGAACCCGAGATGGCATACCTCGAAATTCTCCACGAACTCAAGCTTATCGTGGACCTCATCTATGAAGGCGGCTTTACCAAGATGCGGGGCTCCATCAGCAACACGGCGCAGTATGGGGACCTCACCCGCGGACCGCGTGTCATCGGACCAGATGTATACGTGGCAATGCAGGAAATACTCGCAGAGATCCAGAGCGGGGAGTTTGCACGTGAGTGGATGCTTGAAAATATGGTCAACCGGCCGGTTTTCAATGCACTGACAAAAGCGGACGAAGAACACTTAATCGAGGAAGTCGGAAGAGAAGTCCGCGACATGATGCCACAGTTCAGGAAAAAATAAATTTTTCCGGTCGTTTTAAAAAAACCCTCAATATAGGTACAATCCGTACGTAACAGGTCCGGGGCTTCTCACCCCTGTCTCTTATTCTGGTCTTTTTTCCGGGCAGCCCTGGATCATGGACATTGTGCCGGCCGTTTACAATGGACGCCGGTTAATGGTCAGGCCGGCATTTTTAACGTGCGGGGGTGAAGGATGCGGCGCGGGAAGTCCCCGCTCTTCAGGGCAGGGTACTTCACAACGAGCCTCTTTAAGCATTATTCAATCCGCATAATTTTTGAGAGTGAAGAAAGCGCCTGGCTGATGACCCCCTGTTCGAGCACAAGCGACTGTGTTCCTGCGGTAATCGAGAGCGCATCCCCCCCGACCTCCCCGATGACCGTGCACGGGAGATCCCTGATCTCTGCCTTATCACGAAAGGCGACGAGGAACCTCCCGGCGGTCTCGGAGAAGAGCATGGAAAAGAGGTCTCCCTTCAGCGACACCCGTGCGCGGGGCGAGAGCATGACAAGGGCTGCAAGAAGGCCTCCCTGTGACAGGTCGGTAACTGCGACACTGTCCGAGTTCCTGACGAGTTTTCGTATGCGGGTCACCAGCCCGGGGTCTGCAGCAGGGGGTGCATGCCCCCCGCAACCGGTGACCGCATCAAGGACAGAGCCCCCGAAGTGCTCACCGGTCTCTCCGGCAAGGGCAAGCCCCCAGCCTGAAGCGGGAACCGGGAGGTGCCGTACAGGACACTTCCCGACCATCCCGATCGATGGGGTGGGTTTGATCTGGGTTCGCATCTCGTCGCTCTCGTTGTAGAGCGATACATTCCCCCCCACTACCGGGATGTTCATCGTGCGTGCCATGTCCCCCATGCCGCGGATACACTGCTCGAGCTGCCAGTAAATGTCCGGGTGTACCGGGCTTGCAAAATTAAGGCAGTTTACAATGCAGAGCGGTTCCGCTCCCGTGCAGGCAAGGTTTGCGGCATTCTCGATAATCGCGTTTGCCGTACCTGCATAGGGGGAGAGAAAGATATGCCTCGGGTTACAGCCGCAGGAAGAGGCAAGGCCCTGATCTCCGATACGCAGAAGGGACGCATCTCCGCCGAGCGAGACGGTCCTGATCTGGACATCATGGTCGTACTGTTCTACAATCCAGGACTTTGAGGCAATTTCCGGGTGTGCGAGCACTTTCAGGGCAAGTTCTTTTATATCGCCCGGAGGGCGGACGAATTCTTTTTCTGCATTATATGGCGCCGTTTTCCAGTGACAGAGGGGAGCTTCTGCGCACAGGAGGTTAATCGGTATATCTGCCACGGTTTTCCCGTGGAATTTGACAATATAGCGCGGGTCGTCTATGACCTCGCCTATATCACTCCATTTCAGGTCGTATTTTTCTGCAATTGTTCCCATCAGTGCAACATCGCCAGGATCGACCTCGACCAGCATACGCTCCTGGGATTCAGCGAGCATGATCTCAACCGGGTGCATGCCCTCCTCGCGCTGGTGAACACGGTCAGCATGAATCAGGCCCCCGAAGGTGCTGCACATCTCACTTGAGGCACCTGCGAGACCCGCCGCCCCGAGGTCACGGCATGCCCTGACTCTTCCTGTTTCAGCCATCTCAAGAATTGCCTCGATGAGGAGTTTCTCGGTAAAAGGGTCGCCGATCTGGACACTCGGGCGGTCAGATGCCTCGGAGTCCTCGGAGAGGTCACGTGAAGCAAACGAAGCACCGCCAAGCCCGTCCCTTCCCGTGGATGCGCCGATCAGGACAAGGTGGTTGCCCGGCTCTTTGACGCGGGCAGTGATGAACCGGTCGGGGCGGACCAGGCCGATGCACACCACGTTGACCAGTGGGTTTCCATTGTAACCTTCGTCGAATACGAGATCTCCCCTGACGACGGGCACCCCGATGCAATTCCCGTATCCGCCGATACCACCGACGACATGTTCGAGAAGATAGCGGTTCTTCTCCTTTGTAAGCGGGCCGAAATACAGCGGGTCCATCAGGGCGACAGGCCGGGCGCCCATGGAGAGCACATCCCGCACAATACCGCCCACCCCGGTCGCAGCGCCATCATGGGGGTCTACGTAACTCGGGTGGTTGTGGCTTTCCATGCTCACTGCAAGCGCCCATTCATCACTGAAGCGTACAATCGCGGAATCATCACCCGGTCCCAGCAGAACATCCGGACCGGTAGTAGGGAGTGTTCTTAAGAGGTCTTTTGTTGACCGGTACGAACAGTGTTCGCTCCATAGGTTCTCAAAACAGGCTAATTCGACGTCTGTTGGCTCTCTCCCGAGAGAATTTCGTATGATGGCCAGGTCTTCGGCGGATACCATGCACACATTTTCTCCCGCATCACCCTAAAAACCATCTGGCAGCAATGGCGGGTGCCACCTTTTTACCCATTCACCCCTTATATATACACATGGCTGAACCGTACGAAACACTCCTGAAGAAGGCGTATGCCAACGTGACCGAGCCGAGCGAATCGGTGGAGCGGTTCACCGTTCCGGAGGCGAAAGCATATATCGAGGGCAAGACGACAGTTCTCGAAAACTTTGCCGAGATTGCTGACGTGGTGCGCAGGGAACAGGACCATCTGATGAAGTTTCTCCTCGGTGAACTGGGGACGGCAGGGAAAATTGACGGGAACAGGGCAATATTCAACGGAAAATTTGAACCGTCCCTGATAAACAACCTGATTAAGAATTACGTGGACGATTATGTCATCTGTTCGGAATGCGGTAAACCAGATACAAGGCTGGTAAAGGACGACCGGGTCCTGCTGCTCAGGTGCGATGCCTGTGGCGGTCACCGCCCGGTCAGGAAACGCAAAGCACGCAGCGAACAGGCGTCACAGGAGGTCCAGGAAGGGGCAGTCATGGATGTCGAGATCCAGTCTGTCAGCAAGCGTGGAGATGGCGTGGTCAGAATGGGCCGCTATATCATGTATGTTGCTAATTCCAAACCCGGACAGCAGATTAAGGTCAGGGTTGCCCGCATTTCGGGATCGATAATATTTACCGAACGGGCGTGATCCGGAATCTCCAGGGGAAAGGGAATGTCATGACAGATTCATGGCGGCCCTGGAATTTTCAGAATAAAACAGGCGGGGATGGTCTTTCCCCTGGTTTCTTTTCTTTTTTTAAGATTTCTGGGAGCCGAGGTTGTCGAGGAGCGAACTGCAATGCCCTGAAAGGCGTTTGCAGGCATCAGTTATCGCCTCGAGAGGATCCTTTTTACCGTTTGTGGTGACAAGCAGTTCGGGTTCTGAGAACTGGAACTCTATCCTGTACTTTGCAACGTCAACGGCAGGATCGTTGAGTATCTCGGCAGTCAGTGCACTCATAAATGTGTGCCCTTCACCCTGAATGACCATCTTTACCGTGTCCTTCTCAAGCTCGAGTATTTTTATATTCATTCCAGTATGTGTGGGTAGTGAAAAACTATATAGATATTTATGCTGCCGGTCATGCCACGTGCGATCAGGAGGGTATCAGGCATCGGGATAACAGAATGTTTCCCCGTCCCTGCCGGTATCCGGGAGGTCCCACGGGATAAGATGGCTTAAGTGGACGCACCTGAATGCACCGGCATCGAGTTCGCCTGCCAGCCTGACAGCGTCGCTGTAATTCATGTGTTTTGCAATGGTATAGTGCGGGGGTACAATCGCATCAATGAAGAGGAGATCTGAACCGTGCAGGCAATCGAGGCTTTTTTGCGGAATATCTGCACGTGTATCTGAGGTGTACCCGATCTTTAATCCCCCTGCGGATATCACGACACCGCAGGTGAAGACGGGTGGATGATTGACCTCGACAAGGGTGAAATCCAGCCCGAAGAGGTTAAACTGCGTATAAGGGGTGATTGCATGACTCGTGTGAGGGAGAAATTTAAAGATCTCATCACAGTACCTGATGACAGGCGGTGCCGCGTACACATCGGGTACTTTCTGAACCCGGTAAAATTCACCGAACCCCATGAAATGGTCATAGTGGCCGTGAGTCCAGATCACTGCATCGATATGCGGGGAGTTGTGGGAGAGCAGCTGCTGCCGCAGGTCAGGAGTCGAGTCGATAAGGATATGCCGGCCCTGGTACTCGATGAGAAGGGATGTCCGAAGCCTCTGGATCCCGGTAGCACGGGCCAGGAGACACTGTGGACAGTCACATCCGACTTTTGGGGTACCGACCGCGTCACCGGACCCGAGCAGTGTCAGTTTCATCCTATAACCAGTTCAGGTGCCGGATGGTGTTCCGGTTATTAACTGCCACCATCCCCTTCTCAATATCCCGCATAAGGATATGGTCACGGTTGTCCATCAGTGCGGCAAGTATTGCTTCTTTGACCATGATGCGCAGGTCAGCACCGGAAAAGCCCTCTGTCCGTGCCGCAAGATGGCGGTAATCGCAGTCGCACTTCAGAGACGCAGTGACATTTTTCAGGATTTCAAACCTCATCTCCTCGGTAGGGAGGCCGAATTCGACCACTTCATCAAACCGCCTCCAGGCGGCCTCATCGAGAAGCTGGGGATGATTGGTCGCACCGATGAGAAGCACCCCGTTTTTAACAAGATTGATCTGGTCGATATTTTTGAGGAGAGAATTGACTGCACGTTTCATCGCACCGTGGTCGTCGGTTACCCTGCTCTTCGCAACAAAATCAAATTCATCAATAAAGAGAATGCACGGGGCAATTTTTTTTGCAAAATCAAATATCCTGTCGATATTTTTGGAGGTCTCTCCGAGGTACTGGGATGTTATCATCGAGAGCCGCACTTCCACGACTGGCAGGTGCATCTCGTGGGATAATGCCAGCGCAAGTGATGTCTTTCCTGTTCCGGGCGGGCCCACAAAGAGCATCTTCCCGACCTCCTGTATACGGTGCCTTAAAAGAAGATCACGGTGGAGCCGGGCGATCTGGATCTTGCCGATCACATCTTTCTGCTCATCTGTGCAGACCATGTCTTCAATGCGCTGTTCAATCTCCTCGGGGGCATTGATGATGACAAGGTCCAGTGCAATGCGGAGTTTCTCGTCCTGCCCGATAATTCGTGAGACCTTTGTGTCGAGATAGACCTTTGTATCTTCAAACGGCGGGTTTTTCGCCCGGACCGAGAGGTGGGATATCCCGGTTGAATCATGGTTCTCATAATAGAAGGCCAGAGCAGGGTTATTTGAGATAATTCCTTCTCCCCCCTTCCTGAGGAACCAGCGGGCTGCCGGTTCCAGCGCAGTAATATGGATGCGCTGGCCGAACTCCTCGCATGAGACAACCGGGTTTGACTGGAGTTTCTGGCAGGCGTCCCCGATGCCGAGGGATTTACGTACCATCCCCTCGCTGACATAGAGCGGCCGCTTCACCTCGCTTGTTCCGTTTACCCCGAAAAGTTCTCTGCACTCGGGTGTAAGGTCGTTTGCATCAAGGTTCTGGTTCTGGTTGAAAATTTCTGCCGTAAGCAACATTTCCAGAAGTTTTAGTATATCGTCCTCTCCCGACATGACTGTAACCTTAATTATTGATATTGCGCCTGCATAAGAGTATCTCATGCAGTCGTAACAGTGCAGCCGTCTTCCTGCACAATGAGCGTATGTTCGGCCTGCGAGACGAATGAGCCCGGAATATCTGCCAGGACAGGGTAGCCGTGAAGTATCCCTGCCCGGAGAAGCGTTGTGAGGGGAATATCCAGTCTATCTCCGGGCAGCCAGCGCCGGGCGAACGGCATACCGTGACGGTCCCGGACAGAATCAACGATGCGCCGGGCAGTGGCGAGACGCACCGGTTTGATCGAGATCTGCTGGAAAATCTCGGTACGCGGCTTCTCGCTCACCCGTCCGGCGCCGGTACTTGCAAACGGCTCGATTGCAAATACCATCCCCTCTTCGAGGACTGCACCCCCGGAAATTCCGATATTCGGTACATTCGGCGGGGTGTGGATGGCATAACGGTCGAGACCGTGGCCGGTGAGATTCCCGACGGGCTTAAATCCCCGCGATTCAATCTCTTTCTGGATTACGGCCCCGAGTTCGCCGGTAGTAACGCCCGGGCGCACATGAAGGATGGCACTGTCCAGTGCTTCCCTGGATGCTTCGACAAGAATGCCATTACCCCCAAGATCGACGGTAATTGCAGTATCTGCAATATACCCGTCAAGATGAACGCCGAGGTCGAGCTTTACCACGTCCCCGCTGCAGAATACACGCTCGTCAGAAAACGATGCGGTATCGTGCGCCGCGTCCTCGTTTATGGAAACATTGAGGGGAAATGCAAGGCCTCCATCCCTGCTCTTTACAAGGTCTTCAATGAATTCTACAACCTCAGGGTAGGACGCACCAACCCTTATTTCACGGGCGCCGATTGCCCTGACCTCTGATGCAATTTTTCCTGCTTCACAATAGAGATCGAATATCTCGTCTTTCATCCCCATCCCTATATGATTAGCTCTTCTTCGTAATGAGTGAGGCACCCAAAACCGTTCCCGGTCACCACACCCGTATTCTCAAGCCGGACTCCGCCGATCCCCGGGATATAGAGCCCTGGTTCGTTCGTGACGACATTCCCTGTCGCAAGCATGCCGCCTCCGGGACCGAGCGACGGGAGCTCATGCACTTCGAGGCCCACACCATGCCCGAGGTTGTGGATGAAACCTTCTTTGCCACTTGGATAGCCACGTTCTTTAAAAAAACCGACCACTGCATTATGGACTTCATCCCCGGTAACCCCCGGCCGGATTTTTTCGCCTGCATATGCCTGCGCCTCTTTTACCGCCTGGTACATATCGACGATCCCGGGATCTGCCTCACCTTTGAGGACTGTGCGGGTCATATCGGAAAAGTAGCCTGATTCATTGCTCTTTGGGAATACGTCGATTACAATGGGCTCATTGGCTGAAAGCGGACCATCCCCCCGGATATGGGGATACGCGGTATCCTTTCCGCATGAGACGATCGTATCCTGTGCATGACAGCCATGAGCCAGGAAGATCCGTTCCATGGAAGTCCTGATGAATTCTGAAGTGAGGGGGACTGCCCCCCTGTAGAGGGTGCCGGATTTAATTTTTGACCGCCTGATCAGGCGTACCGCATGGTCCATCGCCATGTCTGTCACTGCCTGGACAGACGTTATCAATGAGATCTCGTCAGCGGTCTTCACTGCCCTCATGTTCTCCACTGTATTTCTGTCCGGGATGACCCTGGCATATTCCTGCAGCTCGTGTGCGAGCAGAAACGGGAAATCAGCAGGAACAAGGAGGGTTTCGCCTGCCTGCCCGGCAATCATCCGGGCGGTGGCTTTCCACCGGTCGGGTTCTTTTGCAAGAATCTCAAAAAGACCTGCATCTGCCCGTGTCATGACATTCGCCGATGACTCCCGGCGTGCCCGCTCCGTTTCCATCTGTGAAACGATGATGGTTGCTGCTTCTCCCTGTTTCTTAAAGAATACAACCGGGTCGGTTGTGGTAAAACGGGTAAGGTAGCGGATATTGGCATTTTCAGATGATCCATATACCACAAATCCGGTCGCGCCCTGCCCTCTCATCGCCTGATCAAGCGCATCCATTACGCATCAGTTTAGAGGCAATACCACAAGTACTTTTATCATGAAGACGAGGTATGAGTAATGGAAGAGGCGGCCAGACAGCGTTTCAAATGGAAATTTTACCGGCTTGCAGTCCTGCTGAATGTCATTATCCTCATGATCGCCGTGGGCATCATAGCACTCTTTAAAGCACCGGCAGGCTACCAGCTTCCGGTTGCAGTGGTTCTCTTTGCATGTGCCGGAGGTATTGCACTCTACTTCCGCCGGGATTACCTGGCGACAAAAGCATGGCTTGACGAAAACGCATAATATGAAAGGATAAGTATGAGGGGTTCTCTTTTTCATGCTGGAAAAAGTCAGGGACGAAATTGAACTGATGCAGCGGCATATCCAGGTCGTGCGGGCAGTTGTCGGTCATCAGCCAATCGGGATAATGAAACTCTCTGAACAGCTTGACCTGCCGTTTCACCGTATCCGGTATTCGCTGCGGGTCCTTGAGCAGCTCGGCTATATCCAGGCATCACCGTCGGGGGCAGTCGCGACGAAAAGGGCTGAGGAAATGCTTCTTCACCTTGACGAGGAACTTGATGCAATGATTGATCTCCTGCGATCGATGAAGAAGAACGACTGAAAAAAAACTCGTACTACCGTTTTTCCATGCCGGATCCAATCGTTCTCCGGGAGACAAACGGTATCTTTAAAACCACTTACAAATAATCTATACTGGCACATCAGGCGTGCCGCCATAACTCAGTTGGTAGAGTGGCTGGCTGTTAACCAGCATGTCACAGGTTCGAGTCCTGTTGGCGGCGCTTCACCCGGGCCCGTAGCTTAGTCCGGTTAGAGCGCCCGGCTCATAACCGGGCGGTCATGCGTTCGAATCGCATCGGGCCCACTGGTCTTTCGTTTTTAAAATCAAAAGATTTCTATGTGCAAACGCCAATAGCACATTTAATGAAATGCCCTGTATGCGGGGAGGATTGCGTATTAGAAGCCCATGAACTCATCAATCTCCTTCCAACTATTTTTTCACGTTGTCCTGACTGCAGGTACCACGTGATCGATAAAAATTCCCCGCCTGCAGACGCCGGAATCAAAGAACCCTGTGCCTGCGGCAAACGGTTTATTGATGACATATTTGTCCATATTTACCTCATTATGAAGGATGAAGGGCTGCTTACAGGGCAGGAACCGCTCAGTGCGGTTGGTGTGCCCCTCGTCCATCCCGGATTTTTCATGAAAGTTCCGCCGTTTCTTCCCCGGGATTCCCTGGTGCTGCTCTGTCGTACAATCGATAAAAAAACCGCGGAACGCATAATTAAAGAGGTTGCCGAGGTCAGGGCAGTCATTAAGAATGGGGATTTCATTCCGGGTATTGCCGGTACGGAACCGGGTGGTGTACCAAAGACCTATGAACTTATGGCAGGGTGTGATATCAGGGCAAATGTCTTTGTCACCCACAACGGTCCCCTCGTCCTCTACAAACAGCAGTCCACGATGCATATCGAGTTTCCGCGTGCATTCAACCCGAAAATTGATACCGTTGAAAAGAATATCAGGACCACTTCTCCCGGACTGTTCATTGATGCGTGTTGCGGAGCAGGGACTCTCGGCCTTACTGCAGGGAGGATGAAAGTGCAAAGAATTATCATGAACGATGCGTGGTATGCGGCGGCGTTCTTCGCAGCGTTTAATATCAAAGTGAACAGGGAATTTTTCAACGTTGAAACTGTCACGATTCGTGAGGATTACCAGCAGATGCAGTTGCATCCCGTGGTGACATCCCCCAGGAAAATCGGTGAAACAGCAGGTGAACAGGAAATCGAGGTATACCAGGGCGATTTCCGTGAGTTATACGGGGTGGTCCCCGGCGGACTCTCCACGCTATCGGTAATAGACCTTTTCGAAAAAAAAGACCTGCCAAAAGTAAACGCGATCATGGAGCAGTGGCGCCGGCATGTCCCCGGCGAGGTATTTATCCCCTAGTTCATCCATATATGATGGGGACTAGCCCGGGTGGTTCGGCGTCACCTGTTACCCGAAACCGTCGGTATGCGGGAGGCGAAGTTTGAGGAAGGCTGCAACGGTCTGCGGGAGACTGCTGGGTCCTGACGTTGAAACCTCGTCCTGTGAGGTCGGTGGACAGGTATCAAAACCCCGGAGGGGGTAGCGACCTGTTGTCGCGGAGACCGGTTGAGGCCCGGAAGGGAGCAGACTTACCGTGAACATTCGGCGCCCACAGGGGAGCGGGGTGGAGAAAGGGCCCTTCGGCAAACGCAGGAACGTACAGTCGACCGAGAACGTGTCCCTATTTCAGGACACGTCATGGCCAAAGTCTCTATTATTGGTGCGACAGGGAACGTTGGGACATTTTCAGCCCATACGATATCAGAAATCCCTCACGTCAGCGAGATCCTCCTTTACGGTCGTAAAGGGAGAGAGGACCTGCTCCATGGCATTACACAGGACCTGAATGATTCTTTTGCAGCCTGCGGAAACCAGCAGAACCTTAGCTGGACAACCGATATTGAGGATATCCGTAATTCTGACGTCGTTGTCTGCACGGCAGGACTTCCACGACGGCCAGGCCAGTCACGGCTTGACCTTGCCCTCGGGAATGCCCGTATTGTCGCACAGATGTCAGAAGATGTGGGACGGCTTGCTCCGGATTCTGTAATTCTTATGGTGACAAACCCGGTCGACGTGATGACCTCCGTGGCCATGAAATATTCGGGAATGGAAGCACAGCAGGTGTTCGGGCTCGGTACTCACCTCGATTCGATGAGACTCAAATCGTTGATTGCAGGTTATTTCAAGGTGCACGTAAGTGAAGTGCATACCCGTATCATCGGAGAACACGGGGATTCAATGGTGCCGCTCTGGTCAGCGACCACTATCGGAGGTATCCAGATCAGTAATCTTCCTGCATTTTCAAGACTTCCGGTGCAGGAAATGGTCGATGCGGTCCGTTCGAGTGGAGAGACCATAATTAAAAACAAGGGATCGACGGTATACGGTCCCGGCGAAGCGATATCAACTCTTGTCCGGACCGTCCTTGCAAATGAAAACAGGATTCTTACGGTCTCCAGTTACATCAGGAGTGAAGTCCATGACATTGGAAACGTGTGTATCGGCGTTCCGGCACGCATCAACAGAAGCGGGGTTTTTCCGGTCCCCATCAAGATCGATGAACAGGAAGTCGCACAGTTCCGGAACTCTGTAGAAAAAATCCGGGAAAATACCGAAAGGGTACTGTCTCTTCTGGAATGCTCCTGAATTTGGGGTTCCTGCACAGTGACCCGGGGATTGCCGCGTCCGTGCCAGGGAGAAAAAAATATACGGGTCTGACCTTTACGTAAGGGTCAGTTCAATGATTTCAGCCCGCTCGACACCTTCAATATCGTTGACTTCCTGCTCGACAGCATCGCTCTCGCCGCCGGTGTCATTCACAACGACCGCTATCTTGAGTGCCTTTAATCCAAACCCGATGGGCTCTTCCTGCATATCATTTAAGCCTTTTATCCGTTTCCTGATCTCTTCTTTCAGTTTCTCGAGATCGACTTCCGGTGATTCGGGCATTACCCTGATGATAAGGGCTACGCTTCCCATGGTTTATGGGCCTCCAAATCCACATTTGGGGCAGGTGTAGGGGATACTCTGTTCTCTGCACCGGTAGCATCTCTGGATATGGTACTGGCAGGCCGGGCAGCCGAATTCTGTTGCTCCTTCTTCTGCAAGCGGAGCATTGCATGATGTACATTTCTTGTCTGACATGATTAACACCTCAACCGATTCCTTATACAGTCTGTCTGAAAGCATTTAAAGGCTGATGGTAGTACCGGGCACGTCATGACCGGTGAGCGCCAGGCGTACACGGTCCTGGTGCCTGCCGTTGATAATCCGCGTAGGTACCGCGTGTTCGAGGACATACGGGATCAGGCAGGGATCCACATCCCCGGTTCTAACCGGTTCCCGCACTCTTTCGATAAGGGTGCCCCCGGAATAGATCCCGTCCACTGATTTCAGTATGACGAGGTCTGTATGCATCACATCTGCCACCCATGCGGCAATCGTGTCAGATGTGACATCCCAGCTGTGGGGAAGAGGGTCACGGGTACGGAGGCAGGAATACGGCAGGAAAACAACCGGGCCGTCAGGGACGTCCGGTTCCTGCTGAACGGGGATGCAAAACGAGCTGATATACCACCCGAACTGTTCCATCGCCGCGACGGCCATCCAGTGTGCGGGTTCTCCGCTTATGCCGCACCGCCGTATGGCATCGGCAAAGGTGCCACCGCCCGGGACGAGGAGGAGTGGCAGGTCCAGTTCACGGAACAGGGCGGCAAGCTCCCCCACCCGGTCAAAGAGGCTCCCGCCAATTTTTACCACAAGTGGCACTTCCATGATCTGATGTATTTCACCAGATTAATAAAATACACATGAGAATCCTTCTGGATGCAACCCGTCCTCTCCCTCATTCTCCTTTGTTTCATTCTTGTTCCTGCCGGAGCAGTATCGATCGTCGAATTCTGCCCTGATCCATACCTCTACGGAGACGAGGATGAATACCTGGTCCTGGAGGGGAACGGCCCTCTCGGCGGGATTAAGGTGAGTGACGGGGAGGGAGGCTTCCGGTTCCCGGAATTTTCCCGGATATCAGGAAAACTGGTTATCGCACGAAACGGGAAGGCATATGTGGAAGTCCATGGGAAAGCTCCTGATTTTGAGATATTTGATACGTCTCCCGGGATCCCGGATGTTATCAGGAGCGGGAACATGCAGTTGTCAAATACAGGGGACGAACTGCTTCTCTATTCCGGACCAGATCTGCAGCAGAAGATCAGCTGGCCCGGGAATGTATCCTGCAGGCAGGGGCAGGTACATTTTATCGAGAAAGGGGTCTGGGACCCGCGGGTGCTGATGATAGGGCAGACGCGCATCAGTACCGCATCATTTGAAGATGTGAGCGGGACGGCATTTGTTGCACCGGACTCTTCCTTCACTGCCTTCCGGCAGGTCACCGGATCAGCCCGCGAGGAGATTTTAGTGAACGTCTACGAGTTTTCCAGCCCTGCCATGGCCGAAGAACTGGTACGTGCATCAGAACGGGGTGTCAGGGTAACGATCCTTCTCGAAGGAGGGCCGGTCGGGGGTATCAGCAGCGAGGAACGAGCGGTTGTGTTCATGATGAACAGGAGCGGTATCCCGGTATACCAGATGGTAAACAGCGGGAGCGTTCATGCACCGTACCGCTACAACCACGCCAAGTACATGGTCATTGATCATCGTGTCCTCTTCCTGACAAGTGAGAATTTCAAGACACACGGGTTCCCGCCGGGGGGGCAGTCCGGCAACCGCGGGTACGGGGTCATCCTGAATGACCCTGCGCTCGCGGCATATTTCCATTCGGTCTACGAACAGGACATGGGCGGTAACTGGATTGTCCCGCTCGAAGGGAAAGACGGTGAACTGGAAGAACCAGGTAATGAGGCCTATAATGTGGAATTTGAAGCATTCAGCTTCGATGGGGCGCGGGTGACCCCGGTCATTTCGCCTGATACGAGCAGTGAGGTCTGCACTCTCATCAGGAGTGCAGAACGGTCCATTGATATCGAGCAGGCGTATGTGAAGAACTCCGGTGAAAATGATCAGAACCCGTTCCTTTCCGAGGTGTTCAATGCATCAGAACGGGGTGTCGCCGTCAGGGTCCTTCTCGACTCATACTGGTTCTCGGTGGAAGGGGACGATGATAACGATGAGATGGTCGAATTCATCAACAACCGGGCCCGTTCAACGGGACTCCCGCTTGAAGCCCGGTGTGCCGCACTCGGCAACGGAGACCCTGAAAAGGTGCATAACAAGGGAGTGATCGTTGATGGAAGGAAAGTGCTTGTAAGCAGTATCAACTGGAACCTCAATTCACCGACCTTTAACCGCGAGGCCGGGGTTATCATCGATCACCCGGAGGCAGGGGCATATTTCTCCGCGGTCTTTGAGAGAGACTGGGAGGCTTCCGGAAATCCGGTTTCACATGGAGGTCCGGATGTAACAAAAATAGTGGTCGCGCTCGTTGTCATTGCCGGGATTTTCATCCTCTTCCTTTACCGGAGGAGAAGATAACCGGAGAGCCGGCATTGCCTTACATCTTTTTCAGGGCGCACCTGCAGATATCGCAGAGCGTGATGGTGGAGTCCTGTCCGACAACAGCAAGCGTCCAGCGGTCGATAAGGGCATCCAGTTCATTTGAGATCTCTATCCCTGAATCACCCCGTTTCTTGCTCATGTACTGAGATATCGCTGCCCTGCTTACCCCGAGTTTTTTTGCGGCATCACTCTGGCTCATACCCTGGTTCTGAACCAGCCGGTAGACCATTTCTGCCCGCATCGTGGGGAGATACCTGCGCACCATGGAATCGCATACCATGATGTCACACTGCATATCCTTCACGCCGTCACCATCTGGGCCCCGCGGTTCTGGTATATTATCTGGCGTGCATCCCTGAAGTTGAATTTCTCAATAATGAGGTGATTCTCCTTTAGTTTTTTTAATGCATACCGCACGGTACGGGGAGCAAGATTGCTCTTTTTTACGAGCTCCTTATGGGTCATTGCACCTCCCTCGTCCAGCAACTGCAGGACTGTCCGGGATGATGGGGGAAGGTTCGCCTCATTCATAGTCTGTATGTTAACAGTGTTAACATATCAATCTGTCGATACTTTATCTCATCGGGAGCCAAGTGATCAGTATGCTTGGAAAGGAGGAAAAAATCGCCCTGCTGCTTCTCATCGGGATTGCCATGGTAACGATTGTCTCGTACACGGTCCTTGAGTCGGTTGGAAAGGGTCCCTTTGCCATGCAATACGAAGAGAGTGCACACGATGGTGCGCTGGTCTCCCTGCGGGGGGACATTGATGATGTGGACGTACTGGAAAACGGGGGGCATGTCATCCTTACCATTTCAGGGACCCGGGTTTTTATTCCGGCGCCTGTTGCTGCGGGGTACTCATTTGGGAAGGGGGATGCCATCTTCCTGTATGGGACCGTCCAGACCTATCGTGGTGATAAAGAGATCGTAGTCGGGGCAGCCGGGGACATAGTCCAGTCCCGGCCGGCTGATTGAAGATCCTTCGGAGCGGCCATTTCAGGTAAACAGGGCCGGTTCCGGTTTTATTGCGGAACCCTGGTATTTCACGAAAACGATGGAAAAAACCGTAAATTTGTAATATAGTATATCACTTTTTCCCGTTGCGAAGGTGAATCGTCTCGTAGCGTACATTTCCTGCCCGGATACAGTCCCGCACCATCCTCTCGCGGGAAGATAGCGCGGGGGTTTTTCCTGACTTCACCTCAACAAATATCACAGACTTTACGTCTCCTGAGGAAAGGCCGTCAAATACAATAAAATCAACAGGAGTCCCAAGAAACCGAGCGTCCTGCGGATTGTACGGGAAATCAGGGAAAAAGGGGATGAGGTGTTCCGTAACCTTCCCCCGTATCACCGCTTCGCTTTTTGTAACTGCATCCTTCCGGATACGTCCTTCTTCCTGCATTTTCCATTCCCGTGAGTAAAGATCTGCCAGTTGTCGCGCCTCCAGCTCAAGTGATTCTGATTTCCACGCAAGAAACATCCCCCGGGCCCTTTTTTCGGTGCTGTCCCGGAGCGAGATGTATTTTGCGAGTATAAAGAAGAGAACGACAAGGCTTACGAGAAGGCATAGAATGAGAGCCCATTCTGTCATTATACACTGTATGCCTCCGGATCATAGTAAAATTAGCGAATTAAAAGATT
Source organism: Methanoregulaceae archaeon (assembly GCA_041305745.1). Lineage (GTDB taxonomy): Archaea > Halobacteriota > Methanomicrobia > Methanomicrobiales > Methanospirillaceae > UBA467. Next base: position 46,085 of record JBFYKV010000114.1, on the reverse strand, counting down.
TTTTAGTGCCTTTCTCCTGCACCGCACCCGGGATCAGTATTTCCCGTTTCCCGACCCTCTGTTTTTATAGTGAGAAGGTGTAAAGCGACTTCAACCGCTGTTTTTACACGGTTGTCAGGATCGTTTCTCAGTTCTTCAAGTGCACTCCTCGCAGCCTCGTCCCCGATCTTTCCGAGTGCCCATGCGGCATTTTTCCGGATAAGGGCATCCTTGTTTTTTAAAAGGGCAAGAAGCGGCTGTACTGCCCTCCGGTCCCCCAGTTTGCCAAGGCCGATGGAAGCACCAATTTTGAGCCATTTTTCGTCAGATTCAAGTGCTTTAAGAAGAGGCTTTACCGCCCTGGAGTCTCCGATGGCCCCAAGCGATTTGGCAGCCAGCCAGGAGACATCTACATACGGGTCACTGAGGGCTTCAATTAAAGGTTCTACCGCGGTATTATCGCCTTCTTCACCAAGCGCCAGGGCTGCCTTCCAACGGAAATCCAGGTATTCGCTGTGCAGGAGCTGAATAAATCCCTCTATTCTTCTCCTTTTCGCTGCTTCATCAACGTATGGTTCCGCTGGTACACCCGGATCCTCCTCTGCCATAGCCACTCCTTTGCGAGGCTTGGAGGCATATCCTATTATACTTTTTGGTTGTATCAGCCTGCAAAATCCCCACAATTAAAGTGAGATACCCAACTATCCGCGTAAATTGTCGATATCAAGACCAACATCAAAATTTACCACGGAATGGGTGAGCGAGCCCATGCTGATCACATCCACACCTGGAATTGCATAGTCTGAAATATTTTCAGGCGTGATGCCCCCCGATACTTCGATGATCAGGCCGGACTTCTTCTCTTCATTTTTAAGCAGTGAAACGACCCGGGATATCTCCGCCGGGGTCATGTTGTCGAGGAGGATGATATCTGCACCTGCACGGGCGGCGGTGACGGCATCAGCCGGGCTCTCCACTTCTGCCTCAACTTTTCTGGTAAAGGAGAATGCTTTTCCTCTCTCTACTGCTTCTCCGAGGGATACGAGTGCAAGGTGATTATCCTTGATAAGGATCCCGTCCGAGAGGGTATAGCGGTGCGGGTCTCCGCCACCAAGCCACACGGCTTTTTTATCGAGGGCTCTGAGCCCCGGGGCCGTTTTTCGTGTTGCAGCAACCTTGCACGAGGGATTTTTTACTGAAACAAGGGAGGCTGCCCTCCGGGTCATGGTTGCAATCCCGCTCATCCTGCCGATAATATTGAGTGCCGTCCTCTCGACAAGAAGAACCGCACGTGCAGGTCCTGAAATACTCATGAGCACCGTTCCGCTGCTGACCTGTTCACCGTCAATGACTGCCTGCACCGCCTGTACCCCGAAATGAGTAAAAAGAAATGCAGCCTCCTCAAGGCCGGCAATAATGCCTGCCTGCCGGCTCCTGATAACGCCGGTGCAGGATGCATCCGGGGGGATAAGGAGGTTACTTGTCAGATCTCCGTAAGGGGAATCTTCAGTGATAAATGCAAGGAGAGTTTCCGGGGTTATCATCCTTGTTCACCTGCCAACTGAAATCATCCTCTCGATGGCACCCAGTGCACGTTTCATGACCTCTTCCGGCAGCACCACTTCGTATATTTCGTCTTCCAGCGATACTTCCAGTTCTGCAAGTGTTATCCGCTTCATATCCTCGCAGACTGCGCTTTCCTTGATATGAAATGTCTTGTCAGGATAGAGGGTTTTTAACCGGTAACCCATCTCCCTCTCGGTAAATACATTCCATAAGTCGGCAATCGGTGCATTCCGTATCATCCCTCCTGTCGAGGCGATAATATCTGATTGTTTCTGGATCCCGGGCCTGCATTCGGGGTGGCAGATAATTTTACCGCCCCTCAGCCGGGCGGCCGTGATATCTGCATCGGTAAATACCTGGTGAACAGGGCAGTGTCCTGACGGTGGTACCGGGATAATTCTTTTTTCCGGTATCTGGTCCTGTATATATGCTGCGAGGTTTGAATCCGGGCCGACAATGACCTCCTGCGTGGGCAGGGAACGAACCACCTTCACCGCGTTTGCAGAGGTACAGATAACATCAGCATATGCCTTGCATTCGGCCGTACTGTTGATATAGAGGACCACCATGGCCCCCGGATTCGCGTTCCGGGCCTCTTCCAGCATATCCGGTGTCAGCTGGTCTGCAAGGGGGCAGCCCGCCTCTTTTACGGGCAGGAGGACTTTTTTTGACGGGTTGAGGATCTTTGCCGTTTCGGCCATGAAACTGACCCCGCAAAAGACAATGATATCAGCATCGGTCTCTTTTGCAGCCATGGCGAGTTCAAGGCTGTCCCCGACAATATCTGAGACGTCCTGGATCTCCGGCAGCTGGTAGTTGTGTGCGAGTACTATGGCATTTTTTTTGGATTTCAAAGCCCTGATACGACTTTCCCGGCTCATGTTCCCACCACAAGCGGATTTTCAAGGTTTTTAAGAAGTGTCAGGATGGAGAGGGCGGCAAGGTAGCTGGTAGCCGGGTTATCAGGACTCTGGACGTTATTTACCCTGATGTAGATATCGCCGAATTCTGCGGTGAGAAAGATCTCGTGTATGTTCCGCTCCACTGCAGGGTCCGCCCAGAGCTCGACGTCGGCATCCCTGCCGGCGGCAAGGCTGAGTGCAACCGAGACATTCACGTTTTTCGGGAATTCTTTTATGCACTCGTTCGCCCTGCCTTTGAAGACCAGCACCTTTTTGTCAGTGGTGATACCAAGCGATGCAGGACTTTTCGTTGTTTTAAGGAGGAGACTCTCGATCTTTGCTATCTGCCCGACTTTAATATTATCAAGCCCGGTTATTGCACCGCTCGGAATATGGATCTTCATGCCGTATTCGCGTGCTATCCCGACAAGATCTTTCCTGTATTCAACGTCACCGAGCGCTCCGACACTCATGACGATAAGATTCTTTTTATTCTGGAGGACCTTTTCCCCGTACAGCCGTACTGCCTTTACTGATGCCGCATCGATAACATAGTCAAAATCCTGGCTGACAAAGGTGTCGAAATCGTCGTACGGGACACCTCCGCATATGTCGGCCAGTTCCCGGGCTTTATCAAATATTATATCAAAAAGGGCAGTTATCTCAATATTTCCCCTGTTTTTTGCGATGATATGCCCGATATTTCCACAGCCGAGCAACCCGACTCTGATCATCACTAACAGATAGTGAATACCACGGGTTAAGCATTTTCATTACATTTTAAAATAGTGCAGGAAACATACCTGTTTTTCCCCTCTTTTTCAGGAGTACGGCCGGGTCCCGGGACCAGGGGAGATACAGTTCCCCGGCCTGATAAATCTGTTTTATGGGTTTTTGGGATGATTGTACTTACAGAGGGAGGAGACCGGGGTTTTCGTATCCGGGGTAATTATGGGCGCATCGGGCCTTGAAAGAGCAAAAATATCAGAAATAAGGGGTAAAAAAGTCTGGCTCCGGACTTTTGGCTGCACCTACAATTTCGGAGACAGCGAAAAGCTTGCCGAAGTGCTGCGGTCCCAGCAGTGTACCCTGGTCGGTTCACAAAGCCACGCAGAGGTCATTATCATCAACACCTGCACGGTTGTTGCAGCGACCGAGCGGAAGATGCTCCGTCTCCTCGGCAGTTTAAAAGATACCGATCTCTATGTGACCGGCTGTATGCCGCTTGTCCAGATGGACCGTATACGTATGGCATGTTCGCCAAAATTTATTCACCCTGATGATATCCACGATTATTACGCGGGAACCGGGACGGTCAGGGAAGGATATACCGGGATTGTCCAGCTGGCAAAAGGATGCGGGGGTGCCTGCACATACTGTATTACGAGGAGGGCACGCGGGCGGCTGCATAGTTTCCCGCGTGACGAAATTGTATCATATACACAACAACTGGTCGCAGCAGGGGCCCGCGAGATACAACTCACCGCACAGGACGTCAGTGCCTGGGGAACTGATACCGGGGAGAGTCTGCCGTCCCTCATCGAGGACCTGGCAGCCATTCCCGGTGATTTTTTAATCCGTGTCGGAATGATGAACCCGGCAGGTATTCAACCCATTCTTGACCCGCTTATAGATGCCTATGGATCAGACCGGATTTTTAAGTTTATCCATATCCCTGTCCAGTCAGGGTCTGACAGTGTGATCCGGAGGATGGGGAGAAATTACACGGCGGATGATTTTCTTGCCATTGTAGCAGCGTTCCGGCGCCGCTACCCTGACATCACTCTTTCGACTGACATTATTGTCGGTTTTCCCGGCGAGACTGATGATGAATTCGGCGCATCTGTTGATCTCGTCAGGAATGCCCGTCCAAACAAGGTGAACGTGACGAGATTCTCTTCGCGTCCCGGCACTCCCGCGGCGGACTTATACGACATGACAGATTATGTCAAAAAAATCCGTTCGAGGCTCATTCAAAGGGCAGCCCTGGAAGGGTACCGCAGGATCAATTCAGCGTTGATAGGAAAAGAGGTCCCGGTTATGGTGACTGAAAGCATCAGGACCGGTTCGGTGCTGACCCGCACTCCTGAATATACAAACATCGTGTTACAGGAGGACCTCCCTGCCGGTTTCCGCTGCAGGGTGGTGATCAGGGAGGACCGGACCTACTTCTTCCTTGGTGAGCGTGTCTCTTAATTGCCCTTCGGAATTTAGCCTGCTACGACTGCACTCCCCCCGACATCTCTTTTTTCTGCCGTACCGTCTGTTCCAGCACCGGCAGAACGGACTTTTTTAAAACACTGCTTTATTGAAACCCTTCCCGTAATCTCCCTACACCTCTCCCTCCGCACTCCACATCACGACACACCCGGGGCTGATGCCCCGCCGTTGTGTGGCCCCCCATACTGCGACAGGGACCGTGCTCTCTTATTGTGAAAAATCCGGGTTCCGTATCAACCCTGCCCACCTGATATCTTTAGTGGGGTGGGGCAGGGAGGGGTGAGAACCCCTCCCGTCAGAGAAATTGATCAAACAGGTTTTATCAAAATGGGGATTTCCTATCAAAATAGAGGGACAACCCACAATAGAAGGAGATTTTGAATGGACATTTTCATGGTTCCGGAGTGAACCTTACCGGGTCATCTCCGTTTCAACAGAACCTGAAATACGGTTTTAATGTTCTCCATGAGGTTTTTTTGTTATTTTATTGAGGAGATCCCGGGTGGTCACGGTCTGGCAGGGAACAGGTTTAGCGTATAGCATTATATGGTTTATGACCTGTTTTAGCCGGTATACGTAAATATTATTGACTGTGGGCACGTTCTTTACAATCAGTTCGTAAAAAGACACCTCTTCCGGGATAACGGATGAGGGGGAGCATTCATGGACGAAATCGAAGCAGGATTCAATAAAATGCTTGAAAAGGTCAGCCAGTATGAGAAAAAAGAGGCCGACCTTTCCGTACAGGTAAGAAAGGCTGATGCCGAACTCCTTTCGCGGATGGCTGAATTAACGGTACCGGTAATAGAAAAGATCGGGCTGAACATGCTTGACAAGGGCAAGCAGGATACAAAGGGAGAACTCTATGACTCGGTCTTTTATCAGGAGAAGATGATTGTCCTCGGCAAGGCGGAAGCAGTCGAATTCAGGCCTGATGACATCAGTAAAAAAGTAACCGACCAGTTCTGCGTCCTTTCGGAAGAAGGAAAATTATATGAACTTATGTACAGTTCGGATGGCTTTATTGTCGACTCCTATTTAAACCCGGTCACGGCACAGGAAGCACTTACCATATACGGCTTTGAGGTGATGTTCATGCTCTACCGGGCAGTCCACGATTACCTGGAAGGGCACGAGAAACTTGTGGAATCACTTGAAAAAACGATAGAATTTGTTTTTCCTGATAAATAATCCCTAATTTTATTTCCATTTAAAAAGCGGGAAGACAGGTTTAAGAATATCGTCTTCATCCCCGCCGAGGGCTGAAAGGCGTATTGACCGGCTGAATTCCTCACCTTTTTGATTTTTATACCTTACAACAGCCTTTGCTTCAGAGATCATCTCTTCGAACGTATGGGTGCTCCGGGCATCCGGCTCAAGTGATGCGATATCATACTCGATGTTGTGGGGGACCAGCGATACGTGTATGGAATATGCCCCTGAATTCCCTACATTTCGTACGACCAGGCTTTTTGCGTCTTCACTAAGGAAGGCCACCATGTCAGGGGTCTGTACACTGTCGCTCATGATCCGGAACGACATGATAAGTGCACCAAGAATGATGAGGGCGATCAGTCCGAGATAGATGTTGTAAAAAAGAAGTGCCCCCGTAATGACGAGCCCGACTACCAGCATAATTTTCTGGTTTTTATCCATGATGACAGGTTGCAGCTGAAACGTATAATAAAATAGTGAAATGGGCCCGATGTGATTCGAACACATGACCTCCCGGTTATCAGCCGGGCGCACCACCTAGCTATGCTACGGGCCCACGAGTTGCCGTATTAAATAACCCATATGAGTTTTTATAGGTTTTGAATTGATGGCCGAAGACAGATCAACACATTAGATTAAATGCAGAGAACAAAAGTACACAATCTTAACAAAGTTCACGGAAAAGGAACATGCAAACACGATATCTCCTGGGAAATGAAGCCATTGCACACGGGTGCCTGGAATCATCATTTGATGTTGCCTGCGGTTATCCGGGCACACCGTCGTCAGAAGTGATAGACGTGCTCCGGGTGCAGCGCGAGCGCACCTATTATGTCGAATGGTCGGTGAATGAGAAGGTCGCGCTTGAATGTGCTCTCGGGGCCGCGTGGTGCGGAGTAAGGGCGCTCTGTACCATGAAACACGTCGGGCTGAACGTGGCCGCCGATCCTCTTATGACCAGCGCATACACGGGTGTGACGGGAGGACTCGTCATAATGAGCGCAGATGACCCGTATGCACACAGCTCACAAAATGAACAGGACAGCAGGTGCTATGCGCATTTTGCCCGGATCCCGTGTCTCGACCCCTCCAGCGTACAGGAAGCGCACGACATGGTAAAGAACGCGTTCCGGCTTTCAGAGGAATTTAAACTCCCTGTCATTTTCCGCCCTACGACACGGATCTGCCATTCCAAGGGCGACGTGGTCCTCGGGGATATCAGCACTGCAATCCGGAAGGGGGAGTTTACCCGGGACCCGCGCCAGTACGTGGTAATACCTGCGCATACCCGTGTCCTTCACAAGAAACTGAATGAAAAGCAGCCTGCAATTAAAAAACGGCTCGTAGAACTAGGGTACAATACCTGCTCGGTAAGGGGCGAAAAGGCAGTCATTGCAAGCGGCATTGCTGCGGCATATGTGCAGGAAATCCTTCCCCGGGATGTTTCATTCATGAAAATCGGGGCATACCCGGTTGATGAGGAGTGGCTGAAAGAATTTGTCCGCATGCACCGCGAAGTGCTCGTGGTAGAGGAGCTCGCACCTGTTGTTGAGGAAGTTGTCAGGCAGGTGGCAGGGAACGTGACAGTGTATGGAAAGATCGACGGGCACTCCCCGTATGAAGGTGAGCTGTCAGGTGCTGCGACAGCCCGTATTTTTAATTCGTGCGGGTTTGAGACAGCAATTAAATTTCCTGCGCCCACCCCGGCAGCAGAGGTCCCGCCACGGCCGCCAATCCTGTGTGCAGGCTGTATGCACCGGGCCGTCTTTTATGCAATGAAAAAAGTCTTTAAAGATGGCATATTCCCAAGCGACATAGGGTGTTACACGCTGGGCCTCCAGCTCGGGGCGGTAGACACGACCATCTGTATGGGTGCGTCGGTGACGGTTGCGAGCGGGATTATGCACTCAGGCGAGGAACGTGACATTGTTGCGACAATCGGGGACTCGACGTTTCTTCACACGGGCATACAGGGACTGCTCAATGCGGTATATAACGGGGCGAAGATGATCCTTGTCATCCTCGACAACAGGATAACCGCGATGACCGGCCACCAGCCGAACCCGACCACCGGCCTGACTGCAGTCGGTGTCCCTGCCCCCCCGGTATCCCTCGAGGCGATATGCAGGGCATGCGGCGTGTCCTTCGTGGAGACGGTCGACCCGTACGACCTTGTAGGACTTACCGCAGCGCTCAGGGATGCAAAAGAGCGGCCCGGCGTGAAGGTTATCATCGCCCGGCAGGCCTGCGTGATTACCGCCCGGAGAGCGGGCTTAAAGCGGGGACATTACCAGGTCGATCCGGATGCCTGTACGTCATGCGGGCTCTGCATTAAATTCGGCTGCCCTGCTATCGAGCGGATCAATGAAAAAGCGCATATCAACGATTTGTGCAGCGGTTGCGGTGTATGTTCACATATCTGCCCGGCAGCTGCAATTCACAGGGAGGCCGGGAGATGAAAGCCGGATACGATATTCTTATCGTCGGAATCGGAGGCCAGGGTACGATCCTCGCCTCAAACATACTCGGGGAAGCATGCCTTATCGAGGGCCGCCCGGTAAAGGGTGCCGAGACGCACGGGATGGCCCAGAGGGGAGGTTCAGTTGAGAGCCATATCAGGATTGACGGCATGTTCGGGCCTTTGATCGCACCCGGGACTGCAGATCTTCTCATCTCGTTTGACCTGCTTGAAGCGCTCCGGTACGCCCACTATCTCAAAGCCGGGGGCGAAATATTTACCAACTGCGCCATGGTCATCCCGACGTCAGTGTATACGCAGGGTGCACAGCTGCCCGAGGCAGCGGAGATACAAAAGCGGCTTGACATCCGGAATACCTGTTACATCGAGGCCGACCAGCTTGCACTGGAAGCAGGAAGCATTCTTTCAAGAAATGTCGTGATGATGGGTGCGGCATCAAACAGCATCCCGTTAAAGACAGAATCACTCCGGGCGGCGGTTGCGAAACTCGTACCGCCAAAAACTGTTGAGGTCAACCAGAAAGCCTTTGATATCGGACGTGCTGCGGGCATGGAATGCGAAAACAGCCAAAGGTCGGAATGAGCACCCGGCTCGGTCCGTTCGAACCCGATTCGATCCACCATGGTGATGCACTGGTGTACCTGCGGGACATTCCTGCAGGAAGCATCGATTTAATCATCACCGATCCCCCTTTTGCCATTGATTTCCGGGCAAAAAAGCTAAATTATAACCGTACCGGGGGAAACGTCCTCGAAGGCTACCGGGAGATTCCAGGCGAAGACTACCGGGACTTTATGCAGGAATGGGTGAGAGAGGCGTACCGTGTATTATCCCCGGGAGGAAGCATGTATGTCTTTTCGGGGTGGAACCGCCTGCGGGACGTCCTTGAGGCCGTCGATGATGCCGGGTTTGTGACGCTGAATCATATCATCTGGAAATACCAGTTCGGGGTCTTTACCCGGAAAAAATTCGTGACCAGCCACTACCATATTATCTACGCTGTCAAAAATCCGCTTTCCTATACCTTCAATAAAGTCGAGCACTATCCTGAAGACGTCTGGTTAATCAAACGCGAGTACTGGAAGGGGAAACAAAAGACCCCTACCAAGCTTCCTTCCGAACTGGTGCGAAAAATACTGAAATTTTCAAGCAATCCCGGCGATATTGTCCTTGACCCGTTCCTTGGATCGGGAACGGTTGCCGTTGTTTCAAGGGAACTCGGGCGGCGGTTCCTCGGCTTTGAAGTCGTGGAAGACTATTACGAGTTTGCAAAGGCACGGCTCGGGGAAAGCAGGGCCGGTCCACCAGGTCCGTAGAGAACACAGAAACGTGGGTATCCGCCAGGATTTTAAACGGGATAAAAGAACGCTGAGGGGGAGACTTGAACTCCCGAGGGGCAAATGCCCCACAGGCTTTCCAGGCCTGCGCCCTACCACTAGACTACCTCAGCAGGAAAGTGTATCCATAGTATTGTATGCCGTTTTTTTTAATCCTATCCCATCAGAGTTCAAAAATTTTGGAAAAAACCGTGTAACGGGGCGTACCGGGATACTAAATCAGGATTTAATCTCTTTGTTTTGGGAATGGTCCCTTTTTTTCCACCCGCGAGGATAGGTCCCGGGCTGCATGAACACGGTGTGTGGCGCCACCACCAGCCCGTGAGCCCCCGGTGTCAGCGATTTGGATGATACAAGGGCTGATCCGAGGCAGAGAAGTTCATCGTTCCGGGTCATTACTGCAACCTCTGCTCTCTTCTCGAACGGGGTGCAGCTGATGATGCCGGCGGCTGCAAGGCGGGCCCCGTGACAGAGTGCATCTACTGCAGTGTCCCGGATCACCACGGTGGGAAGGTGTATCGCAACAGATTCCACTGGCAGCACCATCTTTTCAAGAGGGCCCCTGTCCCCCGCGGCTGCCAGTTCTGCGGCATCCCGCAGGTCATGGAGCGTATGTGCGTCAGCCTCGGTCAGCCTGCCCGAGCGGGTACGCCGCAACTCCTGCATGTGCCCGCCGACACCAAGTGCAAGGCCCATGTGGTGGCACAGTGAGCGGATATAGGTCCCTGCTTCACAGTGGACCTTTATCAGCACAAGACGGTCGTCAATATCGAGGATATCAAGGGAATGGATAGTCCTGATGCGAAGGTTCCGGGCAACGGCACTCCTCCTCGGCGGACGCTGGTACGTCCTTCCGGTGAAAAGTGCAGCCGCTTCATGGACCTTTTCGGCCGGGACATCGCCGTGGAGACGGAGCAGGGCAACATATTCTTTCTCTTCTTTTAAGAGGAGGGGTGCAAGCCGGACGGCATTGCCGAGCATGACCACCAGCACTCCCGATACCTGCGGGTCAAGGGTTCCTGAATGGCCGACCTGTGAGCCAAGGATCTCCCCGGCCCATGCAGTGACCTGGTGACTGGTTGGCCCGCGTGGTTTGTCTATCACCACGATTCCTGGTTTTTCGATAAGTTTTTTATCCATTTTTGTAGAGGTCCTGTGAGTGTATCTGCCTTATTCCGGTTCACGGTCAGTGATGTGAATTATATCCCTTTACGATCGTTCTCGTATTCGTTTAATGCGTTAAGGCATCCTTCAAGTGATCCGTCTCCGACCACGTCGGGAACCGTCCCTTCCCTGGCCATAGCTGCAGCGGTGATATCACCGATCGCCATGATGATGAGATCCTGGCGCTTCTCCCAGAGCGCAGATGAAAACGACATCGCACTCGTGAAGAGGACCGCATCTGCGGTCCGGAGGTCGAGGGTCACACCGGTTGGTTCGAGTGAGTAACACCGGAATTCGGTTGCGACACCACCCGCCTGTTCGATCGCCAGAAGAAGCGCAGGATTAGGGACATCGGCCCGCGGTATCCCGATACGCCGTCCCCGGATCCAGTTGCCAAGGTAGGGAACGAAATCACGCGAGTAAAAGGCCGGGAGCACCTCGCTCTCAATACCTGACGCACGTAACGTCTTTCTCGTCTGCGGTCCGATGGCAACGACACGCGGCCAGTGCGGGAGGAGTGGTGCGATTAATTTTGCAGGCAGTGCGCTCGTGAAAAAAATGCAGTCGAATTCATTCCTCTCAACCGCACTGACAAACGCTTCAACCATCTCCCCGGCAACGGCCGCCTGCAACGGGCTTACGCGGTAGCACTCGTGACCGAAGACCAGGCAGCGTGCCGCATCGTCTGTTTCCTTTCCCTTCAAACGGGTTATGGCTATCTTCATCGGGTGTCCGGCTCCTCAGGCTTGATAAAATTATATCTTTTTCGATTGATTTATGTTGATCCCCCGCAGATTTCTGGCGAGCGATGATCGGGATCCTTGCAGGGACGCTTATTGGTGTCGTACTCGGTACAATAAGCGGACTTGTCCCGGGCATCCATGTAAACACGTTTGCAGGTGTGCTGCTCGGGTTCCAGTTCGTCCTTATCCCGGTCCTGGGCCCCGAAATACTTGCGGCGATAATGATAGCCGCCCTTGTGACCCATACATTTCTCGATTCGGTGCCGAGCACCTTTCTTGGCATCCCTGACCCTGACACGGCGCTGTCAGTACTCCCGGCCCACGCACTCTGCATGGAAGGGCACGGGGAGGAGGCAGTCAGGATATCCGCCCTCGGCAGTGCACTCGGGGCGGCGGTTGCGGTTCCTTTCGCAGTCGCACTGTCCCTTGTTTTCCCGCCCCTGCAGGGGGTCATAGACTGGTGGGTGGGGATTCTCATCATAGCAGTAGCCGGGTACCTTATCGTGAGCGGGGAATCGCCGGGGTGGAACCTTGCCCTCTTTCTCGTCTGCGGTATTCTCGGGACTTTCACCCTCCATTTCACGTACCTCGGATCAGGGGTCTGCGGGGTATCGTCACTCCTCATGCCCCTCCTTGCCGGATTATTCGGGATCCCCCTCCTGCTGGGGGCAGCATCAGGACCTATGCCGCTACAACGATATTCCGGGATCCGGATGGGAGGAAAGGAGATAGGGAAGGGCGCAGTCCTTGGGACGGTTGCCGGTGCGGCGGTCGGGTGGCTCCCCGGACTTTCCAATGCCACTGCAAATGCGGTTCTTGCATCGGCCGTTACGTATGACCGGGAGCGGAGAGGCTTCATTCTTGCGACCGGTGCTGCGAATACTGCAAATGCGTTTCTTGGAATAGCCGCATTTTACGCTATCGGCAGGACCAGGAACGGGGTCATGGTGGCGCTTTCGATGATAGAAGCCCCTGTATTCGGGGCGCTCCTGGCCGCGGGAACCGTGGCGGCCTGTCTTGCCTATATCATAACGGTCCGGTGTGCAGGCGGTGCCGGCTTTATGGCAGGAATAGAACGAAAAAAACTGAACTTACTGGTAATTGCCTTTGTGGTCGCAGCCAGTGTAATTCTTACAGGTCCGTTCGGCGCTTTCGTACTGGTACTGGCCACTCTTGCCGGGCTTATCCCCTGCCTCGTGAATATCCCCCGGGTCTTCTGTATGGGTGCAATCATGGTCCCGGTAGTCCTGTACTCGTTCCAGGTCGTACTATGATAACCTGAGAATGCCGGTTCAGCGGTGAACAGGTAAGGGTGAATTGAGAAGGGAATATTCCGGGGAGCAGGGGAACTATGAATACAGAGTGCATGAAAATTACGTAATCAGATGCAGTCATACTGGTTCGGGGACGTCAGGGGCGATGAATATATTCCGTTTACCGGGAGTACCGCGGAGAATGCCCGGCGTATTATGGAATCCCATACCGATATGGAGACGTATATCCCGGTTGAATGGACCCGCGTCCGTGATCACGGGATAGTCCGTGACAGGGAAGACTACCTGGAGAAACTCAGGGAGATCTGTTTTTTCATTGCCGAATATAAGATTGCGCAGCATTACCAGGGCCGGGATATCGAACTCCTCCAGATGGTGAGGATGCTTGACGAGCTGGACGAGGTGATAAACCTCCTTACCGAACGTGCTGTTGACTGGTACAGGGTTCAGAACCCGAAGTTCACCCGGAAGTACCGCTCGCTGTCAGGGAGAAAGGCACTCGTCGTCATGAAGAAGAGTGATAATGGTGCGTTCCGGATGATTATCGGGGAGATTGAACGGATGGCATCGGCGAGGACATCGCTGATGTACGAGGTATCGGCCCGTGCGGACCAGGTCCTTCCGAACAGCAGTGCACTAATCGGGGGACTCGTGGCAGCACGGCTCCTGTCTCTTGCAGGGGGTCTGGAGCATCTTGCTGCAATCCCTGCGAGCTCGATACAGGTTATCGGAGCGCAGACGGCACTTTTTTCCCATATCAGGTCAGGTACACCCCCCCCAAAACACGGGATCATCTTTCAGCACCGGAGGGTGCATAACGCCCCGAAGGAGATAAGGGGAAGAGTGGCCCGGGTCCTTGCCGCCAAGCTGGCAATTGCAGCCCGCATCGATTATTACCGTCAGGAAGCCGACCCTGAATTTATACAGAAGGCACAGGATGCAATAGACCGTGCGGGGGTCGCCCCATGATATGGATAGACCGGGTACTTGTGTCAGAGGGAGAGCCGGGAGTCTACGGTGAGAAGACCCTGCAGGATTACCGGGTATGGGACCCGTACAGGAGCAAGCTTTCCGCACTCTATTACCTTGGAAAGGGCATCGAGCTCGAAAAGGAGATGAAAGTGCTGTACCTTGGTGCAGCCAACGGCACGACGGTCTCGCATGTGGCAGATTATACCGGATGTGTCTATGCGGTCGAGTTTGCGCCCCGTCCGATGCAGGACCTCCTTGCCGTGGCCAAAAGAAGAAAGAATGTTGTACCGATCATGGCTGACGCGACCCGCCCGGAGTCTTACGCCCCGTTCCTCGAAGAGGTCGACCTTGTGTACCAGGATGTTGCGAGCCCTGAACAGGCGCAGATTGCGGTCCGGAACAGTATCTTCCTTAAAAAATCGGGAACCCTCATCGTAGTCCTGAAGACAAGGAGTATCGATGTTACACGGCAGCCTGAAGATGTGCTTGCGGATGTAAGGCAGGAATTCGGGGATGCCGGTCTTGTTGTTGATACAATGACATGGATCGTACCTTATCACCGCGATCACGCGGCCCTCGTATGCAGAAAAATGTAAAAGACGGCTGATTTTGTTTCCTTCCCGTTCACCAGGGATAATTTATAAGCATTTTTTCCAGGAATGCGAGTTGTTCGCGATAGAACCGTGAATCCTGCTTATATTCGAGGCTGGTAGGGATATCGGGGTGAGCCCTGATGCGCCGGATGACCGGTCCGGGCGGCAGTCCGGCATCAGGGTGGTCCAGGGGGAGATGCTGGTCCTTTACCGAACCCGCAGAACAGGAAGAGAGGTGGTGGAGCCTGACCGGGAGCGCACCGAAAGCAAGGATTTCCTGTACAAAATCAAGGCTATGGAAATTCGATGAACAATACAGGTGTGCGAAGTCGAGACAGTACCCGGATACGAAGGGTTCTCCCAGCATAATGAGTTCTTCAGCGCTGGTGCCAAGCATCGGGACCCCTGAAAACTGTGCCGGAAGGTTTTCCAGTATCATCCGGGGGTCGGTGTATAACTCCATGAACGACACAAAACCATCTTTTGCGGCCGGCTTTGTTCCTTTGGGATACTGCCCGGCATGCATTACGATATATGGTGATGATGTAACGTCAGCGGCTTCTGCAGTCTGCTGAAGTGCAGTCTCGATGTTTTTATCGATTGTTGCCCGGGGCTCATCCGAGAATGCATACGGGGCACAGGGGTTGAGTCCGTGCCGGTGGTACGGGGCATGTATGATGACAGGAACATCGCAGGCGCCCAGGACCTCAAGTGTCCGGGTAAATTCGTGCGGGTGCTCCGGAATAATGACGACCTGCAGGTGGTCTGCCAGGCCGTCCCTGACAAGGGATGCGAGTCCCCCGATTATTGCATGTTCAGGGGATTCTGCACTGCACCCCACCCTGCATGGCCTTTTGTCTGTCATATCGTCCATGTACACGGCTCTGCCGGAAGTAAATCCGGGTTGGAGCATAGTAAAAATATCTGAATAAACCTGCCTCCCGACCTGAGGATATCATGGAGATCAGTACAAAGAGAAAAAGTCAGTAGCCCGGAGCAGATTCGAACTGCTGTCGCAAGATCCAGAGTCTCACATGATTGACCGCTACACTACCGGGCTATGCACCTTACTTTGTTACCTCTGGAGACTAATTAACCTGACTGATTGAGCCGCAGACAGTTTAAAAAAATTCCTGTTTTTCACCTGCATCTGCCGCATGCGTCGCAAACCTCGCGGACAGGTTTTATCAGCGTACCTTTCCCGCAGAACGGTTCGAGGTCGTTAATGTCACGGCGGTAATAGATGTGCGGGACAAGGGAGATATGGGTGTACGACCCGCAGGGGAGACCAAGCCGGTCTGCAATAAAACGCTGGAGATGTACGAGTGCGTACATATTTGCCCCTGCTGCCGTCAGCATGTCGTTACTCCTGAATACGACCTTCATGTGAAGTGCCCCTTCGCGGACAAGGCACTGCATAAGCTGCAGGCAGGGGCAGTCATGCATGGACTCGTCGCTCACCGGGTTCCAGGTAACAGCTATCGCCCGCCTGCTTTCAGGTGCCCGCGAGAGTTTCTCTATTATATAATCCACCTGGTTGACATGCACGTCCCGTCCCCCGGAGGTAAGCCCGGTTCCCCAGTTAAAGAGCCGGTCGTGGTAGTCATATTCAAAGACCGACTTTGAACCGCTGATAAGGTCGTCTGCATACTTGTCCATGAAGCGCTTCTGGAACCTGGATGACGGACTTACCATCGGTTCGCTGAAAGGTGCATCGATCCTTATCGCCACCTCCTCAAATTCAACCGTCGCCTCGTTGTCTTCCGTATCGAGCACCCATCCCTTCTCAAGAATCATTTTTACGACCAGTTCGTGGGCCCTGCCAATACCGGGTGCCTTTATGATCCGCATGAGCAGTATGTAACTGCAGGAGAATGGTAAAACCTTATGAAATGTATCTCGTGAACCGGTCAGGCAGGCCATACAGGATACAGGTTCAGCAGGAGCAGGATCAGGTTATTTTTTATATTTACGCACCGAGAACCTTTAAATTTGTGTGCGCGTACACCAAATCCCCCGTTCTGGGGGCAACGGCAGGTATCTGATATCCCGGGCATCCATGACCCGAAAAAACAGCCTGCAACATACCAATCGTCGATTTATTCCCGTTATGCCCCCGGTCTTCATGTGTTCCCGACCAAAAAAGATATATTAAGTGTTCCACTAATATTGAATCATATTCCGTTATTCGGAGTATGGAGCACTATGAACCGCTATTCGGCATGTGTCGAAGAAGGTTCAGTCTGTGTGCATTGGATTTGAACGTTCAGAATTTGGACATTGAGTAAGGAGGACTAATATGATGACTAAGCGATTAAGCCTTGTATTGATTGCATGCATGGCACTGGCACTTCTCATTCTGCCAGCTGCAGCAGTTGTAAATGTAATCAATCAGGGTGATGATGTGTTCATTGGCGAACAGAATCTTGATGTTACCGCCGCAGTAGCCGGAAACCCCAAGATTGCATGGTTCGCATCAGGAACTAACCCCAACACCGACGTACCTAACTCAGTTATTGATGTAGGCAGCGCAACTGCGTTCTACATCGCACCTGCAAGCTTTGTAGGCAAGACTGGAAACTGGTACCGGTGGAACGGTGCAAACCAGGGACTTGCGTTCAACGTCGTAGACCCGTCTATCGAGATCAAGGTCTGGGACCAGAACTCACAGAAGGATGTTACAGGCAAATCAGTGCCTGCTGGCAACATCGAGAACTTCAGGATTGAGAGCAACCTGTATTCCATCGCAAACCGTGCCGGATACAACCCCGCAACTGACGGGCAGGTCAAAATCAAGGTCAAGACCGCCGACGGTGCAGTCTACACCGCCCTCTTCCAGGATACAACCATCTCGATCCCGCTGACCAGCATCAACCTGAATGCACAGCCATTCTACTGGGTCTCAACCGCACCTCTCGTTGGCGCAACCACACCCTATGCAGGGTGGAACACCGGAGCCCTTGACGCACAGGGCGCAAGGATGTACAAGTCCGGCGTATTCACCTGCTGGGCAGAGTGCAACGTCAACGGCATGAAGGACAACTACAAGGCACCCGATGGCTCTGACTACACTGGAAAGACCATTTCAGCAACCCGGACCATCACCATTGCATCCGACACTGTAAAGATCGAGGCATCCAAGGACTCAGTCGTCCGCGGCAACCCGTTCTCAGTGACCATCACCGGCCGCCCCAGCACTTCCTACTACCTGTGGGTAAAGGGAACCGGACAGATGACCGGAACTGCAACCGACATGCCCCCGATCCTCGTTCAGGACCAGGACAGCGTAACCAACGACCCGATTGGCGGACCATACACCATTGGTAGCTACCAGTACGAGGGTGGCGCAGGACGGACTATCAAGGAAGACGTACCGAGCTTCCCGTACAACGGTGTCTACTACTATGCAAGTATCAAGACCTCCACCAGCGGTACCCGTACCGTCGGATGGCAGACCAGCCAGGACACCAAGGACAAGAAGTACACCATCCGTGTCGAGAGAGAGGACGCAGGACAGTACAAGTCTGACGAAGTCGATGTCAAGGTAGAGAAGGGAACCGTGACTGTTGTTGCAGCAGGCGACCAGAGCTACTTCATGGGACAGGAAGTCAAGCTTTCCGGTACCAACTCAGAGACTGACTACACCTACATGTTCATCACCGGACCGAACCTTCCAACCGCCGGTGGCAAGCTGACTGACCCGCGTACACCCGTTGTTGATGGTGTTGAAGCCTCCTTTACCCGTGCTGACGTCCAGGACGACAACACATGGGAGTTCAAGTGGCAGACTTCAAACCTCAACATCGATGCAGGTACTTACACCATATACGCTGTTGCAACCCCGAACAACCGTGACAACCTCGGCAACACCCAGTATGCAACCGTCTCCCTGATCGTCAGGAAGCCGTTCATATCTGCAGTTGCATCACAGTCCACCGTTGCAGCAGGCGACAAGTTCTACATCCGCGGAACTGCAGAAGGCAACCCCTCAACCGGTATTGCAGTCTGGATCCTCGGCAAGAACTACGTTCTGTATACCACAGAGAGTGTTAACTCCGACTCAACCTTCGAATACGAAGTAACTGACGGAACCACTGCAAACATGGCAGCAGGTCAGTACTTCGTGGTCGCACAGCACCCAATGTACAACGACAGGCTCGATGTATACCCGCTGGGTAACAACGTTGTTGGACCATACCCGGATCCGACCACTACGAACAACATTATATTCAAGCTCATGGGACCAGGCAGCCTGCAGGGATCCGATGCAGCAGAGGCACTTGTCACTGCACTCGACAACCCGAGTGTTGACGACACCTACACCAAGCTGCAGTTCCTCATCGAGGCACCTGTAATCAGGATCAACCCGATTGGCGAGAAGGTCGTAGGAGACAAGTTCACCCTCAGCGGAACCACCAACCTGGCCGTTGACGACGAGCTCCTCGTCGAAGTTGTTTCATCATCCTTCGCACCAACCACCAAGACCCAGAGCGGTGAATTCAGTGGCGCAACCGGCACCGTGAAGGTCGCCAAGGGAACCGACGGATTCAACACCTGGGAGTTCCCGGTAGACGCAACCACCTTCAAGCCCGATGAGTACATCGTGCAGGTATCAGGTATCACCGTCAGCCAGACTGCATCCGCACTCTTCAACGTTGTGGAAGTCAAGCCGACCACCGTACCGACCACCGCACCGCCAACTGTAGTGACAACCGCACCAACCACAGTTCCGACCACCGCACCGACCACCGCGCCCACAACGACGCCCGGATTTGGTGCACTGATCGCACTTGTCGGCCTTGGAGCAGTTGCATTCCTCATCGTTCGCAAGAACTAAACCAAAACCCAAACTTTTTTTAAAAAATTCGATTATCGGAATTGTGTGGATGAGTATACGCTCTCCACCTGCCAGAATACTGTAAAAACCCGGTTTTCCGGAAATGTGTTTCTGCAGAATTTTAAAACATTCGCACGTATCAGAACGTTTACGGAACACATTTGAAGGAATTGTCCTCAAATTTCAACCCGGTTTACCTTACTATCCTGATGAGATGCAAAAAGGGTCTGGAATATGAGATCTTTGTATGTTCTTTCCTGAATATATCCCAAAAGACTCTTTTGGCAGGGAAAAACAGGGCAGGTCCCGGAATTATCCGCGTTCCTGCCAGAACCATCTGAGCAGGACACCATGAATGGTACTCCGGCCAGCAGGTTCATCCCGCGGGTTATGGGTATATGCTAAAAAGTGCGACCGGTGACGATTCGACCGGTCAGGAAAAGGGCCTTGTCCGCGATCTCCTGCAAGGAAGAACATATATGGGACCCTTTACCATAAAATGTGTAAGATAAACACCACAATCCGGTTTTTCCGATCGCATTTTTCGATCAGGGCACTACCGGTACCGGGGATGCAAAAGGCCATGAAGCTCACCGTAAAATTAGTTGATATCGGAACCCGCGAAGTCATGCTCAACCTTGAGGATGCCAGAAATATCGGGGTACTGGCAAGCGACCGTGTCCAGATCCTTAACGAGACACGGGGAGTGTCAGTCGCCGCGTTTGTCGACACTACTGCCTCCCTGTTACCGCGGGGAACCATCGGAATTTACCGGATTACAAACGAACGGCTTGGAGTCAGTGACGGTGATACGGTGGAGGTCCGTATTGCTGAACGTCCTGCCTCCCTTCAGTATATAAAAAAGAAGATGGACGGGGAGAAGCTTTCCAGTGAAGAGACCTATGCAATCATTAAGGATGTCGTAAGTGACGATATCAGCCCTGCAGAACTTACGGCATATATCACGGCGAGCTATATCCATGCCCTCGACATGGACGAGGTTGAACACCTCACACGGGCGATGGTGGACACCGGAGAACAGATCAAGTTCCATACCCATCCGATTGTCGACAAGCATTCCATTGGTGGCGTGCCCGGGAATAAAATATCCTTAATCGTTGTACCCGTCATTGCAGCGAGCGGGCTGAAAATACCAAAAACAAGTTCGAGGGCAATTACCGGGGCAGGAGGCACAGCCGACCTGATGGAGGTACTGGCACCTGTTGAATTTTCAGCAACAGAAGTCCAGCAGATGACAATGAAAGTCGGGGGAGCGATTGTCTGGGGAGGTGCGACAAATATCGCACCCGCTGATGACAAGATCATCATCCAGGAATATCCGTTCAGGATTGATGCCCGCGGCCAGATGCTGGCGAGTGTCATGGCAAAAAAATTTGCAGTCGGTGCGGACCTTGTTGTCATCGATATCCCGGTCGGAGCCCATGCAAAGGTGGAGACCGTCCAGGAGGGACGGAAACTGGCCCGTGAATTTATCGAACTCGGGGACCGTCTGAACATGCGTGTCGAATGCGCCCTCACATATGGAGATTCACCGGTTGGCAGGGCAATCGGCGCAAATCTTGAAGTCCGTGAGGCACTCCGTGTACTGGAGGGGGCCGAAGTGCCGGGGTCACTCATACAAAAGAGCGTATCAATCGCCGGAATTGCCCTCGAGATGGCAGGCAAGGCATCGCGTGACATGGGAAGCAAGGCGGCACTCCAGCTTATCCAGAACGGAGAGGCCCTGAAAAAATTCAGGCAGATTATTGAGATCCAGGGCGGTGACCCGAACGTGAAATCAGATGATATCATGCCTGGCCAGTACGAATTCGTGGTAAAGGCTCCGGCAACCGGGTACGTCATCGAGTTAAACAACAGGTCACTGATAAGTCTTGCACGCACTGCGGGTGCACCACATGACCGCGGCGCAGGTCTTTTACTCCACGCAAAGAAGGGGAGCAGGGTAAAAGCCGGAGAGCCCATATTTACTATCTATGCTGACCGGAGCTGGAGGCTTCAGAAGGCAATCGAGGAGGGCCGGAGCCTGATGCCTGTCGTCGTGGAGGGGATGCTCCTTGACCGGGTTCCCCACGAATCAAAGTGGGAATAATGCGCCCTTTATTTTTATAGCCTGTTAATCTTCATATTATGTCAGGAATTGACCAATGTGCTCATATAGGTGCAGGAATGATATGTGATTATGGATAGTGCGAGAAGCGGTGTGCTCATTCTCCTCGTTTCTGTTCTCTTCTTCGTTGCGGCAGCACAGGCTGCGACCACACTTGTGAACGTGTATGAAAAGGACGGAAATATTTCCCTGATATCGCAGGCATCGATCTACGCAGACGGTGCACTGATAGGGAAGACCGATTCGTCAGGAAACCTTGATTTCAGCCATCCCGGGATGTCTGCCATCTCGATCAGGGTAGAAAAGCCTGGATATGACGATTTTTCCCAGATACTTGATCCAAACCTGACCTACCTGCAGGTCGAACTCTTCAGGAAAAACCTGACCCTTGAAACAAAGGTGTATGATGCCGATACACTCGACCCCCTTGCAGGGGCACAGGTCCAGGTAAGTGGCGGGGGTTCCACCGGATCCGTCATCACGGACCTGAACGGTTCGGCTTCGTTTGCAGTCAGGGCCGAAGAGATCTACACTCTTGATATCAAGGCGATGAATTACCAGTCGCGTGCTGCAACTGTTGAAATGGGAACTGACAGCAGGCAGGTCCAGTACTGGCTCTTCCGTGATGACCGGTTTGCACTCGTGGTAAAAGATGATGTGACCGGCCTTCCGCTGAGTGGCGCCGAAGTTTCCATCGAAGGGGTTGTCCGGGGAATGACCGATTCACGCGGGGCGATCACGCTGCAACTGCCACGCGAGAAGGTCTATAATTTCAGGGTCAGGAAGGAAGGGTACCAGGACTATAACGGAAGGCAGGTCATCGGAAAAGACGAGGCCCTTGTGACGATACTCCTCGCAAAAAAACCGTACAACGTCTTTGTCTCGGTGTTTGACGAAAATAAAGAACCGATCGAAGGGGCTGTCGTGAAGATCAATGGTAAAGAGGCCGGGGGCACCAATAAATTCGGCAGGCTGACACTGGAAGGGTACCTGGGAGGCGATTACAACCTTACCGTTTCTGCAGGGGAGTATGCCGACAGTCATGTCCCCCTGTTAATTAACGCACAGGGCCAGGACATAACGGTCGAGCTTTCCTACAAGACCATTGACCTTACGATCTTTACCCTGCAGCCGGACGAAAAGATGGTGGATGACGTGACCATCCTGGTGAACGGAAAGGAGATTGGCACTACCGACACCCACGGGCAGCTGGAGACACAGGTGAAGGTAAACACCCCGTACACTATCAATGCGACAAAAGAGGGGTACCTGCCTGCAGGGGTCACCGAAGTCTTTTCAAAAGAGGAAACATCGGCAAGTGTCACCCTGGTCATGGAACGGCCTATCGATATCGGGCTTGTTGCGATTGTCATCATCATCATCGCTGCGGTGATCGGAGTCATCCTCTGGATACGCAGAAAGAACCGGTACGCACATACCCGCATGAGAAGGGGCGGACTCTGATTCTAAGATAAAGGATGGATTTAACGGGGAATCAATTGAGAATCGCTGTGCATCCGGAGCACTGATTTTTGGCATGAAAACGGACATGATGCCAAAGGGCCACAAGCATACAGGATGAAAATGTCAGGGGGACATTTTCATATTAAATCCCCTTGTTTTTCATAAGTAAGGCCTGTGAACATAGTTTTCATGGGTGTTTTTTTATTTTTTCAGAAATCAAGTGATACCAGAGACTTCATAAAAAAAGGATTTATATCAAACCTGAATAAGCGGGGGCTCTCCCCGCTTCTTTTTTAAAAGGACGGACCCAGCGGGAATCGAACCCGCGTCCTTGGGTTCGAAGCCCAAGAGGATGTCCTCTACCCTATGGATCCTCTCACGTTTACGCATCACAAGATATTAAGCGTTTTCAGAAGTATTGATCTGTGATATGATCCTGTCATCCCGTGAAATAACCCGTCGTCTTGGAGAGAGCAGCGAGGAGGGAGACCTGGTCATCAGGCCGTACAGTGATGAATGCCAGCAGCCGGCCTCGTACGACCTCAGGGTCGCAGGAGATGTCGTCCTGCCGGCGAAGGTCTGCACACTGGTCCACAGCATGGAGTGGGTGGAACTCCCTGCAGACATCGCGGCAACGCTCCGGTGCAGGTCATCATTCGGAAGGCGGGGAGTACTGATCGCGGCAGGTTTTGTCGATCCGGGATTCCGCGGGCAGCTGACACTCTGCCTGGTAAACATGGGGGTGGAACACATTGCGCTTCGAAAAAACGACCGGGTGGTGCAGATGATACTTCACCAGGTATATAACGGCGACCAGATGTATAACGGGCGATACCAGGACAGTAATGGAGCGGTGGAGGCAAGATAACCATGTTGCGAACTGAGCGAAAATACATAGAGATTCTCCGGATATTAAAGGAACACAAGGACCCGATGGGAGCAAAACGCTTAAGCGAACTCATGGCGGAACGTGGATTTGTATTAAGCGACCGTGCAGTCCAGTATTATCTCCGCTACCTTGATGACATGGGATTTACCGAAAAAGTGGGGAACATGGGGCGCATCCTCACGGATTACGGCATATCCGAGACCGAGAGTGCGCTTGTCGGCGACAGGATAGGATTTATTATCTCTAAGCTTGAGCGTCTTGCCTTCCGGAGTACCTTCAGTCCGGAGACCATGACAGGTGATGTGGCCTATAACCTCTCAATAGTCCCGGAAGAACGGATTGACGAGGTAAAGGATATCTTCGACAAGGTTGTCGCCTCAAAATGCGGTTTTTTCTCTTCCTATCGCATCCTTGACAATGACCCGAGGGTACCGTCCGGCCATACCGGGATCATGACTATCTGCAGCATCACGATGGACGGGATATTCCAGCGGAAAGGAATTCCAGTCCGGATGGCATTCGGCGGCCGGTTGTCGCTGAAGGAGAACGAACCCGAGAAGTTCACTGATCTCATCGGGTACCGGGGTACCACGATCGACCCCCTGCAACTTTTCATCTCCGCCGGGCTGACCTCGCTTTCGGATGTTGTCACGTCAGGGTCAGGCATTGCACTTGCAAATGTCCGTGAAGTACCACTATCTGCAGAAAAACTGGTGAAAGAGACGATTGACGAGATGCAGAAATGCGGGTTCGTCTTTCCTGTTACAATGGGAACAAAGGTCTTCAACCTTGCCTATAACCCGTACCGGCTCTCCATCGTCTCGTTTTCCGGTATGAACTTTATTGCAGGCACCGTCGAGAAAGGGATCCCGATTAAAACAGAGATCGGTGCAGGAAATGTACCCTTCTCAAAAATAATGCCGGTCATCTGACCCGGTTTAAATCATCTTCGTCTGTATCGCCGGTCCGGATATCCTGCCGGGATACCAGTCCCGGTGATCCGCCTTTTTCATGCAGGTCCGGGTCGTTCCCGTCGGTTCTTCCGGTTTCATCTGACGGTAAAGGACCGGCGCCCGGAGAGGCTCTGTTTCCGGTAGCTATTTCAGCTATTTCAGATACGATATCACCGTCATAGCCGGAAGGTGCTGCGACAGGGGTATTACCCGGATCGTACACATCCGGATTTTGATAGCGGTCCCTGATTTTTCTGATCTCATCGATACGGGGTATATTCCGGAGACCTGCAAGGACGATAATGATCGCTAAGAAATGCGAGCTGCTCACCGGGTAGTCACCGGATCGCACCTCAAGGCCTCGGATGCTCCGGTCGATCCATTTTCTGACGGTCATATACCCTTTCATGCTCATCTCGTGTGAGGGTCCGGCAATAAGGATAAGCGCCTTTTCTGCACTTGTAAGGTCACATGGTGTTGAAATTTCCTGGTATATCGCCCGTTTTGCGAGGTCAACAACTTTTGATGCCTTTTTATGGCTTTCCTCGATTGACGGAGGAGCAGGACGAATTTTTCCGATTATATCCAGATCAAATGATCCCTGCACCACAGGTTCAATGGCATAACCGATAGTAATGAAGCCCATCCCGAGAATGGTATTGAGGACCTCCCCGGCATCAAGGACCACTTCAGCGATGTCCATCCCGCCCTTCTCGGTATACTCTCCGGCACGGAGCAGGAGGCCGACCCTTCGCACAATCATATCGTTTATCTTTTTATACGTCTGGTCTTTTACGGATTCTTCAACCTTCGGCTTCTGGAGCGGGAGAAATTTCAGGGAGTCCTGTTTTTTCCGGACCGGTTCGGGCTGAACTTTCAGCCTGGGGTACCACGTCTCGTTATCGAAGAGAATTATTCCGTCCAGGGCCGGTAACAGGAGATCGATCTCATCAGCGGCCCGGGAAGAACGTTCCAGTCCTTCACGTGTGCAGGGAAGGATAAAAAGCCCGAAAACAGGTTCGATCATTGCGTTCCTGATGTGGCTGACGAGGTCGGGGACGACATCAACCATCGTCCCGCCAAGGCCCCCGCATATGATGATGGCATCGATATCACCCGGGTCAAGGGACTGTATCTTTGCGATAATCTCTTCAATGGTGATACTTGCAATAATGTCGTCCGGGCGGGACGGGTCCAGACGCTGGAAATAGAGCTTGCGGTCGGCAGGCAGGGCGGCGAGACGGTTCAGGTCGTCTGCGTCATGATCGACCGCTATTGCATCAAGACAGCGGTTGACCGGGGATCGGACATCCTGAGCGTAGAACAGATCGACAAGCCTGCATCCCGCACCTCCGACACCAATCAGTATTATCCGCATTGGCCACTCACTCTTTTTCTCCGGTTATACAGCCCTGCCCGAACCACCGGCACCGCATCCTGATCCGTAAGTTGCATACCCCGGATCCATCAATGACAGAAATGTGATGTGCAGGCCGGATACTGTACATGGGGACGATACCCGCACCCCTGGCAGTTTTATAATCAGTTATTCGGTTCTGATGTAATATAGTGTTTCTCATGAGATATCACCTTCAACAGGGAAATGGAGCAGTATGCACAGGCCGGGGATTATTTCCGGAAGGCCGGGATGGTGTATGAGAACAATCCGGCTTCGCTGTCAAATACGGTAAATATGACCCGATAGCATCCAAAACTCTCTGCGTTCACGTTCAATTTGGAACAACCATTTCCCCGATCTACCCGTATCATCCTTTAACTGGATTGAAAACGTGACAATATCATCAAACGGTGAGCAATAAATCATAATTTATTTAACTTCATGTTCGGTACTACACACTGAGGTGTACGAACCTTGACAACCTATGGAATAGAATTTGTACCTGGTAACGTCAATGTCAAGCAAGTAGTCAATTACTGTAAGCTTGCAGAATCAAAGGACATCGACTATGCATGGATCACGAACCACTATAACAACCGCCACTGCTACCCCACCCTGGCAATGATTGCAGCCGCGACCACCAGCCTGAAGATGGGCCCGGGTATCATGAATGCATTTACCGATACCCCCGCCGCGATGGCTTCATTCGCATGCACATTAAACGAGATCTCAGACGGACGTGCCGTTCTCGGTATCGGACCCGGAGACCTCTCAACCCTCCCGAAGCTTGCGATTGACCCTGTAAAGCCGGTTGCACGCCTCGGTGAGGCAATCGCACAGATTAGGAAGCTTACCGCCGGAGAAGAGGTCAAGAAGGCTGGTATGGAGTTCTTTGACTATGACGGGGCAAAGCTGACCGGTGTCACCCTCCCCGGAAAGAAAGGAATCCCGATTTACGTTGGTGCACAGGGCCCCAAGGTACTCGAGCTGGCAGGATCCGTCGGAGACGGTGCACTGATCAACGCATCAAACCCCAAGGACTTTGCAGTTGCAATCCCGATCATCAAGGCAGCATGCGACAAGGTCGGTAAGAAGGGCTTTGACATCGGTGCCTACACTGCCATGTCCATTGACATGAACGAGAAGAAGGCCCGCAACGCAGCAAAGATCGTTGCAGCATTCATCGCAGCCGGATCACCCCCGCCACTTCTCCAGCGCCACGGACTCGACGCAGCAAAGGTCGCAAACATCAAGAATGCCCTTGCAAAATTCGACTTCAAGACCGCAGGAGAGAACGTAGACGACAAGACCATCGATGCATTCACCATCGCCGGAACCCCCGACACCGTGAAGCAGAAGTGTGAGGACCTCGCAAAGGCAGGTGTCACACAGATCATCTTCGGTTCACCGCTTGGACCGGACATGACCACCTCGATCCGCCTGCTCGGCAAGTACGTTGTATAAATGTATCCGGGCATTTCGGATCTCTCTTTTTTTTACAGGACTTAATTTTATACGGTTATTCGATAAACAATTCATACGGAAATGATGTTCACCGTCACAGAACTGTCTCACGGGAAAAACATACTCCAGCTCCGCCGGGAGTCACTGACCGGCCTCGTCTGCAAGATATCACCTGAGCGGCGGACCCGGGGCCTGGATACACCGTATATCCCGGAGCAATTCGGCAAAAACTGCCCGTTCTGCGAGAAAAATCTTTTTTCAGAGACGCCGGTCTTTGAGAACGGCAGCCGTATCTGTGTGGGTGAAAGCGTTACTTTCCCGAATAAGTACCCTTTTTCAGAACGGCATACGGTAACGGTTATCACACGCGACCATTTCGTCGGGAATTTTACAAAAATCCAGGTCATGGATGCCCTTGAGGGGCAGGGAGTCTCGCTTCACGGATCAGGGGGGTATCCGAGCATCAACTGGAATTACCTCCCCTCGGCGGGTGCCAGTATCGCCCATCCCCACCTGCAGGGACTTGCTGATCGCAGACCTTCATTTCTTGCGGGACGCTACCTCGATGAGTCCCCGCGGTACCGGGCACGGAAAAGGAGTTCGTACTGGGAAGATCTCGTCACGCACGAAAAAAACTCTGAACGGTATTTATTCGGTGACGAGATATGCTGGATGGCACATGCAGTCCCGCTCGGCGAACGTGAAGTCAGGGGGGTCCTCCCTGTCGCAACTCTTGAAGAATTTGAACCCTACCGGGAATTGTTTGCCGAAGGGTTGCTCAGGGTGCTGAAATTATACCGGCAACTCGGGACATATGCCTTCAATATGTCCCTTTTTTTTGACTCCAAAAAGAATGACAACGATTTTCGGGCATTCTGCTCAATGATATGCCGCATTAATCCAAACGCCACTTCCATGTCTGATTCTGCATTCATGGAGCGTATTCATCTTGAACCCGTCATTCTCACCCTTCCTGAAGAGCTGGGACGGGCTGGCAGAGGTAAATTACCGGATGTCTGACGGCCTGATACCCCGGTGGTAGTCAGATTCTCCCCGGAATTCAGGGTTTATGATCTCAAATCCAGGAGTACCACGTTTCAGATCCATGAATGGAGAAATCTGACCGGTTATCTGTTTTTTTATAGATACCGGGAAGGAGTGATAAGCAGGTTCACGGACGTAAAAGCGGAAAAACAGGACTTTAAAAAAAGATGATATGTTGGGGTTACTCGGGCTTGCTGATAAGCTTGGTCTTGGAGACGAGTACGCCGTCTTTCTTGTGAGGCTTGCGGATGACACCATCGCAGGCCTTCTCAAGCTCGCGGGCTTCGTCACAGAGAAGCGCTGCTGCTCTCATCATTTCATGGGCGCTGCTGACGATCGGAATATATTTCTCCCATTCCTTGGTCATGAAGCATCCCTTGACGTTGACCATGGCAACCGCTGATGCGATTTCATATGCTGCACGTGCCTTAGCGAGTGCATAGGGGTTTGTGAATTCGCCATCGACAGCCTTGTCGGTGGTCATGACGATCTTTGGAAGGACAAGATCTGCACCCTTCTTTCCCGCCTTTACCTGGTCGATAACCTGGTCAAGTGCAAGCTGCATCTTGCGGAATGCACCGGTAAGGGAGAGGACCTTCACGAGGTTGCCGTTATAGTCGGCCATTTCCACGGGGTCGAGGAATTCACGGCGTGCACCAATCATGGAATCTGCCTTCATGATGATGTACCCGAACTTGCTCTCCTTGATATCTGCCCATTCCTTCTTGGTGGTGACATCATCAGTGATGACGACAACCGGGATCCCTGCCGCTGCAAGCTGCTCGCGTGCACCGGTGGGTCCGGGAAGAACGCCGTTTGGTGAGACAACGATGGCAAAGTCAGGCTTCCATGCCTTCATGTTGGAAATGACCCTGTCAATGTCCTCAGGCTGGAGCTTTGTCCCGCTTGTTGCCATGAATGTCTGCATATCCTCACGGTCTGCTCTTTCATCGAGAAGAAGTTCGGCCATAACGCCGCTTGCAATGTTGCCTAATTTGGCAACTCCTACTTTAACTACCATTTATACACCTCTTTTTTTGTATAACAGGTTAGTATTTGCCCGGGCCAATATAAACATTTTGAAATTTCTTCAGATTCCTGAATTTTGTCTTACACTGGTGCTTTTCTAATCAGGGTTATAATTCACGTTATTACCGATACCTTCTTAAGCAGAATCCGGAAAAAGGGCTGATGTTAACGAAAAGTGTTTAAGTTTAAGGTACATAATGGGATACTATGAAGGAAGGTCTGCTTACCGAACGCCAGAAAGAAGTTCTCCGGTACCGGAAGCAGGGATTGACACAGCAGCAAATCGCAGACATAATTGATACCTCCAAGGCGAATGTTTGTACCATAGAAAAATCCGCGATGGAGAATATCAGGAGAGCAAAAGAAACGCTGGAATTTCTCTACACCCTGGATGCAACGCATCTCTGCACCATCCAGTCCGGTACGGATCTCCTCGAAGTGGCACCGATTATTTACCGCGAAGCTGAAAAAATAGGTATCAAGGTGAAATATGACACCATTTCCCTCATCAACAAGATCAGGGATTCAAGCCCGGAGCGGTTTAAGGCCCGGTATATCAGGGAAAATATTGACGTTTATATCAACGATGAAGGGGACCTCTATTTCGGCTGAAAAAGCGCGTTTTTCGCAGTAAAAAGAAGGGTCGCTATGCGATTTTCCCTGTTTTCCAATAAGGTTTATATCCCTTTTTGATCTATTATTATGGAAGCCTATATGAGGTCTCTCCCCGGACCGGGGATAACGCATCTCATGATGTGTGGCGGATTTCAGGAATAAGTCCCGATATAAGTGGGAATTACCTGAAAAACAGGTTGCCGTGTCCGGAAGGGAGTTCATTACAGGTAGTGTCATCCGGAGATCCCGGGTGGCGTAACCGAGACGGAGTTGTGATCACTCACAACGGGCTGACTTAGTAGATCTGATATCACGCAAAGGGTGGACGTCTTCCCGGAACGAGCCCGTTTCTGCCATGCTGGCAGAAAACGCGTGAAAGTCAGGATCTCTTCGCGAGACTTTGGTTGACCGGATTTATCCGGGCAGGTTCAACGGGATGAACCATATCAGTGCAGAATATCCGGGCGCTGTGTGCATATCATGCCAGTCGTATGGTATGGGCACGAAGAAGGATAGCTGCCACGTTCGATCGCGGGTCGCTTTAAAAAGATTCGAACATCACTCAATCTCGGATCCCGGACCGGTGGACCAGTTCACCGGTTCACGACAGAGCCTGGAGGTTCCACGATTAAAATTGTCGGACCCTCCGCATGTACGGGCATCTATGTCCCTGCATCAAAAGACCAGTATTTGAAAAGGATTGATTGAAACATGCCAAAAATAAACAGGCCACGCAGGGGTTCCCTTGCATTCAGCCCCCGGAAACGTGCAAAGAGCCAGGTGCCGAAATACCAGTCCTGGCCAGAGTACGCCGGGGCCCCGATGCTCCAGGGTTTTGCAGGATATAAAGTGGGGATGACGCATGTTATCATGGTCGATGACCATAAAAGCAGCCCGACAGAAGGGAAGGACATAATGGTCCCCGTGACCGTTATCGAGATTCCCTCCATGAAAGTCGCTGCCGTCCGTGCGTATGCGCGCGATTCGTATGGCAAACACCCGATGACAGAAGTCTGGGCAGATAACCTTGATCCCGCTCTTGCAGGACGGATTACCGCCCCGAAGAAATACGACAGCGCCGTTGCAAAGAAAGCTATTCTCGATGGAATTGCAGCCGGTAAAGTAGTCGAAATCTTCGCCCTCATGCACACCCTTCCCCACCAGGTTACGGGAGTCCCGAAGAAGGTCCCCGAACTTATGGAGATTAAAGTCGGCGGTTCAGACATTGCAAAAAGATTTGAATTTGCAGCTGAACTGCTTGGTAAAGAGGTACCGTTAAACAGCGTTATCCAGTCCGGGGCCTATGCCGATATTACTGCAATCACAACCGGAAAAGGCACCCAGGGCCCGGTAAAACGCTGGGGAACTTCACTTCGTAAAAGGAAGCACTCCCGCGGTGGCAAAAAGCGTCACGTCGGGACACTCGGGCCATGGACCCCTCACCATATCAGGTGGCAGGTCCCGCAGATGGGTCAGCTGGGATACCAGCAGCGTACCGAGTTCAACAAGCGCATTCTCAAGATCGGCGAAAACGTAGCTGAAATCACACCTGCAGGCGGTTTCCTGCACTACGGGTTCCTCCAGAATCCATATGTGCTGGTCAAGGGTTCAGTTCCCGGACCGGTAAAAAGACTTGTAAGGATCAGGCCGGCAATCCGCCAGGGAGAACACGCTGTGCGACAGCCCGCGATTGAGTTTGTGAGCGTCCAGAGCAAACAGGGGTGAGATGAGATGAAAGCACAGGTAAAATCAATTGACGGAACGGTTGCCCGCGATATCGAACTCCCGGCAGTCTTTTCAGAGGAATACCGTCCTGACCTTATCAAAAAGACGGTCATCGCCCTCCAGAGCACCCGGCGGCAGCCGCACGGCACCTATCCCTATGCAGGCATCTGCTCATCAGCAGTCGGCTGGGGAAGTGGAAGGGGTGTATCCCACGTACCACGACTCAAAAATGGCTCACGGGCAGCAAAGGTCCCGCAGGCAAAAGGCGGGAGAGAAGCTCATCCGCCGGTTGTTGAGAAGATCATTGTACGGTACATCAATAAGAAAGAAAAGGCAAAGGCATTCCGCTCGGCAATCGCCGCGAGTATCTGCGAAGAACTGGTCCGCGCACGCGGTCACAGGTTTGAGGGAGAAGTCCCGATCGTCATGGAAGACCGCTTCGAGGAGCTTGCAAAGACGACAGAAGTCATTGCAGCGCTCAGTGCAGCAGGCGTCTATGCAGATGTGGAACGTTCAAAAGCAAGCAAAAAAGTCCGTGCCGGACGCGGTAAGATGCGTGGACGGCGTTACAAGCAGAGGAAGAGCCTGCTTATCGTAACTGCAGACGCCCCGCTCAAGGCAGCAAAGAACCTTGCCGGCGTTGATGTAGTGACATTTGACCAGCTGAACACTGAACTCCTCGCCCCCGGGACGCAGGCAGGACGCCTGACCGTGTGGACCGAGAGTGCAGTAATGAGACTGGGGGGACTGTGAAATGGTTCTCAAATACCCGTTTGTAACAGAAAAAGCAATGATGATGCTTGAAAACCAGAGCAAGCTCCAGTTCCTTGTTGAGAGAAATGCAACCAAGTCACAGATCAAACGCGAGATCCAGAAGGTCTTTGAGCAGGAAGTGACCGGTGTATCGACAATAATGACCACACGCGGCGAAAAGAAGGCAATCGTCAGTTTCGCCAACGAAAAGGCAGCGGAAGAAGTACTCAGCCGCCTTGGCATTATGTAGGTGGGGAACATGGGACATCGAATTACAACACAGGCAAGGGGAAAAGGCGGTCCGACATACAGGGTACCGTCACACAGGTATAAAGCCGCATTAAAGCACGCGGTCAGTATCGATGCGACGGTCCGGGGAACTGTTATCGATATCGAACACGACCCGGCACGTCACACACCAATAGCGCTCGTACG
The DNA here is from genome assembly GCA_041305745.1 of Methanoregulaceae archaeon. Lineage (GTDB taxonomy): Archaea > Halobacteriota > Methanomicrobia > Methanomicrobiales > Methanospirillaceae > UBA467. The sequence goes on along the minus strand of JBFYKV010000114.1, from coordinate 12,906 downwards.
CCTTGAGGACGGATCGAAGATGTACATGCTGGTAACCGAAGGCATTGGCGTTTCCGATGAGGTCGCATGGGGTGCAGACATCGAAGTGAAGAACGGCAACACACTCCCCCTGAGTGCAATTCCGACCGGTGCATACATATGCAATATCGAGGCCCGGCCAAATGATGGCGGCAAGTTCGTACGTGCAAGTGGCGTACAGGCGATCGTCGTTGATAAGACCGAGGCAAAGGTCGGCGTTCAGATGCCGAGCGGAAAGACAAAGTGGTTCAACTCACGCTGCATGGCAACCGTCGGGATTGTCGCCGGTGGCGGCCGCGGTGAGAAACCCTTCGTCAAAGCCGGAAACAAGTTCCACAAGATGAAAAACACTGCATCGAACTGGCCACGTGTCAGGGGTGTGGCAATGAACGTCATTGACCACCCGTTCGGCGGTGGAGGTCACCAGCACCCTGGCAGGCCAAAGACCGTTGCCCGTGGAACATCACCAGGAAGGACTGTAGGACATGTAGCGGCCCGTAAGACTGGCCGGGGCAAGAAGTGAGAGGGGTAGCATATGGCAAAGAAGACTCAGAAGAGACTACCAAGACGGCGTGAAGAGTTCACCTACCACGGGTTCCGCCTGGACGACCTGCGGAGCATGGGCATAACCGACCTATTACCGGTTATGCCTTCCCGTGCACGCCGCAAATTTAACCGTGGTCTGAACAGGGGTGAGGAACACCTCCTCTCACGGTTCAGGAACGGCGACAGCAGGATAAGGACACACCTCCGCGACATGATCATCATGCCGGAAATGATCGGAAAGGAAGTCGAGATCTACAACGGGAAAGAGTTCATAAAAGTCGAACTCCAGCCGGAGTCGGTCTTCCACTACCTTGGAGAATTTGCACCGACCCGCAGGAAGGTTGCTCACGGAAGTGCCGGTATCGGTGCGACCCGGTCGAGTAAGTATGTACCGCTGAAGTGATGACCATGGCAAGAACAGACTATTCACAAAAGATTGAGGGTGAGAATATCGCACGTGCGAAGGCAAACGAACTTCCCGTCTCACCAAAACATGCGATGGAAATTGCCCGGTTCATCAGGAACAAAAAGACAGGCGATGCAATCGAGTACCTCAACCTGGTCGTCGACCAGAAAAAGGCCATCCCGTTCCGTAAATTCAACCGTGACGTGGCCCACAAGAAGGGACTGGAAGGCTGGGATGCCGGGAGATACCCAAAGAAAGCATCCCTTGCCTACATCAAGCTGCTCGAATCGGTCGGAAAGAATGCCGAATACATCGGCCTTGATGCCGGGAACCTGGAGATCATCCATGTCTCTGCAAACCGCGGACGTGGCATTAAGGCATTCTTCCCGAGGGCGATGGGAAGGGCAACCCCGAAACGCCGTGAAACGGTGAACATCGAGATCGTTGTCAGGGAGGTGCAGTAATGGCAGTCGAAAGAAAATTCATATCAGAAGGCGTCCGTAAGGCCCGTGTTGAGAAATATCTCTTAAAGGAACTGAAGCGGGCAGGTTACGGGGGCATGGACCTCCAGAGGACCCCGCTTGGCACCCAGGTAACAATCTTCGCAGAGAAGCCCGGTATCGTCATTGGAAAGGGCGGAAAGGTCGTCCGGCAGCTTACCCAGGACCTCGCAACAGACTTCGGTGTCGAATCACCCCAGATTGAAGTCCAGCAGGTGCAAAACCCGTCGTTCAATGCACAGATCATGGCAGAACGACTTGCAAATGCACTTGAACGCGGCTGGTACTTCCGGAAGGCAGGCTCGAGCATCATCAGGCGTATCATGGAGTCCGGGGCGCTCGGGTGTGAAGTTGTCCTGGCCGGGAAGCTTACCGGTGCAAGGGCACGTACCCAGAAGTTTACTGAAGGGTACATCAAGCACTGCGGTGAGCCGGTCAATACCATTGTCGAGAAAGGCTACGCAATAGCCATCAAGAAACTCGGGATCATCGGGGTTCAGGTCAAAATTATTCCGCCCGGTGCGCGGCTTCCTGACCACTTTGAGGTACTTATACCCAAAGAGAAACCTGTACCGAAGCCTGAGATTACCGTTACTGCCGTCGGAGAAGACATCGAAGAGGACCTCGAGGAGATCGTTGACATCCCGGGTGAAGAAGAGTTCATGGAGGACTAATAATGGCAATCTTTCGTGCACGGGATGTTATGCAGCTCTCTGACGTCGAACTGCAGGAACAGATGGAAAAGCTTCGGATGGAGTTGATCCAGCACTATGGTAAGGTAAGTGCGGGTGGCGCAACCGAGAACTCCGGCAGGATCGGGGAACTCAGGCGGACCGTCGCCCGTATGAAGACCGAACAGAACAAGCGGAGAAAAGTATGATCTCTCCCCAGAACGTCCTGCGCCATGAACTGATAGGACTGGACGTTCTGGTGGTGCGTGCAAGCAACCCCGGCCAGATCGGGGTCAGGGGCCGTATCGTTGATGAAACCCGGAATACCCTTGTCATATCAGGGGAGTCAGGCCTGAAACGAATTCAAAAAAAATTCAGCGTATTCAGGCTTGCGCTCCCTGACGGGATCCTGGTCGAGATTGACGGCACCGTGCTGGTCATGGCACCAGAAAAACGGATCAATTTGCATTTGAAAAATAGAGGGAAATAATGGCAAACAACGTAGGATTAAACGTCAAACAGCCGCAAGAGGCATGTGAAGACGTAAATTGTCCGTTTCACGGCACTTTACCGGTGCGCGGCCAGGTGATCACCGGTAAGGTCGTGAGCGACCGAATGATGGGGACTGTTGTGGTCGAGCGGGAGTACCTCCACTACGTGGGAAAATACAACCGGTATGAAAAGAGAAACTCACGCTACCACGCCCACAACCCCCCCTGTATAAACTCGAAAACCGGCGATACTGTAAAAATTGCAGAATGCCGGCCCCTTTCGAAGGCAACCACGTTTGTCGTCGTGGAGGTGCAGACCCCATGAAGGCAAAGTCTTCAACCACCCCGAGATCACTTGCAACCGGGACACGACTCCTTTGTGCAGACAATACCGGGGCCCGTGAAGTCGAGATCGTATCGGTCTTCGGGTACCACGGGGTCAGGAGGCGCCAGCCCAAGATGGGACTTGGTGACCTTGCAACAGTGACTGTCAAGAAAGGGACCCCCGACATGCGCAAGAAACTTGTAAGAGCGGTTGTTATCAGGCAGAGAAAGGAGATCAGAAGGCCGAACGGGTTGCGTGTGTCCTTTGATGATAACGCTGTCGTTATTGTCGATGAGAGGAACGAGCCCCGCGGGACTGACATCAAGGGTCCCGTCGCCCGTGAAGTGGCAGAACGGTTCCCGAAGCTCGGTTCGATGGCCACCATCATCATATGAGGTGTGAAGAATGGTAAGAGTAATCAGCAAACAGCCAAGAAAACAGCGTAAGGCCCGTTACCAGGCGCCTGCACACCTCCGCAGCCGTTTCCTGCACGCCCCCCTTTCAAAGGATCTCAGGGAACAGTTCCACTCCCGGAGTGCACGGGTAGTGACAGGAGACACCGTCAAGATGCTCCGCGGGGAATCCGCAGGCACTGAGGGTGTTGTTGACCTGGTGAATACCAGGGCGTACAAGATCGTTGTCCAGGGCGTATCGATACCAAAATCAGACGGAACCGAAGTCCCGCGGCCGGTGGATCCGTCCAACGTCCTGATCACGAAACTGAACCTGAAAGACCCGCGCAGGGCAGAAAAGCTTGGGGAGGGTAAATAATGTCTGACCATCTGAAACGACTGAAGGCCCCGGATTCCTGGCAGATTTCCAGGAAAGTCAATACGTTCATTACAAAAACTGCACCGGGTCCGCACAATGCAAACGCCATGCCGGTTACGGTGTGGCTCCGGGACCATATGGGATATGCCCGCAACTTAAAGGAAGTCAAGCAGATCCTTGGTCAGAAAGATGTGATTATCAACGGCAGGCCATGCAGGGACCCGAAAATGGGCATTGGTATCTTTGATATCATTTCGCTGCCCAAAATCGGAAAACACTACCGTATCTTAAGAGACAAGAAGGGCCGCCATAAAACAATTGAAATCGATGCCGCGGCAGCCGGATCACGCCTTGCAAAGATCAAAAACAAGACGATTGTGGCAGACGGAAAAGTCCAGCTCAACCTCAGGTACGGAGCAAACATCCTTGCCGACAACAGCTACAAGCCAGGCGACTCGATCGTCATCTCGCTCTCTCCTGAAGAGCGGTTCCGTATCATCGATCATTTCCCGTTTGCCGAGGGCAACATGGCCATGGTGATCGGGGGTAAGCACTCCGGAAAGATCGCGAGAATTGTAAAGATCGAGAAGATCCCGGGAAGCGTACCAAACAGGGTAACCCTTGAAGATGAAGCAGGCACCCGGTTTGATACCATCGAGGACTACATCTACGTGGTCGGAAGGGAAACCCCGGCCTTAAAAGAGTGGGGGATTGAGGAATGAACGCGATGCAGCAGGTCTATGTTGACAAGGTCGTTGTGCACATGGGTGTCGGCGAGAGCGGCGAAAAGCTCTCAAAGGCCATTGACATCATGAAGGCGATTACCGGCAATACCCCGGTGCGCACGATTGCGAAAAAGACCCAGCCGGCGTTTGGCATCAGGAAAGGAGGACCTATCGGGTGCCGTGTCACGCTCCGCGGCGAAAAGGCCAGGAATTTCCTTGAGACATCACTCAATATCGTCGAGAAAAAGATATTCCAGACGCAGTTTGACAGGCGCGGGAACTTTTCCTTTGGCATAGAAGAACACACCGATTACCCGGGAATGTCATACGACCCCCAGATCGGTATCTACGGTATGGACATCAACGTCGTGCTCGCCCGGAGGGGAATACGGATCTCACGCCGGTATGCCGAACAGCGAAAACTCCCTGAAAAACAGCACGTGAATCCCAAAGACACCATCGCGTTTCTGCAGGAACGTTACCAGGTGGAGGTGCAATAACATGGGCGGAGAGAAGACGAAAAACTACGGTCGCGGAGTTCATCAATGCCAGATGTGCGGCCGGAAACAGGGTCTGGTGCGCCGGTATCATATCATGTTCTGCCGCCAGTGTTTCCGCGAATGGGCCCAGAAGATGGGATTCAAGAAGATGAATTGAGGTGAATGCAGAATGTCAAGACTAAATACAATCGCAGACGGCATGAGTGCGCTGAAGAACGCAGCCGACGGTGGAAAAGCAACCTGCATCATCGAGCCCGCCAGCAAACTCCTCGGGGCAATGTTCCGCTGTATGCAGGAATCCGGCTATATCGGCGGATTTGAGTTCATCGAGGACGGACGCGGCGGACAGTTCCTTGTCCATCTGAACGGCAGAATAAACAAATGTGGTGTAATTTCACCGCGTTATGATGTAAAGCACGACGATCTCGAATACTGGGAGACACAGTACCTTCCGGGCAAAAACTTCGGCATCCTTATCCTTACTACCTCGAAGGGGGTCCTTACCCACGAACAGGCACGAAAGGAAGGAGTCGGCGGTGATCTGCTGGGATATGTCTTCTGAGGTGGACCAATGACAGTAATACGTAAGGTGAAGATCCCGGCGGGCGTCAAGGCAGAGACCGCCGGAGCGGTCCTCAAAGTAAAAGGTCCGAAGGGAGAACTGGAAAGGAACTTCCGTTTTCCTCAGATCAAAGTCGAGCTGACTGATAACGAAGTGATAATCTCCACGGAATCAGGGCGTAAAAGCATCGTGGCGATGGTAGGGACCTATGCGGCACATACTAAAAATATGTTCAAAGGTGTAACGACCGGATTTGAATACCGCATGAAGGTCGTATACAGCCACTTCCCTATCCAGCTGAAACTGCAGGGCAACCGGCTCGAGATCAATAACTTCCTCGGCGAGAAGAAGGCCCGTTATGCGTCCATCGCAGACGGGGTTATCGCAAAGGTAGGAAATGATGAAGTCGTCCTGTCGGGGATCAACAAGGAACTCGTGGGAATATCATTTGCAAATATTGAGCATGCCACGAAGGTACGTAACCGTGACCCCCGCATCTTCCAGGACGGAATATACCTGGTACAGAAGGTGTGATGGAAATGGCGGACGATAAAAAGAGACTGATCCGTGTTCGTAAAAGCAAGAATGCATCATTCAAGCGCGACGGAGCAGGCAAGAAGAAGCAGCTCTCCGACTCCTGGAGAAGGCCCCGGGGGCTGCACAACAAACAGCGAAGACAGAAAAAGGCAAAAGGCGCCCTTCCCACACCAGGATACGGCAGCCCTGTTGCAGTCAGGGGAATGCACCCGAGCGGGTTTCATGAGGTACGGGTATTTACCGTTGCCGAACTGGAAGGACTCAATCCGGAAGAACATGCAGTACGGATCGGGGGAACAGTCGGAAACCGCAAGCGGGCTGTGATACAGGAGCAGGCCATTGCAAACGGCTTAAAGGTCTTAAACCCGAAGGAAACCGGGGTTACATCAGAAGAAGGTGATGCAGAATGAGCGATATCTACAACCAGAGAGTCATATCAGCATCCCTTCTGAAGTGCGGGGTCCACAGGGTATGGTTTGATCCCGAGCGGATCCCTGATATCCAGAATGCGATATCAAGAGAAGACCTCCGCGCACTGATCGAGGAAGGCGCAATCAAGGCCCACCAGATCAAGGGTGTCAGCAGGGGCAGGGCCCGTGCAAAGACGGCCAAGAGATCATATGGACACTGCAAGGGCCCCGGGCGTCACAGGGGTGCGGCAGGAGCACGGAACCCGAGCAAGCGGCAGTGGATCCAGAAGATCAGGGCAATCAGGAAATCACTGGTTGAAATGCGTGAATCAGGTGAAATCGACCGGCATATGTACCGTCTCTTCTACCGCAAGGCAGCAGGCGGACAGTTCAGGAACGTTGCCCACTTAAAGGCCCAGATAGATGTCCTTTCAGGGAGGATGAAGTAACATGGCGACAGGTCCACGGTATTTTGTTCCTTTCCGCAGGCGGAAAGAGGGCAAAACCGACTACTACAAGAGGATGAAACTTGTCGTCGCAAAAAGCCCGCGTATGGTTGTTCGCAAGTCCAACCGGCATGTCATTATCCAGCTGGTAAAAGCCGAGATGGATGGTGACCGGACACTGGTGACAGCCAATTCAGCCGAGCTTTCAAGATACGGCTACAACGGATCACTTTCCAACACCCCCGCAGCATACCTCACCGGGATGCTCTTTGCGGTAAAGGCACTCAATGCCGGTTATGAATCCGGAATCCTTGATATCGGCCTGAACCGTGCAACTCACGGAGCACGTGTTTTTGCAGCGCTCAAGGGTGCGGTGGCAGCAGGACTCGATGTCCCTCACGGCGAGGAGATCCTCCCGGATGACGACAGGGTCAGGGGAGCCCATATAGCGGCATATGCTCCAGAAAGGGCTGGAGACTTGGTACAAAATGTAGAACAGGCGATGGACGCCATAATGAAGGAGCTGGAGTGAAATGACATACGAAAAAGAGGAATGGATTCCTCTCACCGGTCTTGGCAAGATGGTGGCGGCAGGCGAAATCACCAGCATCGACCAGGTACTTGACAGCGGGAGACCGATCAAGGAGCCGCAGATTGTCGATGCCTTCCTGCCTGACCTCGAGGACGAGGTGCTGGACATCCAGATGGTCCAGCGTATGACCGACTCGGGGCGCCGTGTTAAATTCCGCGCAGTTGTTGTGGTCGGAAACCGCAACGGCTATATCGGGTTTGGCCAGGGTAAGGACGTGCAGGTCGGAGATGCCATCAGAAAGGCAATCATACACGCAAAGACCAATGTTATCAAGGTGCGCAGAGGGTGTGGCAGCTGGGAATGCGGATGCGATGCAAGCCATTCAATCCCGATGCAGGTCGAGGGATCAGCTGGCAGTGTCCGCGTGACCCTTAAACCGGCACCACAGGGAATAGGACTTGTCACTGGTGAAATCAGCAGGAAAGTGCTGGAACTTGCCGGGATCAAGGACGCGTGGACATTCTCCCGCGGACAGACCCGGACGACCATCAACTTCGCAAAGGCGACCTTCAACGCGCTGAAAGCAACCAATATGATCAGGACCGGGAGGTCTGAATGATGTACGCAATCGTTCAGGTCCGCGGAGTTGTCAATACACGCCGCGATATCAAGGACACCTTAAAGATGCTCCGGCTTCACCACATCAACCACTGCGTCCTTGTTCCTGACACCCCTGAATACCTTGGAATGATCAGGAAGGTCAAGGACTTTGTGGCGTACGGAGAAGCGGACGCCCAGACCATCGAGACCATCCTCCGGACACGGGGGAGGGTCGTCGGTAACAACCCTTTAACTGATGAATACATAAAGGCCAATTCGACCTACCCGGGGATTTCAGAATTTGCACAGGCACTGGCAGAAGGACAGACCCGCCTGTCTGATATACCCGGTCTGAAACCTGTCCTCAGGCTCCATCCGCCCCGCAAAGGCTACCGGACCATTAAGAGGACGTTTCCCCAGGGTGGAGCACTCGGCTACTATGGCAGGGAAATTAATTCCCTCCTCCATAAAATGAGGTGATTAGAATGCCAGTCAATAAACGCTCAAAATACCGTGGTTCAAGGACCTGTGGAGGAGGTACCCATAAAAACAGGCGCGGTGCAGGAAATCGTGGTGGAAGGGGCAGAGCCGGACACCGTGATCACCGTTTCACCCATTATCTGCTCGCAGATCAGGTGAACAACGGAAAGCACGGTTTTGTCAATAAGACCAGCACCGATGTCAGGGCACTCTCAGTGGGAATCCTTGATCAGATGGCCCTGGACCTTGTCTCCGCGGGAATCGCGGCACAGGAAGGGGACGCCATCGCCATCAATGCGGAACAAATCGGTATCGATAAGATACTTGGCAGCGGAAGAGTCACTCAGAAGATGAACATCACTGCCAGATCCTTTTCAGAGCAGGCAAAGGCAAAGATTGAGGCGATTGGTGGTCAGGCTCTGATCATCTGACCTCTTTTATAGGTGAAAGAATGGGTAACCTGTTGGACCGAATGGAACCATTGCTGGCAGCCATGCCTTCGGTAAGAAGTCCGGAGGGGCACGTCCATTTCAAGAATAAACTGATTTGGACCGCCGGAATACTGATCCTCTATTTTGTACTGACCAATATCCCGTTATTCGGGCTTGATCCGAATTCCCAGGATATCTTCCTCTACTGGCGGGCGCTTCTCGCAGGTGCGAGCGGTTCGCTGGTTCAACTCGGTATCGGGCCGATAGTCACCGCATCGATCGTGCTCCAGCTCCTGAAAGGTGCGGACATCCTGCGTATCGATACGTCCGAAGCCCGCGGGCAGGTCATGTACATGGGCCTGCAGAAGCTCCTCATCTTCGTAATGATCATTGTCGAAGCAGCACCGAACCTCGTCGGGGGTTTCCTTCGCCCTGATCCCGTAATAGCCCAGGCATTCTTTGGTGGAAGCCTGTTTGCGGTCTCTTTCATAATATTCCTGCAGATATGTATCGGGGGTGTCCTGATCTTCTTCATGGATGAAGTGGTGACCAAATGGGGTATCGGGTCGGGAGTGGGACTCTTCATTATTGCCGGTATATCCCAGGCGCTCATTAACGGGTTTATTAACTGGACCCCTGTCAGTGATCCCTACCCGGTGGGGTTCTTCCCGAGGCTGGTGGCCATAGGCCTCGACGGGGCTAATTATCTGCAGTATTTCGGTACTGACCTGCTTGCATTCATCACGACGATTGCAATATTCCTCATCATCGTCTATGTCGAGTCCACCCGTATCGAGATCCCGCTTGCACATGCACAGGTAAGAGGCGCCAGGGCACGGTTCCCGGTAAAACTTATCTATGCCAGTGTTTTGCCAATGATTCTCGTACGTGTGCTGCAGGCAAATATCCAGATGATCGGGCTGTTCCTGAATAATGTTGGAATAACGATATTCGGAACATTTGACGGGCAAACGCCCGTATCAGGCCTGATGTATTATCTGGCACCGATAAACGGTCCGTCTGACTGGATGTGGTGGGTAACCGATCTTGGGCATGCCCCATGGGAGGTCCTATTACGAATGGGCATCGATATTGTCTTCATGGTAGTCGGTGGTGCAATCTTTGCACTCTTCTGGATCAAGACCGCAGGTCTCGATTCCAAGGATGTGGCCCGCCAGATCCAAAACAGCGGCATGTCCATTCCCGGCTATCGTCGTAACCCGCAGGTACTGGAGAAGTATCTCGACCGGTATATCCCCCGCGTTACCGTGATCGGTGGTGTGTTTATCGGGCTGCTCAGTGTCATTGCCAACCTCTTTGGTGTCATTGGCGCAGTGAGCGGGACCGGTCTTCTGCTGACGGTGAGTATCACCTACCGTCTCTACGAGGAGATCGCAAGTCAGCAGATAATGGAGATGTACCCGTTCATGCGGACATTCTTTGGAAAGGAGTGAACATGACCGGAAGGAAAGTTATCATCACCGGGGTGCCGGGCGTTGGAAAGACGACGGTTGTCACAGGGGCACTTCAGCGCCTCTCTGGCGAGGGAATTATCTATAAATCCCTTAATTTCGGCAGTTATATGTTTGAGACTGCACAGAAGGAAGGAATGGTCAAAGACCGCGACGAGATGAGAAAACTCGATAAGGACCTCCAGAAGAGGCTGCAGAAACTTGCAGCACAGGCACTGGCCCGTGAGGAGGGAAATATTCTAATCGACACTCATGCATCGGTCAAGACCCCGAAAGGGTACCTTGCGGGACTCCCCGAATGGGTGCTTCAGGAACTCATGCCTGACACTATCGTTTTGGTAGAGACCGATGATGACCAGATACTGCTTCGCAGGCTTGGTGATGATACACGTTCCAGGGACATGGAAGGTGCAAAGGCGATCGCCGAGCACCAGCAGTTTAACAGATCAATAGCGGCAGCATACGCGATGCTGACCGGATGTACAATTAAAATTGTTGTCAATGCAGATCATCTGCTCGAGAAAGCAACAGAAGATATGGCAGCGGTTCTCAGGTGAATTATGGATACAAAAAAATATGGAGGATACATCGCACTGGTCGTTGCCATGCTGATGATGGTGGCGTACAGTATTCCGGCTATCCGTGACGGGGTAGGCAGTGCGATAGACGTCATTTTCGGGCCGCTTGTGGGTGAAGTCCCGTTCTTTATACTAATTGTCATACTGTCAACGATCACGGCCCTTTATTCCTCCATTATCCAGAAATACACCATTGATTACGAGAAAATGCAGGAAGTCCAGGCCCGTATGAAAGTGTTCCAGAAGGAGTTTCGTGAAGCGCAGCTCTCCCAGGACGAGAAGAAGATCAAGAAACTGGATGCCAGAAAAGACAAGATGATGAAAGAACAGCTTGACATGTCGCAGAACCAGTTCAAGCCGATGGCATATATCCTTGTCCTGTCGGTGCCTATCTTTTTCTGGCTTCTCTTCCGCCTTAATTCAGTGGAAGCCTCGATTACCATGCCATTTTTCGGGACCCATCTCCTCTCTGACATGATACTCGGGCCAGTACCCGCATGGATCCTCTGGTACATGATCTGCTCACTGACCTTAAGCCAGGTAGTCAGGAAATCCTTAAACATCGGGGGTATCTGATGCGGATCACGGTGAGTGGGCTTCCCGGCAGCGGGACGACCTCACTTGCCAGATATCTTTCAGAAAAACACAATTTTGGACTTGTTTCCGCGGGGGAAGTCTTCCGCCAGATGGCACAGGAACACGGGATGGACCTGGCAGAATTCGGAAAATTTGCTGAAAAAAACCAGGAGATCGACCGCATGATCGATGCGCGCCAGAAAGAGATTGCCCTTGCGCGAAACGACATAATCATTGAAGGACGTTTATCAGGGTGGTTTGTTGAGCAGGCGGACCTCAAGATCTGGCTCGCGGCTCCACTTGCATGCCGTGTCGAAAGGATCCTGTCCCGTGATACCATAGAGAACCTTGAAAAGGCTAAACGGCTTACCGAAGAGCGCGAGATGAGTGAGGCTCTCAGGTACCGCATGTATTACGGAATTGATATCAGGGACCTTTCATTGTATCACATTGTGTTGAACTCGGAACGCTGGAGCGTGGAAGAGCTCGCAACTCTTGTGGACACTGCGATCAGCCTTACGAAAAAATAAAAAGGCTTTTTTTTAAAAAACCGGGAAGACAGGACAAAGTATCCTGCTTAGTTTTCATTTATTCCCGCCTGAAAATGGGCACATGTGCGGATACCAGTAAAAATCCGGCTCTTCGCTATTTCGTCTGGATACGATCCTGCTTATAGAAGTGATATATGGACGGCACTCCCGGGGCTTATGCTCATGATCGTCGGTGTGGGTATCAGCAATGAGACAGGGACCAATGCTTTGTTCTTATTAACTATGACAGAATCGCAATCAGCCCTGCTAAATATCATTCTGCACCAGTACGGGCCGGGTGGAGAGCACCCACTCCTTCCGGAGAAATTAACAGGCCCGGTTTTTCGAAATGAGGATTTATGCAGAGTGGAAAATAGGAATAATATTCAGAGAGTACCTGTCAGGAAAACCAGGTCGTTAAAGTCAATCCTTCCGTTTCCATTATAATCAAATGCCTCAACCGGCTGGTTTTGGGATATCCAATCCATGGCATTGAAATAGATGACGACATCATTGAAGTCGGTCCTCCCGTTTCCGTTCAGGTCTTCATAAAGGCCGTTGCCGTCCGGATCGGACGGTAAACCCGGTGATGATGTCAGGGGTCCTGCACTGTCCCCTGAACCGGAACTGAACTCCATCGGGAAGGGGTAGATCTGAATGGCTGATACCGGGTCATCATCCGGGAAAGGGCATGGCGGTGACTGCGATGTGGAGTTATCGGCCGGGAAAGGTGAAGGATTAGCCGAGGTTGAGTCATCATCCGGGAAAGGGCATGGCGGTGACTGCGATGTGGAGTTAT
>JBFYKV010000113.1:0-2534 GCA_041305745.1 Methanoregulaceae archaeon | reverse complement strand
AACCGGGGTACGGCAACTGTTGAGATTCAGACGTGGAATGTGACCGGGGAAGGTTCACGTCCAGCAGATTTTACGTTCCATGTTGAAGATGGATCAGTATCTGATGAAGTCTCCTTTGGTGTCTGGGGAGGTATACCTCCCGTCTCACCCAATGGCATCGATCCTGCCAAAGTGATCCAGGACCCCCGGATCAACCAGGAATTCCCGGATACGGGCCAGACATCCGATTTCGAAGTGATTGTGCAGGGCGCAACCGTCTTTATCGGGGAAGGCAGTCTCAATGTTACCGCCGCTCTCAACCAGGCGCAGGGCAATTCCGCGTTGCCCTTCGCGAACCCGGTAAAAACAAAGATTGGGTGGTGGGCGTATGCCTCAGGAGTCCCCTCCACCGGCCCGGTAAGGACGGTCGATCTTGGGACGCGCCACACTTCGCTGACGGTTGAACCCGCGGATTTTGTCGGGTACACCGGGAACTGGTATCTTGTTGACACGGACACGGGCATGGCCGACCTCTCCAACGGGGGTGTCCCCCAGATTGTATTTACTGTTCAGGACCCGGCACTTGAGATCAGGGTCTGGGATCTTGACCTGAAAGCCGATGTTTCAGGCACGTCGGTGCCACAGGGGCAGCGGCTGACATTCATGATCGATAGCAACCTGTATCCGGTTACGTATCAGGGTAAACGACCCCATGTCAGTGACTCGACCCCGGGGTTCATTACAATCCGGGTGAGAAACGAGAACAAAGCGATCTACAACTACCTGTACCAGGATAATGCAACGACAATTGACCTGACAAACCAGTTCGTGAATACCCAGCCGTTCAGTTGGGGAACGGACACTCGTCACAACCTCCATAATACTCCTCAAACACGAGCCTATTGGGGAACCGACCTCCGGGACAGTGATTACAATTTCTTCTACCCTGCAGGAACGTACGTCGTCTGGGCAGAGTCCACGCTCAATACCATGAAGGAGAATTATCGGTGTGCCGGGGTGGACTATACCGGAAAGACCATAAGCCAGACGAAAACCGTCACGCTGGTCCTACCCGCGCTGAACCTTGAGGCTAACAGGGATTCGGTGGTGCGCAGCAACCGGTTTTCCCTGACAATTTGCGGAAAACCATCCACGCAATACAATCTCTGGGTCCGGGATGATGGCGATGCCCCGCTCCCGGTCAATGAAGTCCCGCCATCGATCCTCCCTTCATCGAAGGTCATCCAGGACCCGGTGACGGGGCCGTACCCGGTCGGAGCCTTTACCCTCATGAGCGGCAGGAGCCTCCGGGAATCCGTCCCCCCGTCCCTGCTCGACCCTTCCCTGCACTATGCCGCGGTCATGACCGATAAGAATGGCCAGGCAACCGTTGAGATCCAGACCTGGAATGCAACCAGGCCGGCAACCTATACCTTCTGCGTGGAGGGGGAGTCGCGGTCTGGTGAAGTGGCTGTTTCAGTAACTGGCGGTAATATCCCCGTCTCACCTGCCGGCATCGATCCGGCAAAGGTGATCCAAAACCCGCGGACCAACCAGGAATTTCCGGATACGGGCCAGACATCCGATTACGAGGTTGTTGTGCAGGGCGCAACCATCTTTATCGGGGAGGGCGGACTCAATGTCACTGCCGCTCTCAACCAGGCACAGGGCAATTCCGCAGTGCCCTACGCGGATCCCGTAAAAACAAAGATCGGGTGGTGGGCGTCTGCTGGACTCGTTCCCCATACAGGCCCGATAAGGACGGTCGATCTTGGAGCGCGCCACACCTCGCTGACGGTTGGACCCGCGGATTTTGTCGGGTACACCGGGAACTGGTACCTTGTCGACCCGGATTCGGGCATGGCCGACCTCTCCAACGGGGGTGTGCCGCAGGTGGTATTCAATGTCCAGGACCCGGAACTTGATATAAAGATCTGGGACCTTGATCAGGGGATTAATTCATGGGGGTTGGATGTATCGGGAAAATCCGTTCCGCAAGGAACGAGACTGACATTCCTGATCGATACCAACATGTATCCGGTTACATATAAAAGTTACCGGCCGCAGGTCAGTGACTCGACGCCGGGGTTCATTACAATAAGGGTGAAGAACGAGAATGGGGCGACCTACAATTTCCTTTACCAGAATAATACAACCGCATATGATCTGACAAACCAGTTTGTTGATGTTCAGCCATTTGTGTGGAACGAAGATTACCGTCACAACCTCCATAATACACACTCCACGCGTGTTTATTGGGGAACCGACCTCCGGGACAGTGACTACAACTTCTTCTATCCTGCAGGAACGTACGTAGTCTATGCAGAGTCCACGCTCAACCAGATGAGGAATAATTACAAGAATGCCGGGGCGGACTATACCGGAAAGACCATAAGCCAGTATAAAACCATCACGCTCGTGCCCGATGTAACAAGGCTGGAGGCCACGAAAAATACTGTTGTCCGCGGCAGCCCGTTCTCCGTGACCGTGACGGGAAAACCGAAGACACTCTACTACCTCTGGGTCTCCGGAACCGGCGCTATGACCGGTGCCGG